>NZ_JBEOVH010000005.1:0-239130 GCF_040295385.1 Streptomyces sp. NPDC002825
ATGTGGAAGCCCAGTAATGGGTGGAGCTGACCGGTACTAATAGGCCGAGGGCTTGTCCTCAGTTGCTCGCGTCCACTGTGTTAGTTCTGAAGCAACGAACACGCCCCCTGCGGGGTGCGGCGGTTCGTAAACTTCATAGAGTTTCGGTGGTCATAGCGTTAGGGAAACGCCCGGTTACATTCCGAACCCGGAAGCTAAGCCTTTCAGCGCCGATGGTACTGCAGGGGGGACCCTGTGGGAGAGTAGGACGCCGCCGAACAATCATTAGCCTCAACCCCCAGACCTTGTCCGGGGGTTGAGGCATTTTTGCGTTCTGCTGCCCGACGGTGCCCCCTGTGCGCGGCGGTGTTGTGGCTGAGGGTAAGGTCGGGGGGCATCGTCCGTACGTTCCCAGCAGGAGGCCCCCGGGTGGAGGTCCAGGAGACTCGCGTTCAGACCGACCGGGTCCTCACCATCCCCAATATCCTGAGCATGGCTCGGCTCGTGGGTGTGCCGCTGTTCCTGTGGCTGATTCTCCGACCTGTGTTCGGCGGTCCCAACAGTGATGGCTGGGCCCTGCTCGTGCTGATGCTCAGCGGTGTCAGCGACTATCTCGACGGCAAACTCGCCCGGCGCTGGAACCAGATCAGCAGCCTCGGCCGGCTGCTCGACCCCGCCGCCGACCGTCTGTACATCCTGTCCACTCTCGTCGGGCTCACCTGGCGGGAGATCCTGCCGTTGTGGCTGACCGCCGCTCTCCTGGCGCGCGAGGCCATGCTGCTCGTGATGGTGGGAATCCTCCGCCGGCACGGGTACCCGCCGCCGCAGGTGAACTTCCTCGGGAAAGCTGCGACTTTCAACTTGATGTACGCGTTCCCGTTGCTGCTTCTCAGTGACGGAACGGGCTGGCTTTCGTCACTCGCTGAAGTTTTCGGGTGGGCCTTCGCCGGATGGGGTACAACTCTGTATTGGTGGGCAGGGATCCTCTACGTGGTCCAGGTCCGTCGACTCGTGAAGGCGGATACCGCGGCCGATTGAGCCCGTCTGTCCTGTGTCGAGCAGCGTCGCCGGCAACAACGAGGACGTCCGAGGGTTTCTCAGCAGACAGGTGAAGTCGGCAGGACCGTCGTCTCTTCAAGGAGGACGCTTCCGACATGAAGGCCGTCGTGATGGCCGGTGGCGAAGGAACCCGCCTTCGCCCCATGACCTCGAGCATGCCCAAGCCTCTGCTGCCGGTGGTGAACCGGCCGATCATGGAGCACGTCCTACGACTGCTCAAGAGGCACGGTCTCAACGAGACCGTCGTCACCGTGCAGTTTCTCGCCTCTCTCGTCAGGAACTACTTCGGCGACGGAGAAGAGCTGGGGATGGAGCTCACGTATGCCAACGAGGAAAAGCCACTCGGTACAGCGGGAAGTGTGAAGAACGCCGAGGAAGCGTTGAAGGACGACGCTTTTCTCGTCATCTCGGGTGACGCCCTCACCGATTTCGACCTCTCCGATCTCATCGCCTTCCACAAGGAGAAGGGCGCCCTCGTCACGGTCTGTCTGACCCGGGTGCCCAATCCGCTGGAATTCGGGATCACGATCGTCGACGAAGAGGGCAAGGTCGAGCGGTTCCTGGAGAAACCCACCTGGGGGCAGGTCTTCTCGGACACCGTGAACACGGGCATCTACGTGATGGAGCCCGAGGTCTTCGACTATGTCGAAGCGGATGTTCCGGTCGACTGGTCGGGTGATGTCTTCCCGCAGCTCATGAAGGAGGGCAAGCCGATCTTCGGCTATGTCGCCGAGGGCTACTGGGAGGACGTCGGCACTCACGAGAGCTATGTGAAGGCCCAGGCGGACGTCCTGGAGGGCAAGGTCCAGGTCGACATCGACGGCTTCGAGATCTCGCCCGGGGTCTGGGTCGCCGAAGGCGCCGAGGTGCACCCCGAGGCGGAGCTGCGCGGGCCGCTCTACATCGGTGACTACGCCAAGGTCGAGGCCGGCGCCGAGATCCGCGAGCACACCGTCATCGGCTCCAACGTGGTCGTCAAGAGCGGCGCCTTCCTGCACAAGGCGGTCGTCCACGACAACGTCTACATCGGGCAGCAGAGCAATCTGCGCGGCTGTGTGATCGGGAAGAACACCGACATCATGCGGGCCGCCCGGATCGAGGACGGGGCCGTCATCGGCGACGAGTGCCTCGTTGGCGAAGAATCGATCGTGCAGGGGAACGTGCGCGTCTACCCCTTCAAGACCATCGAGGCGGGCGCCTTCGTCAACACCTCCGTCATCTGGGAGTCCCGTGGTCAGGCCCATCTCTTCGGTGCCCGCGGGGTCTCCGGAATCCTGAACGTCGAGATCACCCCCGAGCTGGCCGTACGGCTGGCGGGGGCGTACGCGACGACCCTGAAGAAGGGATCGACCGTCACCACCGCGCGCGATCACTCCCGGGGCGCCCGGGCGCTGAAGCGGGCGGTGATCTCGGCGCTGCAGGCCAGCGCCATCGACGTACGGGACCTGGAGAACGTACCGCTGCCGGTGGCACGGCAGCAGACCGCGCGGGGAAGTGCCGGCGGGATCATGGTGCGGACCTCGCCCGGGGTGCCCGACTCCGTGGACATCATGTTCTTCGACGAACGCGGAGCGGACCTCTCGCAGGGCGGGCAGCGGAAGCTCGACCGGGTGTTCGCGCGCCAGGAGTACCGGCGGGCGTTCCCCGGGGAGATCGGTGACCTGTCGTTCCCGGCGAGCGTCTTCGACTCGTACACCGGGTCGCTGCTGCGGAACGTGGACACGACGGGGATCGCCGAGGCGGGTCTGAAGGTCGTCGTGGACGCCTCCAACGGCAGCGCCGGGCTCGTCCTGCCCAGTCTGCTCGGGCGGCTCCAGGTCGACTCGCTCACCATCAACCCCGGGCTCGACGAATCCCGGCCAACCGAGTCCGCCGAGAGCCGGCGGGCCGGGCTGGTGCGGCTCGGGGAGATCGTGGCCTCGGCGCGGGCCGCGTTCGGCGTGCGGTTCGACCCCGTCGGCGAGCGGCTCTCGCTCGTGGACGAGCGGGGGCGGATCATCGAGGACGACCGGGCGCTCCTGGTGATGCTCGACCTGGTGGCGGCCGAGCGGCGGTCCGGGCGGGTCGCGCTGCCGGTCACCACGACCCGTATCGCCGAGCAGGTCGCCGCGTACCACGGCACCCAGGTCGAGTGGACGACCACCTCGCCCGACGACCTCACGCGGGTCGGGCGCGAGGAGTCGACGATCTTCGGCGGTGACGGGCGCGGCGGGTTCATCGTGCCCGAGTTCAGCAGCGTCTTCGACGGGGCCGCCGCCTTCGTGCGGCTGATCGGCCTCGTCGCGCGGACGCAGCTCACGCTGAGCCAGATCGACGCCCGGATCCCGCGGGCGCATGTCCTGAGGAAGGACATCGCCACCCCGTGGGCCGTGAAGGGCCTCGTGATGCGCCGGGTGGTGGAGGCGGCCGGCAGCCGGTCCGTGGACACCACCGACGGAGTGCGGGTGGTCGAGGCCGACGGGCGGTGGGTGATGGTGCTGCCCGACCCCGCCGAGGCCGTCACCCATCTGTGGGCGGAGGGGCCCGACGACGCCTCCGCCCAGGCCCTGCTCGACGAGTGGGCCGAGGTGGTCGACAGCGCAGGTCGCTGACGGTTCGGGGCGGTCCGGCCGGGAGGTGCCCGCGGGGTGCCTCCCGGCTGTAGGGAGGGGCCATTCGGCGGTAGGCCGTGCGACGTGCGACGATGTGCGGCATGTCGCAGCAGCCCCCCGTTCGGAGCATCGGATCACCGCCGCCGCGTCCGGACGCGTCCATGTCGCTGCTGAACAACGTGATCGACCACGCGCTCGACGACGGCTACGCCGAGGCGACCGCCCGGCGCGCGGCCGAGGGCGGCGGGCTGCCCCGTAACCTGCGGGCCAAGCTGGGTGTCGCCGCGGGTCTGCTGCTCGCCGCCGCCGTGGTGACCGTCGGGGCCGCCGAGGCGCGGATTTCCGCGCCGGTCGTCGCCAAGGAGCGGCAGGACCTGATCGACCGGATCGAGCGGGAGACGTCGACCGCCGATCAGCTGGAGGCGGACGTCGAGCGGATCCGGACCGAGGTCGGGGGCCGTCAGCGGCAGGCTCTGCAGCAGCACGGCGGCGACCAGGCCGAGCTCGTGGCGCTGCTCTCCGGCGCGACGCCCGTGCACGGCCCCGGTGTGAAGCTCGTCGTCGACGACGCCAAGGGCACCGACACCGGTGGCGGCGGGCCGAGGGAGAGCAGTGGCTTCTCCGACACGGGCCGGGTCCGCGACCGGGACATGCAGCGGGTGATCAACGGGCTGTGGGAATCGGGTGCCGAGGCAGTCGCGATCAACGGGCAGCGGCTGACATCGCTGTCCGCGATCCGGGCCGCCGGTGACGCCATACTGGTCGACAACAAGCCGCTGGTGCCGCCGTACACCGTCCTCGCGATCGGGGACGGACAGCGGCTGAGCACCGCGTTCCAGGACAGCGCCGACGGGCAGTATCTGCACGCGCTGGTGGAGAACTTCGGGATCAGGAGCAGCATCTCGGCCGAGGGCGACGTACGCCTGCCGGCCGCGCCGAGCCTGACCGTACGTACCGCAGAGCCGAGGGGGGCCGGGGTGGCGACGCCCTCCGGTCGGGCCACGGCCGACACAGGGAAGGGCACATCGTGATCGCCGTACTGGGCCTGATCGTCGGAGTCGTGGTCGGACTGTTGGTCCGCCCCGAGGTTCCGGCGGTGGTCGAGCCCTATCTTCCGATCGCCGTGGTCGCCGCCCTCGACGCGGTCTTCGGCGGCCTGCGGGCCATGCTCGACGGGATCTTCGTCGACAAGGTCTTCGTGGTCTCGTTCCTGTCCAACGTGGTCGTGGCCGCGCTGATCGTCTTCCTCGGCGACAAGCTGGGCGTGGGCGCGCAGCTGTCGACCGGTGTGGTCGTCGTGCTGGGCATCCGCATCTTCTCCAACGCTGCCGCCATCCGACGGCACGTCTTCCGGGCGTGAGGCCGATGAGCGAGAACCCTCAGAACCCGGAGCGGCCCGAGCAGGAGCCCGCTCGGGGCCCCGAGAAGCCTGAGATGCCTGGGACGCCCGAGGCGTCCGAGGCGTCCGAGAGCCCCGGGACGGCCAAGACTCCTGAGACGCCCAAGACTCCTGTGGAGCCTGTGCCGCCTGCGACGCCCAGGGTCGCGGAGCCCGGGGTCGTGCCTTCCGCGTCGGAGGTGCCGGCTGCGGCCGCTCCGTCCGGCGACGAGCCGAGTGGGCGGCGGAGGCTCGCCTCCGCCCTGTGGCCTCCGCGGGTGACCCGGGCCCAACTCGTCGTCGCGCTGCTGCTGTTCGTCCTCGGTCTCGGCCTGGCCATCCAGGTCTCCTCGACGAGCGAGAACAGCGCCCTGCGCGGGGCCCGTCAGGAGGACCTCGTACGGATCCTCGACGAACTCGACGACCGCACGCAGCGCCTGGAGGACGAGAAGGCCCGGCTGGAGAAGCAGCGCACCGAGCTGGAGTCCAGCTCGGACCAGGCCGAGGAAGCGCGCAAGCAGACCCAGGAGAAGGAGCGGCAGCTCGGCATCCTGGCCGGCAGCGTCGCCGCAGAGGGCCCGGGCATCACCCTCACCGTGGGGGATCCCACCGGTGCGGTCGAGTCCGACATGCTGCTCGACGCCATCCAGGAGCTGCGCGCGGCCGGCGCCGAGGCGATCCAGGTCAACGGTGTCCGGGTCGTCGCGGACAGTTATTTCACCGGTAGCGGTGATGACATGCGGATCGATGGAACGAAGGTGGCCGCTCCGTACGTCTTCAAGGTCATCGGCAAGCCGGAGGATCTCGAGCCCGCGCTCAACATCCCCGGAGGTGTCGTGCAGACCCTGGAGAAGGAGCAGGCCACAGCCACGGTGGAGCGGTCGGCGAAGATCGTCGTCGACGCCTTGCGACCCGCGAAGCGGCCTGACTACGCTCAGTCGTCCTCCCAGTGAGCGGGGACGAAGGGGGTCCCGCGACAAGGGCAAGACGTTGCGGGGGGTCGGCGCACCACAACGGTGGTGCGTGGTGGAAACTGTCCGGAGGATACGGACGTTGTGAAAGTGTCCGGGTCGGCAGGTGTGAAGGATCTCGGTTCGTCCTGCCCCACGGGCGGGTCTGTTTCGGTCAAGGGGAATCGCCCGTGAAGTTGTTTGCGAAGTTGTTCGGCAAGAGCGCACGTGAGGACGGCGGCAACGCCAGGCACGCCGCGCCGCGCCACGCCCAGAGCGAGGAGCAGGGTGGCGAGCGCCCGCTCTTCCGCGACGAGGTCGACGGTCGGGGCGGTGACATTCCGGGCACACAGGGCGCGTCTTCTGTTGACCCCGCCGGTGCCGCCCGCATAGGTTTCGGAGAACCATCAACCTCAAGTACGGGTGGAGGGTTTGTGTCCGACCCGTACGCGACACAGACCTCCGCGGGGCAGCCGCGGCAGGAGGATGCGTCCATGCCGGTGTGTACGAGGTGCGGTCATCGCAACACGGCCGACAGCCGCTTCTGCTCCCACTGCGGCACGCCGCTGCGGGGCGGGGTCGCCGCCGAGCGTGCGTCGGAGACGACGTCGACCATCTCCATCTCGGGTCTCGAGGCGTACGACGCGGAGGTCACCGGTCAGACGGCCCTTCCGTCGCTGTCTCCCGAGGCACTCGCCGCCGTGGAGGCGCTGCCCTCGGGCTCCGCGCTCCTCGTGGTGCGCCGGGGGCCGAACTCGGGCAGCCGGTTCCTGCTCGACAGCGAGCTGACGACTGCCGGCCGTCACCCGCAGAGCGACATCTTCCTGGACGACTTCACCGTCTCCCGGCGTCATGTCGAGTTCCGCCGGGCCCAGGACGGCAGCTTCACCGTCGCCGACGTCGGCAGCCTCAACGGCACCTACGTCAACCGTGAGCCGATCGACTCGGTCGTTCTGTCCAACGGCGACGAGGTGCAGATCGGCAAGTACCGGCTGGTCTTCTACTCGAGCCAGCGAGGCGTGTGACGCCTCGGGGAAGCCCCTTCAGGGAAGGTCCATGCTGCGAACACCGACGGGCGGTGCCGGATCCGGCACCGCCACCGCGGGCGACCGGCTGGTCAGCATCGGCACGGTGCTGAACCAGCTGCGCGACGAATTTCCCGAAGTGACGATCTCCAAGATCCGGTTCCTGGAGGCCGAGGGGCTGGTCGAGCCCCGTCGGACGGCCTCCGGATACCGGAAGTTCAGCCCGCAGGACGTGGAGCGGCTCGCCCGCATCCTGCGGATGCAGCGGGACCACTACCTCCCGCTGAAGGTCATCCGCGAGCACCTCGACGCCCTCGAACGGGGCGAGCAGATCAAGCTCCCCGCGCCCGGCCGGCGGCGGGACCTCCTCGAAGGGTCCTGGGAGCAGGACGAGGAGGAGACGCCGACCGTCGCGCGGATCGGTCGGGACGAGCTGATCGCCGCCGCCGAGGTGACCGAGACCGAGCTCGCCGAGTGGGAGTCGTACGGGCTGATCTCCGAGACGGAGGGCGGCGGCTACGAGGCCGAGGCCGTCACCGTCGCCAGGCTCGTCGCGGATCTGGGGAGATTCGGCCTGGAGCCGCGGCATCTGCGGGCCGTCAAGGCGGCCGCCGACCGGGAAGCCGGGCTGATCGAGCAGGTGGTGGCGCCGCTGCGCCGGCACCGTAACCCGCAGACCAGGGCCCATGCGGAGGCCACCGCGAAGGAGCTCGCCGCGCAGTCGGTGCGCCTGCACGCCGCGCTCGTCCAGACCGCACTGGGGATTCGGCTGCAGTGACCCTGGTGGGTGCGTGCGGAGGGGGTCTGGAGGGGCCCGACTATCCAAACCGGTCGGGCACGTCCTAGGGTTGCTGTGTGAACGAGCTCGACGTTGTGGGTGTCCGGGTGGAAATGCCCTCCAACCAGCCGATCGTGCTCCTGCGTGAAGTGGGAGGCGATCGGTACCTCCCCATCTGGATCGGACCGGGGGAGGCGACCGCGATCGCCTTCGCCCAGCAGGGGATGGCTCCTCCGCGGCCGCTGACGCACGACCTGTTCAAGGACGTGCTGGAGGCCGTCGGTCAGGAGCTGACCGAGGTCCGCATCACGGATCTGCGTGACGGGGTCTTCTACGCCGAGCTGGTCTTCGCCAGCGGCGTCGAGGTGAGCGCGCGGCCGTCCGACGCGATAGCCCTGGCCCTTCGGACCGGAACGCCGATCTTCGGCAGCGACGGTGTGCTGGACGACGCCGGTATCGCGATTCCGGACGAGCAGGAGGACGAGGTGGAGAAGTTCCGCGAGTTCCTCGACCAGATCTCACCGGAGGACTTCGGGAGCAGCAACCAGTGAGGCGGAGCGGTGCGGCCGGAGGCCGTTCGCGGGGTGCCGTCAGAGCATTCGAGTAGCCTTTCCCCGGAGAGGGACACGCGAAACCACTCTCAGGGTGATTATCACTCGGCGTGCCGAGTGTGGCGATCGTTGACGCACCCCGAGTGACTGCCTACCTTCGTGTGGGCAGGTCAAGGACGGAGGGTCGGCGTGATGAGCAGCGCGGACGGTACGGCAGGGAGCTCGCTCGGACGCGTGTCCGGGGAGAGCGGTCCGTATCCGCTTCACGGCAGTGGGGGCGACTTCGGGACGGACACCGGTGCCGGCGTCGCCGACGCGGCGATCGGCTACCGCGGACCGACGGCCTGCGCGGCCGCCGGGATCACCTATCGCCAGTTGGACTACTGGGCACGCACCGGACTCGTGGAACCGAGCGTGCGGCCCGCGTACGGGTCGGGGACGCAGCGGCTGTACAGCTTCCGCGACGTCGTCGTGCTGAAGATCGTCAAGCGGTTCCTCGACACCGGGGTGGCCCTCCAGAACATCCGGGCCGCGGTGCAGCACCTGCGTGCCCGGGGCTTCCGGGACCTGGAGCGGATGACGCTCATGAGCGACGGGGCCACCGTCTACGAGTGCTCCTCGCCCGACGAGGTCGTCGACCTCCTCCAGGGCGGGCAGGGCGTTTTCGGCATCGCCGTCGGGGTCGTCTGGCGTGACGTCGAGGCCGCGCTCTCGCAGCTCCACGGGGAGCGGGTCGACACCGGCGAGACGCTGGTCGGGCACAACCCGGGCGACGAGTTGGCGCGGCGGCGGCGCGACAAGGCGGTCTGAGGGCTTCGGCGGCCGCGGTTCGCCCGGAGTGCCCGGGCGTTCCGAGGGGGCGTTGTCAGTGGCGTAGGGCAGCATCGGACGTGTGAGAGCCGCGCCCACCATCCTGCATCTCGACATGGATGCCTTCTTCGCCGCCGCCGAGCAGGCGTCGAAGCCCAGCCTGCGCGGAAAGCCCGTGGTCGTCGGCGGCCTCGGGCCGCGCGGTGTGGTCGCGACCGCCTCCTACGAGGCCCGTCGTTTCGGGGTGCACTCGGCCATGCCGATGGGGCAGGCGCGGCGGCTCGCGCCGAACGCCGCGTATCTCGTGCCGCGCTTCGCCTTCTACCGTTCGATCAGCGAGCAGGTCATGGAGCTGTTGCGGCGGCTCTCCCCGCTCGTGGAGCCGCTCAGCCTCGACGAGGCCTTCGTCGACCTCGAGGCGGGCGGTGTCGCCGACGACAGCGCGGGCGCGCGGGCCGCGGGGGAGCGGCTGCGGGCCGACATCCTCGCGACGACGGGGCTCACCGGGTCCGTGGGTCTCGCGGGGTCCAAGATGATCGCGAAGATCGCCTCCGAGGAGGCCAAGCCGGACGGGCTCGTGCTCATCGAGCCCGGCACCGAGCGTGAGCTGCTCGGGCCGCGATCGGTGCGGATCCTGCCCGGGGTCGGGCCGGCGACCGGGGAGCATCTGCGGCGCGCCGGGATGACCACCGTCGCCGACCTCGTGGAGGCGGGCGAGGACGAGCTCGTACGGCTCCTGGGACGGGCGCACGGGGCCTCGCTGTACCTGATGGCCCAGGGGTACGACGATCGGCCCGTGGTGGCCGAGCGGGACGCCAAGTCCGTGTCCGTCGAGGACACCTTCGACACGGACATCCACGACCGGGTACGGATCCGGATCGAGGTCGAACGGCTCGCGGAGAGGTGCGTGGGGCGGCTGCGGGCCTCCGGGCACTCCGGGCGGACCATCGTCCTGAAGGTGCGCCGGTACGACTTCTCGACGCTCACCCGGTCCGAGACGCTGCGGGGGCCGACGGACGACCCCGTTGTCGTACGGGAGGCCGCGGGGCGGCTCCTGGAGGCCGTGGACACGACGGGGGGTGTGCGCTTGCTGGGCGTGGGGGTGAGCGGGCTCGCGGACTACACGCAGGAGGACCTGTTCGCTCAGGCGGAGGCCGAGGCCTCGGAGCGGCCGGCGGAGGAGGAGGCCGCGGTCGAGGAGGCCGAGGCGGCGCCCTCCACCGCGACCGAGACGGCCGAGCGGGGGTGGGCGCCGGGGCGTGACGTGCGGCACGCCGTGTACGGGCCCGGGTGGGTCCAGGGGAGCGGGGTCGGGCGGGTCACGGTGCGGTTCGAGGAGCCGTGGTCCGGGCCCGGGCGGGTGCGGACGTTCGCCGTGGACGACCCCGAGCTGGAGCCTTCGGAGCCCTTGCCGCTGGTGCGGGGGGACGCGGCCGCCTGACCCGCACCGGCCCTGCGGTGCGGGTCTTCCGGTGGCCGCTTCGTCTTCGGGGCTCTCAGGTGCCGTCCTGGCCCGCCAGGCGGCCGAAGTCCTTGTCCGGGGTGTCCGGGGGCGGGGGCGGCAGGGCGAGGCTGTAGTGGCGGTAGAGCTGGAGTTCCTGCTCAGGCGAGAGGTGGCGGCCCACTCCGAAGTCCGGGGCGTCCTTGATCAGGCCCCTCTCGTACGGGATGTGGAGGCCGTCGTCGAGAAGTGCGCTCGGCTCCAGGGGGACGAAGGCGTCCCGGCTGAACAGGCCGGTGCGGACCGCGGCCCATTCCGGGATCCCGGTCGCGTCGTCCAGGTACACCTCGTCCACGGTTCCGATCTTGTGCCCGTTCCGGTCGAACGCCTTGCGGCCGATCAGGCTGCGCGGATCGATATCGGTCTGCACGGTCCCTCCAACTGGTCGCAACTGCTCTACACCCCTACGAAAGTGCACATCTGGGATGTCGGCCACTTGAGCGATGGGAGCCGCAACCTCGCTGGTAGGCTGGTTGTGGCTGTCGACCCTGTGCGGGAGAGTCCCCCGGAGAAACCTTCCGGTGGGCGCCGAAGGAGCAAATCCTCCCCGGAATCTCTCAGGCCCCTGTACCGCGCGGACGAGGTCACTCTGGAAAGCAGAGCGGATGTCCGACGGCATCCCGCTCTCACCGACGGTGAAAGCCGGCGGGCCGCGAGGCGTGCCGGTGAAACTCTCAGGTTGAGATGACAGAGGGGGAGGCCGTCCGGGTACCCGCGCCGTGGTGCCCCTCGCAGGTCGTGACGACCAGGAGGCCTCCGTACATGACCGCCAACCGCACTCCGCTCTCCGAGCTCGAACAGGGCATCCCGTTCGAGCAGCGGCACATCGGGCCCGACGCCGAGGCCCGGGCCAAGATGCTCGCCCAGGTCGGTTACGGCTCGCTCGACGAGCTCACGGCCGCCGCGGTGCCGGACGTCATCAAGAACGCCGAGGCCCTGGGCCTGCCGGCCGCCCGCACCGAGGCCGAGGTCCTCGCCGAGCTGCGCACGCTCGCCGACCGCAACCAGGTCCTCGCCCCGATGATCGGTCTCGGCTACTACGGGACCTTCACCCCGCCGGTCATCCTCCGGAACGTCATGGAGAACCCGGCCTGGTACACCGCCTACACGCCGTACCAGCCCGAGATCTCGCAGGGCCGCCTCGAGGCCCTGCTCAACTTCCAGACCATGGTCGCCGACCTCACCGGTCTGCCCACCTCCGGCGCCTCCCTCCTCGACGAGGGCACCGCCGCCGCCGAGGCCATGGCCCTCTCGCGGCGCGTCGGCAAGGTCAAGAACGGTGTCTTCCTCGTCGACGCCGACGCCCTGCCGCAGACCATCGCCGTCATCGAGACCCGTGCCGAGCCGACCGGTGTCGAGGTCGTCGTCGCCGACCTGAGCGAGGGCATCCCCGCCGAGGTCGCCGAGCGCGGTGTCTTCGGTGTGCTCATCCAGTACCCCGGTGCCTCCGGCGCCGTCCGCGACATCAAGCCGCTGGTCGACGCCGCCCACGAGCTCGGCGCGATCGTCACCGTCGCCGCCGACCTGCTCGCGCTCACCCTGCTCACCTCGCCCGGTGAGCTCGGCGCCGACATCGCCGTCGGCACCACCCAGCGCTTCGGCGTTCCCATGGGCTTCGGCGGTCCGCACGCCGGCTACATGGCCGTCCAGGACAAGCACGCCCGCTCCCTGCCCGGCCGCCTCGTCGGCGTCTCCGTCGACGCCGACGGCAACCGCGCCTACCGCCTGGCCCTGCAGACCCGCGAGCAGCACATCCGCCGCGAGAAGGCCACCAGCAACATCTGCACCGCTCAGGTGCTGCTCGCCGTCATGGCCGGCATGTACGCCGTCTACCACGGTCCGGACGGCCTGAAGCAGATCGCCGAGCGCACCCACCGCTACGCCGCCATCCTCGCCGCCGGGCTCACCGCCGGTGGCGTCGAGGTCGTGCACGGTTCCTTCTTCGACACCCTCACCGTCCGCGTGCCCGGCAAGGCCGACGAGGTCGTCGCCGCCGCCCGCGAGGCCGGGGTGAACCTCTACCGCGTCGACGCCGACCTCGTGTCGGTCTCCTGCGACGAGACCACCGGGCGCGAGCAGCTCGCCGCCGTCTGGGGCGCCTTCGGTGTCGAGGGTGACGTCGAGGCCCTCGACGCCGTCACCGAGGAGACGCTTCCCGCCGGTCTGCTGCGCTCCGACGCGTACCTGACCCACCCGGTCTTCCACGCGCACCGCTCCGAGACCTCGATGCTGCGCTACCTGCGCAAGCTCGCGGACCGCGACTACGCGCTCGACCGCGGCATGATCCCGCTCGGCTCCTGCACCATGAAGCTGAACGCGACCACCGAGATGGAGCCGGTGACCTGGCCCGAGTTCGGCCAGATCCACCCCTTCGCGCCGGTCGACCAGGCCGCCGGATACCTCACGCTCATCAACGAGCTGGAGGAGCGCCTCGCCGAGGTCACCGGCTACGACAAGGTGTCGATCCAGCCCAACGCCGGTTCGCAGGGTGAGCTGGCCGGTCTCCTCGCCGTCCGCGCCTACCACCGCGCCAACGGCGACGAGCAGCGCACGGTGTGCCTCATCCCGTCCTCCGCGCACGGCACCAACGCCGCCTCCGCGGTCATGGCCGGCATGAAGGTCGTCGTCGTCAAGACCGCCGACGACGGTGAGGTCGACGTCGAGGACCTGCGCGCCAAGATCGCCCAGTACCGCGACGAGCTGTCCGTGCTGATGATCACGTACCCGTCCACGCACGGCGTCTTCGAGGAGCACGTCGCCGACATCTGCGCCGAGGTCCACGAGGCCGGCGGTCAGGTGTACGTCGACGGCGCCAACCTCAACGCGCTGGTCGGTCTCGCCAAGCCGGGTCACTTCGGCGGCGACGTCTCGCACCTGAACCTGCACAAGACCTTCTGCATCCCGCACGGCGGCGGCGGCCCCGGCGTCGGCCCGGTCGGCGTCCGCGCCCACCTCGCCCCGTACCTGCCGAACCACCCGCTCCAGCCCACCGCGGGCCCGGAGACCGGTGTCGGCCCGATCTCGGCCGCCCCGTGGGGCTCCGCCGGCATCCTGCCGATCTCGTGGTCGTACGTGCGCCTCATGGGTGGCGAGGGCCTCAAGCGCGCCACCCAGGTCGCCGTCCTCGCGGCGAACTACATCGCCAAGCGCCTCGAGCCGCACTTCCCGGTGCTCTACACCGGTCCGAACGGGCTGGTCGCGCACGAGTGCATCGTCGACATCCGTCCGCTGGCCAAGGCGACCGGCGTCAGCGTCGACGACATCGCCAAGCGCCTCATCGACTACGGCTTCCACGCCCCGACGATGTCCTTCCCGGTCGCCGGCACGCTGATGATCGAGCCGACCGAGTCCGAGGACCTGACCGAGCTCGACCGCTTCTGCGACACGATGATCGCGATCCGCGCCGAGATCGAGAAGGTCGCCTCGGGCGAGTGGCCCGCCGACGACAACCCGCTGCACAACGCCCCGCACACCGCGGCCGCGCTGGGCGGCGAGTGGAACCACCCGTACACCCGCGACGAGGCCGTCTTCCCGGCCGGTGTCTCGGCCGCCGACAAGTACTGGCCGCCGGTGCGCCGCATCGACGGTGCCTTCGGCGACCGGAACCTGGTCTGCTCCTGCCCGCCGCTGGACGAGTACGACAACTGAGCACGCGCCGAGGGCCGGTTCGGAGGAACTCCTCCGGGCCGGCCCTCGGCGTTTCCCTCGTACGCTGTCCTGCCGCTTCAGGCGGCGGTCGTCACCTGGCCCGCCGTCAGCGGCCGGTGCGGGGCGATGATCTGCCCGTCCGGCAGCAGTTCACCGGTGTCCTCGAAGAGCAGGACACCGTTGCACAGCAGGCTCCAGCCCTGCTCCGGGTGGTGTGCCATCAGTCGGGCCGCCTCCCGGTCGGCGGAGTCGGCGGTGGGACAGGCAGGCTGATGCTGGCACATGGGTGGGTTCTTTCGCTGCGTCGTGGTGGATGTCCTGCGGCTCTGCGCGGTCATGGCCGCCCCCGTCGTCGGTTCGGTTCCGATCCCAGTCTTGCCCCACGGACGGTCTTCCGCAGGTATTTCGCGGCAGCTCGTCCTCTCCTGGGAAGACGCATCACCCGCAGGGGCGGTTCAGGTCAACTGCACCGTCTCTTCGGGTGGTTCGGGGTGGTCCCAGCGGGCTAGTCCGTACGGGAGGGGCGTTCGGGAGGCGCGTTCGGGCGCGCGGCTCGGACAGCAGTGCGCCCCGTGACCCGGGCGGGTCACGGGGCGGCGACGCGTGGGATGGATCAGGCGGGCGCCGGCGAGCCCAGGAGGGGCGGCGGCGCGAGTCGCGTACTGAGCACGGGCAGGAGATCGGCGACCTGGTACGGGCGGTCGGCCGCGATCCCCGGGGGTGCGGGGGCCAGCGGCACCATGAGGTCGGCCGCGGCCGGGGCGACGGTCGTGTCGTCCGCCTCCGGTCCGGCGTGCAGCCAGAGCGTCAGCATGTAGAGCTCCGGTACGGACAGCAGTCGTGGTCGGTACGCGACCGGCAGGGCCTCGGCCTGGAGCAGGGCCCGTTCGGTGGCGGAGACGTACGGACCCTCGAAGAAGTGCGAGAAGGCCCAGCCGTCCGGCGTGAGCATGGTGTCCGCGGCGGCGATCGCCCGGTCCCCGTTCCGGATCAGGAAGCGCCAGCCGGCGAGCCGGGTACGGGGTGCGAGCCCCGGTGCTCCGGCGACGCCGAGGACGTGCACGGGCAGGGGGTGTTCGGGGCTCAGCGGTCCCTGTGCGGCCCGCAGCGCGGGAGTTCGCGGCTCGCGGACGGCGGTCGGTGAACCGAGGGCCGCGAGGACACTGCGGAGGGCCGGCGCAGGGGCCGGGGAGGGTCGGAGCATGATGGGTCGCCTCTCACTCAGGAGACACGGTGATGCGTGGGCAGGTACGACGGCGCTGTCGGCGGCGGGGCCAGAGAGGGGGCCATGAGGCCATGGCCGGGCGCCAACACTCTGCCTCGTCCGCGGAGTTTATACGACACGTGTTCACACAGTGTTTCCGCTAGACCTCGCCGATATTCCTGACAAGGCGTCATCAGGCCGTAATCGCGGGGAGTTGAAGCGGAATCACGAGGACGATACCGCTCCCACCTGCGTATTCCTCGCGAAGGCGGACGGCTGAATTCCGACCCGGGATCTCAGGACAATACGACATTGGTATATGTCGCGTGTTCCATGCCTTCGGGATGTGCCGGTGGAGCGCTCCGTCCAGCCTATCCTCCGACAGGCCGGTTCCGCAGGCGTTGTGGATCAGCGGGGTGGGCATCATCGTCCGTGACGCGCGGCCGCCCGGGCGGCCGCCCACTCGGGGAGGGACGCTTCGATGGGGCAGAAGGTCGTGGCCGACGGGTTCGGCCCGTCCGACCGGCAGCAGTACCGCAGAAAGCTCCAGCAGTGTCTCGCGGGGCTCGCGCGGCTGTTGGCGGAGAAGCGGTTCGACCGGCCTCGCAATCTCATGGGCGTGGAGATCGAACTCAATCTCGCCGGCGCCGACGGGTTGCCCAGGATGCTGAACGGGCCGGTTCTCGAAAAGATCGCCAGTGCCGATTTCCAGACGGAACTCGGAATGTTCAACCTCGAAGTGAACATCGCGCCCCACCAGCTCCACGGCCGCGTATTCGACCGGCTCGCGGAAGAGATCGGCACCGGCATCGGATATGCCGACCGCAAGGCCGCGGAACTCGACGCGGGCGTCGTCATGATCGGCATACTCCCCACGCTCGCCCAGCGCGACCTGGTCCCCGAGAACCTCTCGGACAACGACCGCTACACGCTCCTCAACGACCAGATACTCGCCGCCCGCGGCGAGGACTTCACCCTCGACATCCACGGCGTCGAACGGCTGCTGTGCACCACCGAGTCGATCGTGCCCGAGGCGGCCTGCACCTCGGTGCAGCTGCACCTCCAGGTGACACCGGCCCGGTTCGCCGCCGTGTGGAACGCGGCCCAGGCCGTCTCCGGCGTGCAGATCGCACTCGGCGCCAACGCACCCTTCGTCTTCGGGCGCGAGCTGTGGCGCGAGTCCAGGCCGCCGCTCTTCATGCAGGCCACCGACACCCGGCCGCCCGAGCTGCAGTCCCAGGGCGTACGGCCGCGCACCTGGTTCGGGGAGCGGTGGGTGGACTCGGTGTACGACCTCTTCGAGGAGAACGTCCGCTACTTCCCCGCCCTGCTGCCGCTCTGCGACGAGGAGGACCCGCTGCTCGTCCTCGACCGGGGCGGCGTCCCGCGCCTGCAGGAGCTGGTCCTGCACAACGGCACCGTCTACCGCTGGAACAGGCCGGTGTACGGCTGGGTCGACGGGGTCCCGCACCTGCGCGTCGAGAACCGGGTGCTGCCCGCGGGCCCGACCGTCACGGACGTCATCGCGAACGCGGCGTTCTACTACGGGCTCGTCCGCTCGCTCGCCGACGACCCACGGCCGGTGTGGAAGCGGATGGCCTTCCAGGACGCCGAGGCCAACTTCGACACCGCCTGCCGTCACGGCATCGAGGCCGAGCTGCGCTGGCCCCGCTCCGGACGGGCCGGCGGCATCGCGACCCTCCCGGCCGTACGCCTCGTCCTCGACGAGCTGCTGCCGCTCGCCGCGGCGGGGCTCGACGCCTGGCACATCGAGCCCGCCGACCGGGACTTCTACCTCGGGGTGATCGAGCAGCGCTGTCTGCGGCGGGTGAACGGCGCCTCCTGGCAGGCCGACACCTTCCACCGCGCCCTGGACTCGGGCCTCGACCGGGAAGAGGCCCTCGCGGCGACGACCCGGCGCTACCGGGCCCTCATGCTCGCCGGCGAGCCGGTGCACACCTGGCCGGTGGGGATCGGCTGACCTCCTCCTCGTCCCCTCCATGGGCGATCATGTCCAGGTGGTCCCGGTCGGCCGGGACCACCGGAACGGCGTCGGCCCGCGACGGGGAAGTGGAGACAGGTGTGGTGTCGGAGCAACGACTGAGGGACGGTTCCCTGCCCCCCGACGGCCTGCCGCGCGGAGTGCTGCGCTCCGAGACGCTCATCGTGCTCGCGCTCTCGCTCGGGGCGAGCGCGGTGTCGGCGCTCATCAGCTTCATCGGCTCGCTGACCAAGCCGGGGGCGCTGAAGGAGCAGGCCGCGACGCTCAACGGCTCGTACGCTCCCGGCCGGCCCTGGCTCGACCTGTCCTGGCAGCTCTTCGGCATCGCCACCGCGCTCGTGCCGGTCGTCCTCGTCGCCCATCTCCTGCTGCGCGAAGGCCCGGGGGTCGGGGGGCTGCGGGCCATCGGCTTCGACCGGACCCGGCCGTGGTCCGACCTCGGGCGCGGGGCGCTGGTCGCGGCCGGCATCGGCAGCGCGGGCCTCGCCTTCTACCTGGCGGCCCGGGCGTCCGGCTTCAACCTCACGGTGGTGCCCGAGTCGCTGCCCGACGTGTGGTGGAAGTACCCGGTCCTCATCCTCTCGGCGATCCAGAACGCCGTCCTGGAGGAGGTCATCGTCGTCGGCTATCTGCTGCGCCGGCTGGGCCAGTTGGGATGGTCACCGATGGCCGCGCTGGTGGCGAGCTCGGTGCTGCGCGGCTCGTACCACCTCTACCAGGGCGTCGGCGGCTTCGTCGGCAACATGGTGATGGGCGTCGTCTTCGTGCTGCTCTACCGGCGCTGGGGGCGGGTCGGGCCGCTGGTCGCCGCGCACGCGCTGCTCGACATCGTGGCCTTCGTCGGGTACGGGCTGCTGGCCGGGAAGGTGGACTGGCTGCCCACGGTGTGACGCGACACGGAAGAGGGGGTGTACGGCTCGGTGCGGCGCCGCCGGACACGAGGGCCGCGCACCCCCTCGCGCACCTCAGACGCGGAGGTCGCCCTCGATGACCGTGACGGCGTGGCCGTTCAGGAGGGTGCGGTCGCCGCACAGGCGGGTGCGGACGTGACCCGTGCGGGCGCCGCCCTGGAAGCCGGTGAGCTCCTCGCGCCCCAGCCGGGCCGACCAGTGCGGGGCGAGCGCGGTGTGGGCGCTGCCCGTCACCGGGTCCTCGTCGATGCCGACGGCGGGGAAGAAGCCGCGGGAGACGAACTCGTACCCGTTGTCCGGGTGTTCGGCGGCGGCGGTCACGATGACGCCGCGCGAGGAGAGCCTCTTGAGGGCGGCGAAGTCCGGCGTGAGGGAGCGGACGGTGGCCTCGTCGCGCAGCTCGACGAGGAGGTCGCCGATGTGGTCGGCCGTGTCGTGGACGGCGAGGACCTCGGCGCCGAGCGCCTTCTCCAGGCCCTCGGGGACGGGGATCGGGGTGAGCGAGGAGGTCGGGAAGTCCATCGTGATCGTGCCGTCGGCCTCGGTGGTGGTGATCAGGAGGCCGCAGCGGGCCGCGAAGCGGACGGTGCCGGTCGCGGTGCCGGTGCTGTGCAGGACGTGGGCGGTGGCCAGGGTGGCGTGGCCGCACATGTCGACCTCGGTGGTCGGGGTGAACCAGCGCAGGGCCCAGTCGGCCTCGCCGCCGGCGGGCAGCGGGTGGGCGAAGGCCGTCTCGGAGAGGTTGACCTCCGCGGCGACCTTCTGGAGCCAGGCGTCTTCGGGGAAGGAGTCGAGGAGCAGGACTCCGGCCGGGTTGCCGGAGAAGGGCTGGTCGGTGAAGGCGTCGACGATTCGGATGCGCATGCGACCGACCGTACCGGGGGAGGAAAACCGCGGACCAAGGCCAATCGCGGACAACTGGACCTGATCCGGCACGTCCGCCCCGGGGGGCCGCGGGCGGGGCGAGTGGGTGGGGGCTGCTTCGATGATGTTCGGGGGCGGGGACGAGTGGTGGGCGCTGCTCTTCCACCCGGTGCTGTTGTGGGTGCCGTTCGGGCCGTTCCTCATGGCCGGGACGGGGGTGTGGTGCGCCCGGCGGGCGGGTCCGTGGCCGTGGCTGTGAACCGTACTGCTGCCGCTGGTGCCGGTCGGGGTCTCCGCGACCGCCCTGGTGCTGCCCTGGGAGCAGCCGACGCGGACCGAGGACCTCGTCGGCTACCTCCTCGTGTACGTCCTCGGGATCACCGTGCTGCCGTGGGCGCTCGGGTACGGGATCACCCGGGTGGTGCGTGCCGTGCGGGCCCGTCGTCGTGCCGGGGGCACAGAGGTGTCAGGACCATGATGGTCTCGTCGCGGTTCCGGGGGCACAGGTCCATGAGGATGCCGCGACGATCCGGCGTCACAGGGGCGCCAGGACCATGAGGATCTCGTCGCGGTCGTCGTCGGCGGCCAGCCGGAGGGCTCCGGGCCAGCGGCCGATCTCCCGCCAGCCCAGCCGGCCGTAGAAGTCCTCGAGGCCGACGCCGCCGCGGGCCGCGAGGCGCAGCTGCTCCAGGCCCATCTCGTCGCGGGCGATCGCGCGGGCGCGCCGCACCAGGTCCGCGCCGATGCCCCGGCCCCGCACCGCGAGGCGGGTCTGGACGTGGTGCAGGGTGCCCCAGTGCGCGACCAGCGGGAAGGTGTCGCGGCGGAGGCACAGCCAGCCCGCGAGGGCGCCGTCGACCGTGGCGACGACGAGGCGGCTGCTCGCCGGGTCGAGTCCGGTGACGATGCGGTCGACCGCGGCGGCGACCTCCGCCGGGTCGACCGGCGGGAAGGGGAACCCGGCCGCCCCGCCGGCGTCGCTCACCTCGGTCCAGCAGTCGACGAGGGCCTGCACGAGTCCGTCGGGCAGCGCCTCGGGGGCGGTGAACTGGGTGAAGAGCGGGGCGGAGTCCTTGCCGGTCATCCCAGGAGTGTCGCAAACGGTCCTGGTGGCCGCTCGATCAGGGGAGCTCCAGGGAGAGTTGGGTGATGCGTCGAGAGGGCGTCGACCATGCCGGTCGGGGGCGTCTCATCCGCGCTCGCGGAGGTACGCCTCCAGTTCGGCCGCCCCCGACAGCATCGCGCGGCCGCGGGCCGAGAGGCGTGCGTGCCAGTCGTTCAGCGTGGCCTCGAGGGGTTCCAGGCCGCCTGCCGTCCGTACGTGGGCGATCAGCGGGGCGATCCGCTCCAGCGGGTAGCCGCCGCGCCTGAGCTGGTGGGCCAGCCGGGCGTCCCGTACCGCGGCTTCGTCGTACACGCGGTATCCCGTCCGCGGGTCGCGCTGCGGGTGGACCAGGCCGGCGTTCTCCCACTTGCGCAGGGTCGCGGGGCGGATGCCGAGCCTCCTCGCCAGCGGTCCGACGAAGGTGCCGCCGGGCTCGGGTGGTGCCGGGGTCTTCACGTCCAGGTCGCGGAGGGCGTCCTCCACGGCGCCGAGGGTGCGCCGGTCGTCGAGGAGCTGGGCGTGGCTCTCGTCGATCAGACGGAACGCCTCGTCGACCGCGCCCTCGTTCACGGCCCGCATGATCGCCGTCGCCGTCGGGTGGCCGTGGCCCGGCAGCAGGGCCAGGAACGCGCGCAGGGCGCCGGCGTGCAGGGGGGCGTACGTGCGGTAGCCGTGGGGCGTGCGGGCGGCGGCCGGGAGGATGCCGGCCTCCTCGTAGTTCCTGACCGCCTGCGTCGACAGACCGTGCTCGCGTGCCAGATCGACCGGCCTGAGCCGAAGCTTGGTGCGGTCCGTTGTTTGAAGGTTTCTCCCCATGGGACCGATCGTATCGGGGGGCTCTTCTTCAAAAGTCTCCACTGAAAGTTCAGCGATAGCGTGGAAGGCATGGCGACTGACATCAAGGACACCACCCATGCCGTCGACGCTGCGTCCCTCCTGGGGCTGCTCCCGGCCCGGCCCCGGCTGCTCGCCCTCGGCGAGCCCACCCACGGCGAGGACACCCTCCTCGAACTGCGCAACGAGCTCTTCCGCCGGCTCGTCGAGGAGGAGGGCTACCGGACCATCGCGGTCGAGACCGACTGCCTGCGGGGCCTGCTCGTGGACGACCACGTCACCTCCGGCACCGGCACCCCCGACGAGGTCATGGAGCGCGGATTCAGCCACGGCTGGGGCGCCTCCGCGGCCAACCGCGAGCTCGTGCGCTGGATGCGCGCGCACAACGAGGGCCGGCCCGCCGCCGAGCACCTCCGCTTCGCCGGATTCGACGGCCCGCTGGAGATCACCGGCGCCGAGAGCCCCCGGCAGGCCCTCACCGCACTCCACGGATACCTCGCCGCCCACGTGGACACGGACCTGCTCCCCTGCACCCGGGCCACGCTCGACGAGCTGCTCGGCGTCGACGACCGGTGGACCGAGCCCGCCGCGATGATGGACCCCTCCCGGTCCGTGGGGCGGTCCGCCGAGGCCGGCCGGCTGAGGCTGATCGCCGACGACCTGGCGGCGCTGCTCGACGAACAGCGGCCGCACCTGTGCACGGTGAGCCCGGCGGAGGACCTGGACCGGGCGCGGCTCTACGGGCGCACCGCGCTCGGTCTGCTGCGGTACCACCACTGGATGGCCGACACCTCGCCGGCCCGGCCGGCCCGGCTCGTCGCCGTACGGGACCGGATGATGTCCCTCAACCTCCTCGCGCTCGCCGACCGGGGCCCGACGTTCGTCTACGCCCACAACGCCCACCTCCAGCGGGAGAAGAGCTCGATGCGGATGGGCGGGCGGCCGCTGGAGTGGTGGAGCGCCGGTGCGCTGGTCGGCGCCGAGCTCGGCGAGGAGTACGCCTTCGTGGCGACGGCCCTGGGCACGATCCGGCACCAGGGCGTGGACGCGCCGCCGCCGGACACCGTCGAAGGGCTTCTGTACGCGCTTCCGGAGGACCGTTGTGTCGTCGATGCCCGGCGGCTCGCCGCCGTCCTCGGCGATGCGCGGCCCGCGCCGCGCGTGTCCCCCTGGTTCGGCTACGCCCCCTTCGACCCGGGCCACCTCGCGGACTGCGACGGGCTCGTGTTCGTGCGGGACGTTCCGCAGGTCTGACGCCTGCCCAGTGCGGCCGATCGGTCGGGTCTTGCTCGGTGAACAGTTCCGATATATCGTTGAGGCATCGCGACAGTTCGACGATGGATTCTCGGTGGAAGGAGCATCGCGATGCGTTCACATGGACACGAGCACGGGCACGGCCACGGTCGTGGAGGCTGCGGCCCCGGGCCTCGGGGGGACTTCGAGGGGCGGCGTGCCGCGTTCGGGCCGTTCGGGCCCGGGTTCCGGGGTGGGCCGTTCGGTGGGCCCTTCGACAGGCCCGGGCGCGGTGGCGGCCGGGGACGGGCGCGGCGCGGTGACGTGCGTGCCTCGATCCTGGCCCTCCTGAAGGACCGCCCCATGCACGGTTACGAGATGATCCGCGAGATCGGCGAGCGCAGCGAAGGAGCCTGGAAGCCCAGCCCCGGCTCGGTCTACCCGACCCTCCAGATGCTGGAGGACGAGGGGTTGATCATCAGCGCGACCGAGGGCGGCAAGAAGCTGTTCACGCTCACCGACACCGGGCGCGCCGAGGCCGAAGCCGGTCCCGAGGCGCCGTGGGAGGAGGCCGGGCGCGGGGTCGACTGGGACGCCGTGAACGAGATCCGTCAGGCCGGCTTCGGGCTGATGGAGGCGTTCGGGCAGGTCTGGAAGACCGGCAGCGCCGAACAGCGGCAGAAGGCGGTCACCGTGATCAACGAGGCCCGCAAGAAGCTGTACCTGATCCTCGCCGACGAGCACTGAGCCGACGAGCACGGAGTCGGCCAGTACGGAGTCGGCCCGTACCGAAGTGCACAGCAGCCGGGGCCCCGCGACCGTCGTCGCGGGGCCCCGGCCGTCTTCCCGCCGGTACGGCTCAGGCCACCAGGCCCGCGAGCTTGCGCAGGGACTCGGTCAGCGCCGCCGTCGCCGAGTCCTTGAGCTTGCCCGCCATGAGGGAGACCGCCGCACCGGTGAACTCCCCGTCGATCCGTACCGTCGTCGTGTCCCCCTCCGCCGCCAGCGAGTAGCGGGTGGCGACGACGACCCCCATCGGGCCCTTGCCCCTGATGGCGAACGCCCGCTCCGACTCCAGCTCCTCCACCGTCCACACCACCTCGGCGGGGAAGCCCATCAGCTTCATGTTCTCCGTGAAGGTGGCGCCCGCCTCCAGGGCGGCGGGGCCGCCGTTCGGGAAGCCGGTGTGGGTGGCGTTCCACTCGCCGTACGAGGAGAAGTCCGTGAGCCGCGCCCAGACCTTTCCGGCCGGCGCCTCGATCCGTGCCTCCGCGCTGACTTCGGCCATGAGACCACCCCTTCACGCGTGCCAACTGGGTTCCGGTGTCGCGGAACGTAGCGGGACGGCCGTGAACATTCAATACTGATGAACCGTCAGTTCTGCCGTCGCCGGGCCCGCGCCGTCGCCGATCCACCAGATCTCGGCCGCGTCGAAGCTGTCGGAGGCCCGTGGCGCCCCGTCCTCCTCGTGGCAGTGGAAGGCCGCCCAGAACGGATCGGCCGGCAGCGCGTCCCGGGGTGCGTACACCCGGTACACGTACTGCCGCCCGTCGCGTGAGGGCAGCGCCACCATCCAGAACACGCCAGGAGGACGTACGGGAAGGGGGTCGTGGTTGCAATGGGGGCGCAAAGCAAGGCGGCGCGCGCCCTTCGGGGCCGATGAGCGCGATCTCATCCGTAAGGAGGAGGAACCGCGCGCGCGTGCCCAACTCCGGTGGGATGCGGACATGCTTCTCCCCGGTGATGTTCCGGCCGCCGCGGCCTGATGAGGTGGGAGGGTGCACCATCCCGTCCCGCGCCCTCAGTCGCTCCCGTCCGCCGTCGCCCCGCGCGCGGAGCTCGCGCCCTGTCTGACCCCTTCGCTGGCGACGGTCGTGTCGGGCGCGCGCCGCAGAGCCCTCAGGGACGGCGACCGTCAGATCGACACCGCCCACCTCCTGCACTCGCTCGTCGAGTCCGACCCCGAGGTCGGGGCCGCCTTCGAGGGCGGGCATCAGCTCGCCCGCGTCCTCGGCTATCTCGTCCAGCGCTCCATCGGCTACGGCCTGCGCTGGCAGCGTACGGAGGAGCGGTCGGCGGTCCGGCGGCTGCTCCCCGCCGCGCGCGGGCCGGAGTCCCCGGCCGCCCGTACCTCCCCCTGGTCGCCCGCCGCTGCCGCCGCCCTGGAGGGTGCCTTCCGGCGGGCCGCCGAGCGCGGCGAGCCCCAGGCCCGCGGCCTCGACCTGCTCGCCGCCCTCGCCGCCGATCCCGAGAGCCGGGCCGTCGAGGTGCTGCGCCGCGCGGGGATCGAACCGGCCGTGCTGACCGACCGTGCCACCGGCCTCCTGGCCGGCCGGGACGAGGAGCCGTCTCAACAGGTGTAACGGGGGTTACGCCCCTGACGGCGTCCTGTCATGATGGCCCGATGCACGCGTCTCAGGGGAGAAGCGCCGGCCTGGGACTCGCCCTGGCCTCGGCCTTCGCATTCGGTGGTTCAGGAGTGGCGGCCAAGCCGCTCATCGAGGCGGGACTCGACCCGCTCCACGTGGTGTGGCTCCGCGTCGCGGGCGCCGCGCTCGTGCTGCTGCCGGTGGCTTGGCGCCACCGCGACCTCCTGCGCCGCAAGCCGGCCCTCCTCGTGGGCTTCGGCCTGCTCGCCGTCGCCGGTGTCCAGGCCTTCTACTTCGCCTCGATCTCCCGCATCCCCGTCGGCGTCGCCCTCCTCATCGAGTACCTCGCGCCCGCCCTCGTCCTCGGCTGGGTCCGCTTCGTCCAGCGCCGGCCCGTCACCCGCGCCGCCGCCCTCGGCGTCGTCCTCGCCGCCGGCGGCCTCGCCTGCGTCGTGCAGATCTGGTCCGGGCTGAGCTTCGACCTCGTCGGTCTGCTCCTGGCCCTCGCCGCCGCCTGCTGCCAGGTCGGCTACTTCGTCCTCTCCGACCAGGGCGCCGGCGAGGCCGAAGAGGCCGAGCGGCCCGATCCGGTCGGTGTCATCGCGTACGGGCTGCTCATCGGCGCGCTCGTCCTCACCGTCGTGGCCCGGCCCTGGGGCATGGACTGGGGCGTCCTCGGCGGGCGGGCCGACATGGACGGGGTCAGCGTGCCCGCGTGGCTGCTGCTCGGCTGGATCGTGCTGATCGCCACCGTCCTCGCGTACGTCACCGGGGTCATCTCGGTCCGCCGCCTCTCCCCGCAGGTGGCGGGCGTCGTGGCCTGTCTCGAGGCGGTCGTCGCGACCGTCCTGGCGTGGATCCTGCTCGGCGAGCACCTGGACGCGCCGCAGATCATCGGCGGTGCGGTGGTCCTCGTCGGCGCCTTCATCGCCCAGTCCTCGACGCCGAAGGCGCCCCCGAGCGAGCCGGTGGCCGGTTCCGGTCCCACGGCCGGAACCGAGGCGTCCACCGAGCGGGACGCGCAGTTGTCCGGCCGACGGACCGCCCCTTAGGGTGCCGACCATGCATTCGACCGTGCTTCCGCCTCCCGCCGCCTAGCGCGCGCGGAGACTCTCCTCGACGAAGACCGGGCTCGGGCGGGCGATCGCCGCCGAGCGGTTCGTCGCTGCCCGCGCGCGGAGCCCAGCGACCACCGCTCACTCCTGTCTTCCACGGAGAACTCACGTGTCGAACTCCTCGGGATCCGCCCTGTCCGTCGGGCGGAGCCTCCTCTATCTGATCGTCGCCGGGATCGCCTGGGGCACGGCCGGCGCCGCCGCCTCGCTGATCTTCCGCGTCAGCGACATGGGCCCGCTCGCCCTCTCCTTCTGGCGCTGCGCCGGCGGCCTCGTCCTGCTGCTCGGCGCGCTGGTGCTGCGGCCCCGCCGGCCGGCGGCCCGCACCGAACGGGAACCGCGTGGCCGGCGGACGGCCCGTGTCCTCGGCACCGGAATCGGTCTCACCGTCTTCCAGAGCGCCTACTTCGCCGCCGTCGAGGCCACCGGCCTCGCGGTCGGCACCGTCGTCACCCTGGGTGCGGGCCCCGTCCTCATCGCGCTCGGCGCCCGGCTCACCATGGGCGAGCGCCTCGGCCGCGGCGGGATCGCCGCGGTCGCGGGGGCGCTCGCCGGGCTCTTCGTCCTCGTGCTCGGCGGAGGGGCCGCGGAGGTTCGTCCCCTCGGTGTCGTCCTCGCGGTGGTCTCGGCGGCCGGATACGCGGCGATCACCCTGCTCACCCGCCGGCTCGGCCGTGACGGCGGCGGTACGGACGCGCTGGCGACGACCACCTGGGCCTTCGCGATCGGGGCCGTCGGGCTGCTGCCGGCGGCGCTCGCGGAGGGGCTCGTCCCGCACACCGGCGCGCCGGTGACCGTCGTGCTGCTGCTCGTGTACGTGGCGGCGGTGCCGACCGCGCTCGCCTATGCGCTGTACTTCGCCGGGGCGGCCGTCGTCCGGGCGGCCACCGTCTCCGTGATCATGCTCCTGGAGCCGGTGAGCGCGGCCCTGATCGCGGTCTCGCTGCTCGGCGAGCGGCTCACCGCCGCGATCGTGCTCGGCACCCTGCTGCTGCTCGCCGCCGTGACGGGCCTCGCCCTCGCGGAGGCGCGGACGGCGGCGGAGGCGCGCAGGCGGGAGCCGGTGGCGGTGTAGGGAGATCTCCGGTGGGGGTGGGGTCTTCACGGCCCGCCCCCACCGGTGTCATCCCCGCGTACGGCGGCGCTGCTGGTGGGCCCGGGCGCTCAGGTCGCCGGGGCCCGCCCGCTCGGCGAGCCGCTCGGAGACCCGCTCCTGGATCTCCTGCGGCTTGTTGCCCGCGTACTTGAACTTCGCCCGTACGTCGGTCACCTCCAGGCTCAGGACCCGGATCCCCGACAGCATCCGGCCGAAGGGGGCCTCGCCCGGGGCGACCTGCGCGGTGCCGCCCTCCGGCTGGAAGTGGGCGACCTGGCGGTTGAGCAACGCGGCCTTCTCCGCCGGATCGTCCACCAGACGTGCGGTGCAGCGCAGTTGGACGGCCGCGTAGTACGAGGTCGGCGTGCCGTGCTCGGACGGCGCTCCCTCGGGGGCCGTCCAGTGCCCGGGTACGTAGACGTAGTCGTCGACCACGCTCAGGAGCACCGTCGGGTTCGCCTCCAGGGCGCGCCAGAGCGGGTTGGGCCGGGCCAGGTGGGTCAGCGCCCTGCCGTACGGGCCGGGCTCGGGGTCGTACCGGAAGTGCATCGGCTGCACCCACGGCGGCTCGCCCGCCGGGCCGTTGACGGCGAGCTGGCCGAAGTCGTGCCGGGAGAGCCAGTCGCGCCACTCGCCCTCGCCGTGGGCGGCGTCCCAGGGGTGGATCAGCATGGTCGGTCCGTCCTTCCTTCCTGATTCGGAGCGCGCTGTCGGAGCGCGGTCTCAGAGCGCGGCGAGGTAGCCGGGCAGGGCGACGGACGGGTCGAGGTCGTCCGACGGGACCGGGGTGCCGTAGACGCCCTGGACGGGGATCACGCCCGACCAGTGGGGGAGGGCGAGGTCCTCGGGGTCGTCGTTGGGGCCGCCGGTGCGGACCTTCGCCGAGACCTCGTCCAGGTCGAGCCGGATCACGGCGGTGGCGGCGAGCTCCTTGGCGTTCCCGGGGCGCGAGTCGGTGGAACGGCCGGGGACGACGTGGTCCACGAGGGCGTCGAGGGCCGTCCTCAGCTCCTCGGGGTCGGTGACCTGGTGGGCGGTGCCGTGGACGACGACCGAGCGGTAGTTGAGCGAGTGGTGGAAGGCGGAGCGGGCCAGCACGAGGCCGTCGACGTGCGTCACGGTGAGGCAGACGGGCAGTCCGGGCGCCGCCGCGCCGTCGCCGGCGGCGCGCAGCGGCCGCGAGCCGGTGGAGCCGTGGACGTAGAGCCGCTCGCCGACCCGGCCGAACAGCGTCGGCAGCACCACCGGCGCGCCGTCGCGGACGAAGCCGAGGTGGCAGACGTAGGCCTCGTCGAGTATCGAGTGGACGAGTTCCTTGTCGTACGAGGCGCGGTGGCGGGAGCGGGTGGGCACCGTGCGGTCGGTGGGCGTGTAGGTGTCGCTCGGCGCGGACGGGGCGGAGGTGGTGCTCGTGTCGGCGGCGGCGCTCATTGCGTACTCCATTGCACTAGTGCATAATCGTGTTTGTGCTAGGAGAGTATCGGATCGAAGGCCGTCGCGCATCGGACATCGCAGGCAGCGTCGAGCGGGGCGTGGGTACGGGCGCGCTGCAGCCCGGCCAACTGCTGCCGCCCATGCGGGAATTGGCGCTCACCCTCGGCGTGAACCCGAACACCGTCGCGGCCGCCTACCGCACCCTGCGCGAGCGCGGGGTCATCGAGACGGACGGCCGGCGAGGCAGCCGGGTGCGGCCGCGCCCCGCGACCACCGCGCGCGGCTCGATTCGCGTGGAGGCCCCGGCGGGGGTCCGGGACGTGAGTAACGGCAGTCCCGATCCCGCCCTGCTGCCGCCCCTCGGCGAGGCCTTCGCCGAGGTCGCCCGGCGGTACGCCGAGCGGCCCGGGATGTACGGAGAGGCCCCCGTCGACGAGGAGTTCGGGCGCCTCGCCCGCGCCGCCTTCGACGCGGACGGCGTGCCCGCCGGACCGATCGGCGTCACCTCGGGCTCCCTCGACGCCGTCGAGCGGGTGCTCGCGGTCCACCTCAGGCCCGGTGACGCCGTGGCCGTCGAGGACCCGGGCTGGGGCAGCCTCCTCGACCTCGTGCCCGCGCTCGGGCTGCGCCCGGTGCCGGTCGCGGTCGACGACGAGGGTCCGCTTCCCGAGGCGGTCGAGCGGGCGATCCGGCAGGACGGGGCGCGGGCGGTGATCGTCACCGACCGGGCGCAGAACCCGACCGGGGCCTGTGTCACCGAGGGCCGGGCCCGAGAGCTGCGGCGGGTCCTCGCCGCGCACCCCGGCGTGCTGCTCGTCGAGGACGACCACGGGCACGGGATCGTCGCACAGCCGCTCCACCCGCTGGCCGGTGTCACCGACCGCTGGGTGCTGGTCCGTTCGGTCGCCAAGGCGTACGGGCCCGACCTGCGGATCGCCGCCTTCACCGGCGACGCCGAGACCGTCGACCGGGTGCTCGGACGGCAGCGGCTCGGCCCCGGCTGGGTCAGCCGACTGCTCCAGCGGACCGTCGCCCATCTCTGGGCCGACGACGCGGTGGACCCGGCCGCCGTCGCCCGCGCCTACGGCGAGCGGCGCGACGGACTCGTGCGGGCCCTGGCCCGGCGCGGCGTCGAGGCGCACGGGCGGAGCGGCATGAACGTCTGGGTCCCGGTCTCCGACGAGACCGGTGCGGTGGCCCGGCTCCTCGCCGCGGGCTGGGCGGTCGCGCCGGGCGCCCGCTTCCGGATGGACGCGGGGCCCGCGGTCCGGCTCACCGTCTCCGGCCTCGCCGCCGCCGACGTCGAGGCGCTCGCCGAGGCCGTGGCGGGGGCGGCGGGGCCCGCACCCGCGCGGAGCTACGGGTAGCGCGCTCGGTGTCGCCGTCTCCGCGCGGCCTTCTTCCCATCTGCCGCGCGGGGCACGCCCGTTCCTCGCGCAAGTGACGTTTCTCTGGTGAAAGCGCTACGCCGGGAGAGTGAGTAAAGCGCCCGTACAGCGATGTTCGTCCTTGGTTCAGGAAATCATCAGGTTTTGGTAAAGCCCCGCCGTGTTGCGGCGGTTCTTCACCCATGCCGTGTTTTCCCGAAATGACCAGGAGTCAGACCTTGAGTTACGGAAGCAGTCTGCGCGAGGCCGTCGCGGCGCCCGGCACCACCCCGCTGATCGGCGTCTACGACATGTACTCGGCGTCCGTCGCCGCCGACCACTACGACGGCATGTTCGTCTCCGGCTTCGGCTTCGCCGCCTCGTACTACGGGCTCCCGGACATCGGCTTCATCGCCTGGCCCGACATGGTGGCCTTCGTGCAGCGGCTGCGCGGCGCGTTCCCCCGCCACCACCTGCTCGTGGACATCGACGACGGTTACGTCGACCCCGAGGTGGCCTGCCATGTCGTGGAGGGCCTGGAGCGCATCGGCGCCTCGGGCGTGATCCTGGAGGACCAGAAGCGGCCGCGCAGGTGCGGTCACGCGGACGGCAAGCAGGTGCTGCCGCTCGACGAGTACCTGGCCAAGCTCAAGATGGTGCTCGCCACCCGGCGGGACATGGTCGTCGTGGCCAGGACCGACGCCACCGACGAGGCCGACATCCTGCGCCGGGCGGAGTGCCTGGCCGCCACCGACGCCGACGTGGTCCTCGTGGACGGCGTACGCAGCGTCGAGTGGATCCACCGGATCCGCGAGGTGGTCGGCGGCAAGCCGCTGCTCTTCAACCAGATCGCCGGAGGAAAGTCGCCGCGGCTCTCCCTCGACGAACTCTCCGACCTCGGCGTCGACGTGGCGATCTACAGCACGCCCTGTCTCTTCGCGGCGCACGAGGCGATGGACTCGGCTCTCGTCGAACTGAAGCGGGCCAACGGCCGGCTGCCCTCCTTCGACCCCGCGACCGGGGTCGGGGTCGCCGCCTCGACCCGGCTCCTGGAGCGGAACATCGCCCGCCACCAGACGGTGCCCGAGCGGGTGGGCGCATGAGTCCGCTGATCCCGCGCCAGTCAACGGCTCCCCGGATTCCGCTCAGGACGCCGTTCAAGGCGCTCGGTCTGGCGGCGGCCCTCCTGGCGGCGGGCGCCGCGCCGGCCGCGGCCGGCGGCAGTCTGCTGACCGTCATCGACAACTCGCACGCCGACTCCGTCGTGGAGATCGACCGGGCGGCCAACGTCCAGTACGGCAGCAGCGGCACGGCGGGCAGCGATCACGACGGCAGTGCCGTCGACGCCCTGCAGACCCTCTTCGGCGGGACGCGGTCGGGCGGCGACTGACGTCCGACGCGAACGGAACGGCCGGACACCGCCCTCGTGGTGTCCGGCCGTTCCCGTGCCCCGCCGCTCCGTGCGGTCAGTCCTCGGTCAGGTCGGGGCGGCCCAGCTCGTCGAATTCGACGGGCTCCGGACCGTCCACGGGGGCGACGACCGCCGTGGCTCCGGCGGTGGCGGGGGCCGCCTGCGCCGGGCCGGCGAAGCCGAGGAAGGCGCCGGTCACGGCCAGGCCGGCGAGGAGTGTGCGGGGGAGTGTCGTGAGGTTCATGCCCGGGGAACGATCTTGTCCCCACGGGGGTCACGGAGAGTGGCACGGGAGAGGGAGAGGCGCCCGCCGGAGGCGCGCACGCCCGCCGTCCGGGTGGAGGCGCGGGTCTGGGTGAGGGCCGCGCCCGCCAGGACCACGAGCGCGCCGGCCGGGGTGTTCCAGGTGAGCCGCTCGTCCAGGAGCGCGACGCCCGCCGCCGTGGCGATGACGGGGATGAAGTACGTGACCATGGCGGCCGTCGTCGGGCCGACCTCCGCCACCACGCCGTACTGGAGCAGCATCGCGTACCCCGTACCGAGCGCGCCCAGTGCGATCACGGAGAGGAGGGGCATGACCTCGATCGACGTGGGGAGTGAAGTGAACAGAGGGGTCACCACGGCCAGTTGCAGGGTCGCCAGGCCCACCTGGGAGCCCGCGAGGGAGAGGTTCGAGACGCCGCTGCCGCTCAGGGTCCTGCGGACGTAGATCCAGCCGACCGCGTAGCTGAACGAGGCGAGCAGGGCGAGGGCCGTGCCGGTCACGTCGAGGCCGGAGAAGCCCTGCCAGGCGCCGAGGACGGTGAGCACGCCGATGAATCCGATGCCCAGACCGGCAGCGCGGACCCGGGTCGGGCGGTCCTCGGAGAGCGCCACGAGCGAGAGAACCATGCCCCACAGCGGGGTCGTCGCGTTGCAGATGCCCGCGAGCGTCGAGGGGATGGTCAGCTCCGCGTAGGCGAAGAGGCTGAACGGCAGCGCGTTCAGGAGGAAGGCCGCGACCGCCAGATGGCCCCAGACGCGGACGCCGCGCGGCAGCCGGTCGCGCTTCACGACGATCGCGACGGCGAGCACCGCCGTACCGAAGAGGAGGCGCCCGAAGCTGACCTGGAGAGGGGCGAAGCCCTCCGTGCCGACCTTGATGAAGAGGAAGCTGAAGCCCCAGACGAGGGCGAGGATGCCGAATCGGATGCGCCAGTCGAGGAGGTGTGAAGCGGGGGAGGGCGAGGGTGCGGAGCTCATGCACTCAGGGTGACCGGAACGACGTCTTAGAACAAGCGAGAATTCCTCGACCCCTCCCCTTAGGATTGCTTACATGTCGAAGCCGGAGCGGACGTCCTGGTCCCTGAGGCGGACGTCTTGAACCTGGAGCGGTCCTGTTGAACCTGGAGTGGACATGTTGAACCTGGAGCGCCTGCGTACCCTCGACGCCGTCGCCCGGCACGGCTCGGTCAGCGGCGCGGCCGACGGTCTGCACGTCACCACCTCGGCCGTCTCCCAGCAGCTGTCCAAGCTGGAGCGCGAGGTCGGACAGCAGCTCCTCGCCAAGAACGGCCGGGGCGTGCGGCTCACCGACGCCGGGCTGCTCCTCGCCGAGCACGCCGCCCGGATCCTGTCCCAGGTCCAGATGGCCCAGGCCGACATCGAGGCGCAGCGGGGGCGGGTCGTGGGCGAGGTGCGGCTCGCGGCCTTCCCGACGGCGGCCCGCGGACTGTTCCCCACCGCCCTCGCCGCGCTGCGCGCCGGCCATCCCGAACTCCGGGTCCGTACGGCCGAGCTGGAGCCGGAGCCCGGCGTGCGGGCGGTCCTGCGCGGCGACGCCGACCTGGCCATCGTCCTGGACTGGAGCAACAAGCGGGCGCCGGTCCCCGGCGGCCTGGAGCGCGCCCATCTCCTCGACGACTCCGCCGACGTGGCCCTGCCCGCCGGGCATCCGCTGGCCGGCCGGGAGGCGGTGGACCTGGAGGATTTCGCCGACGAGGAGTGGGTCTCCTGGCCCGAGGGCGAGTTCTGCCACGACTGGCTGATGTTCACGCTGCGCTCGCAGGGCATCGAGCCGCGCATCGGGCACTTCGCGGGGGAGCACCACACCCAGCTGGCCCTGGTCGCGGCCGGGCTCGGGGTCTGCGTCACGCCCCGGCTGGGGCGACCGGTGCCGGACGGGGTCGTCTTCGTTCCCGTACGGCAGAAGGTCCGGCGTCACATCTACGCCACCTGGCGGGCCGACGCCGGCCGCCGCCCCTCCGTACGGGCGGTGGTCGCGGCGCTGCGGGCGGCGGCGGAGCCGCTGGCGAGCTGAGACCGGGGGTCAGAGCCCCGCGAGCTTGCGGAAGTCCCAGGACGCGATGGCGTCCGGGGTCAGCCGGAGCCAGGCGTGCCGGCCGTCGTGCGGCATGCTGTCGAGGCCGAAGTTCTTGGCGGCGAAGAGCTGCTCGGGAACGTCGAGTTCGGGGCACGGCTCCCCGGTGCGCGGCGCCTCGCCGACGAAGACGGCCGTCCCCGACAGCTCGACCCCGCGCAGCTCGCCGTACTCCTCGCCGGCATCCACCACGACCGCGATCCTCGGATCGGCGCGCAGCTCCGCCCAGCGCCGGCTGCGGGTGATCGAGTACAGCCACAGCGAGGAGCCGTCCCAGACGAACCAGAGCGCGCTCACGTGCGGGCGGCCGTCGGCGGAGACGGTCGCGACCCGGCAGGTGTGCTGTTCGGCGAGGAAGGAGTCGAGCTCGGCCGGGGTCATCATGATCCGGCGTCCACGGCGCTGTGCGACGGCCATCGTCCGCACCCTTCTGGATTTCTGATGAGACGTCAGAAAGCATGGGGGGCCAACCGCGAGCGTGCAAGGGGAGGCCATGGGTCAGAGTCCGAGAGAACGGCTCCGGGAGCGGATCCGCCCGGACGGCGGAGTCGTCCTGCTCACCGTCGAGTGCCAGCAGGGGGTCGTCGGACCCGACAGCGCCCTGCCCGAACTGGCCGCGGTCGCCCGCGCGTCGGGCGCCCTGCGGAACGTCGCCCGGCTCGTCGCCGCCGCGCACGCGGCCGACGTCCAGGTGATCCACGCCGTCGCCGAGCGGCGCCCCGACGGACGGGGCGCCAACACCAACGCCCGGCTCTTCACGGCCGCCGCCCGGCTGCCCGTGCAGCAGCACAGCGGCAGCAGGGCCGTCCGGATCGCCGAACCGATCGAGGTCGCCGACGAGGACCTGATCGTCCGGCGCCTGCACGGCCTCTCGCCGCTGGCCGGCACCGACGTCGACGCGCTGCTCCGCAACCTGGGCTGCCGCACCCTGATCGTCACGGGCGTCTCCGCCAACGTGGCCGTGCCCAACGCGGTCTTCGACGCGGTGAACCTCGGCTACACGGTCGTCGTGCCCGGAGACGCCATCGCGGGGGTGCCGGCCGACTACACCCCCGCGATGATCCGCCACACCCTCGCGCTCGTCGCCACGATCACCACGACCGACGAGGTCCTGGGCTGCTGGAAGGCCCCCAGGCGCACCGGGGGTGCCGTCAGCCGGGGCTGATCTCCTCGCCCACCACCTGGATCGGCTCCGGCGGCAGCGGCGCGGGCGCCGGGCCCGACTTCACGCTGCCGTCCGAGATGTCGAAGTGGCTCTGGTGGCACGGGCACACGATGACGCCGTCCTTGATGCTGCTCACGGCGCAGCCCTGATGGGTGCACTTCGAGGAGAAGGCCTTGAACTCGCCGGCCTTCGGCTGGGTGATCACCAGGCCCTTGTCGGCGAGGATCTTCCCGCCGCCCACCGGGATGTCCCCGGTGCGCGCGAGCGCGCCGCCCTCCGGTGCGGTGTTCTTCTCGTCGGCGCCGCCCCCGCAGGCGGCGAGCGCCGCCGCCAGGCCCGCGCTGCCCGCCGCCGCGACCACCGTCCGGCGTGCCACTCCGCTCATGTACTGCCCCTCTTTCCTCGATGTGCTTGCTGCACGGGTGACGGTACGGCTGTGAGCTGTGTCCCGTTCACGGGATGCCCACTTCGAGAGCCTTACAGTTCTGAGTAGAGTGTCAGAACCTGGACATCCTTCGAGGAAAGTGTCTAGCTTCGGTGAACTCGACGGTGAGTACGCATCACGTACGGGCCGTGCTGCTCGGGGCCGAGCGGCGCGGGCTGGCCCCCGGGCCGCTCCTCGCCCGGGCCGGGCTCCCCTCCGCGCTCCTGGAGGAATCCCGGACCAGGATCCCCGCGGAGCAGTTCGGGCAGCTCGTCAGAACGCTCTGGGCCACCCTCGACGACGAGCTGATCGGCTTCGGCGGCGCGCCCAGCAAGGTCGGGACCTTCGCGATGATGGCCCATGTCGTGGTCCACGGCAGCCGGGATCTGCGCGAGGCGCTCCGGCGCGCCCAGACCTTCTACTCCCTCTTCCCGGCGGGCCCGCGCTTCCGGCTCGTCGAACCCGGAACCGCGTCAGGTGAGGCCGGCGGACTCGACGAGGCGCGGATGGAGTTCGACGTCTCCGGGTACGACGACCCCCTCCACTTCGGCGCCGAATCCACCGTCCTGGTGGCGCACCGCTTCGCCGGCTGGCTCGTCCGGCGCCGGATCGGCCTGCGGCGGGTCGAGTTCGTCCACCCCGAACCCCGGCACGCGCGCGAGTACGCCCTCCTCTTCGGCGCGCCCTGCGTCTTCGGCGCGCAGCGCACGGCGGCCGTCTTCGACCGGGCCGACCTCGGCGAACCCGTCCTGCGGGACGCGGCGGCGCTCAAGGTCTTCCTCCGCCGCGCCCCGGTCGACGTGCTGGTCTGCGCCGACCACGGCAGTACGGTGACCGGCCGGGTGCGGCATCTGATCGGCCGCGCGCTGCCCGCGGGGCCGGTGCCGACGCCCGAGGAACTGGCCGAGCGGCTCTCCGTCAGCCCGCAGACCCTGCGGCGCCAACTGGCCGCCGAGGGGACGACGTACCAGCGGGTCCGCGACCAGGTGCGGCGCGACCACGCCATCGCCGAGCTGACCGGCGGCCGGGTGTCGATCGAGCGGCTCTCCCGGCAGCTCGGCTTCTCCGAACCCAGCGCCTTCCACCGGGCGTTCAGACGCTGGACCGGCGAGACGCCCCGGTCCTATCAGACGCGCGGTCAACAACCCTGAGCGGTACGGTCACAGCCGCCGCCCACAGCCCGGCCTACCGTCCCGCCATGACCGAAATCGACGGGTCCGGCGCCGTACGGCCGCCGGACCGCACCCGACACCGATGAACCCGCGCCGGGCGGCCGGCGCCGTCCTCGGAACCGGTGTCCTGCTCTGCCTGCTCGCCGGGGTCGCCGTCACGGCCCTCGGCGTCCGGGTCGACGGCACCAGCATGACCCCCACCCTCCACCAGGGCGACCGGATCCTCGTCGCTCCCGGCTCGGCGGGCCGGGCGGACCGGTTCGACGTCGTGCTGCTGCGGGCCACCGGGAAGGACACCCTCCTGGTCAAGCGGGTGATCGCGCTGCCCGGTGACCGGGTCGCGATCGCCTCCACCCCGGACGAGCCCTTCCAGGTGCTGCTCCAGGAGGGCGGCCGGGGGCCCGTACGACGGGTGGTGGCGCCCCAGTGGGCGGCGCAGGCCCACCGTACGGGTGCCTGCTGCGGGCCCGACGGCACCCGGTCTGCGCGGCCCGAGCTGCGGACCGTGCCGGAGGGGGCGTTCTTCTACCTGGGCGACAACCCCGACCTGTCGGACGACTCGCGGGCGTACGGCTGGGGCGCGCTCGACCGGGTCGAGGGCAGGGTCGGCGTGCGGGCCTTCCCCGTCTCCGCGTCGCCGGACATCGGCAACCGGCCCGTTCTGGAGGAGTACCGGGGGCCGGGGCCCTGACGCCTACTCGGGGATCCGCTCCCGGCCGGTGCTCAGGGCGACCCGGACCACGGTGTCCGCGATGCGGCGGGCCGACTCCTCCGGCGAGGGGCCGGCCTGGACGATGTGGCTGGCGGTCAGCCGGACCGCCGCGTCCACGGCCAGTTCGCGCGCCACCGGATCGATGGTGGGCCAGGCCTCCGTGACGTACGCGTCGGCCATCGCCGTCGCCGTGTCGAAGGCCGCGGCGGACCGGGTCGTGAGGTACGAGAGGAGTCCGTCCTCGCCGGTGCTGGTCAGCATGGCCTTGATCAGCGGGTTCCGGCCGGCCAGCGTGAGCGTGAAGCCGACGGCGGCCTCGACGGCCGCGCGCAGGTCGTCCCGGTGCGCGTCCAGGCCCTGCTGGATGCCCACGAGGCAGCGCTCCAGCTCGCGTTGGAACAGCGCCTCGCCGACCGCCTCCTTGGAGGGGAACTCCGAGTACAGGGTCTGCCGGCTGACGCCGACCGCGCCGGCCAGATGCGCCATGCGCAGCTTGTCGAAGCCGCGGTCGGCGACCGCCTCGTACGCGGCGTCGAGCAGCCGCTCGCGCAGCAGTGTCCGGACCGTCTCCCTGAACCGTGGCATCGGCCAAGCCTAGTCCAGGGGGAAAATACCGCAGGATTGTCAGAAGTGTTGACACTTCTGGATTGAGTGTCCAATTCTCGAACAGGGAGCCGCTAAGTGTCATTCGACCCCGGCGGCACGACGGTTGGAGATCACATGCAGCACGAGACCAGAGGCGTCACCCGCTGGCGCAGATCGGCGTTCCTCGCCGTGCCGGCGACGGCCGCCATCGCCGCCATGGCCACGGCCATGGTCCAGGGCGCGCTCGCCGCGAACCTCTCGCTCACCAGCGTCCCCTTCACCCTCAGCTCCAAGACGGTCGCCGCTCCGCAGGGCATCGGCGCGGTCATGCACACCATCGACGCCGGCGGGGCCAAGGGCGCCGCCGAGGTCGGCATCGCCAAGGCGGGTCTCGACGGCATCTGCGTCCACGCCGTCCAGTCGGTCAACCTCCCGGTGATCGGCAGCCTCGGCACCTGGTCCCTCAACATCTCCTCGCCCGCCGCCGCGACCCCGCTCACCAGCGACCAGCTCGTCGCCGGTGCCGGGCTCCAGGCGAACAAGCTCGTGCTCGACGCGCAGGCGCTCAAGGCGGCCACGGCCACCCTCAACGCCAGCGACACCACCCCGAACGTCATCGGCGCGGCCGCCGACGGGTCCGGGATCAAGAGCACCGGCATCAACGACGGCACGGCCGGCCAGTTCGGCCTCGACGCCACCGGCGGCCGGACCGACATCAAGAACCTCAACGCCGACGCCAACGGCGCCACGATCGCCGGCGCGATCACCCTGCCGGACCTCGCGATCGGGATCGCCCACGGCGACAAGACCTGCGGCGCCTGACCGTACGCGCCATCCGGGGCTCCGCGCGCTGCGTACGGCGCGGGGCCCTGGCCCCCGGGGCTCCGCGTGCTGCGTACGGCGCGGGGCTCCGGCCCTCCCACCCCGACCCACCGCTGCGAGGCGTCCATGACCACCGATTCGCCGCCCGAGCCGACCCGAGGGCCCACCCCGGACCGGCTCCACCGCGCGCCTACCGCCTTCCGCCGCTGGCGCCGCACCCGCCCGTTCTGGGCGGCCGTCTGGACCGGACTCGGCGGCTTCGTCATCTTCTTCCTGCCGATGGCACCCCTCGGCAAGATCCTCCAGGTCGGAGTCGGAGGCATCGCGGGCATGGCCGGCGGCGTCCTCCTCATGGCGATGGCACTGCTCATCCTGCTCCTGCCCGGACAGCGCCACACCGCCGGAGTCATCGCGGTGATCGCCGGAGTCGCCTCTTTCCCGCTCTCCAACCTCGGCGGCCTGTTCATGGGCATGTTCCTCTCGGTCCTCGGGGGCTCCATGGCCTTCGCCTGGCTGCCCGAGAAGCCCGTCAAGCGCCGCCGTCCGGGCCGTATCACCCCGTCCGCCGAACCGCCCGTGCCCCTGGGGAGCGGATCCGCATGAACGACCTCCTCTCCGGTGCCCGCCGCGCCGCCGCCGACTGGAACGCCCGGATGCTCGCCCAGGCCGCCGACGGCACCCGCCGCGGCACCCGCTGGGGGCGCGGCGCGTTCGCCTTCGTCCCCTCGGCCCTCGCCATCGGCGTCCTCGGCACCGCCCTCGCGCAGGGCGCGCTCGCCGCCAACTTCAGCGTCACCGGACAGCCCTTCACCCTGACCTCCAACGGCGTGCAGGGCAGCGGCTTCGGCGCCATCGTCAACACCCCCGCCGTCGGGCGCCCCGACGGCACCACGACCACCAACACCGCGATGGCCCGCGTCGGCTTCGCCAGTGCGGGGCTCGCCGGACTGTGCGGCATCGTCCACCAGACGATCGCGGGCGTCCCGTACTCGCTGCTCCTGACGGGCGGCCAGAAGGTCACGGCGACCCCGCCCGCGACCTTCACCACCGACATCGACGCCTCGAACCTCTACATCCAGGCCACCGAACTACAGGCGTACGGGCCCACCACCCTCCAGAACGCGGTGCTCGGCCAGTCCGCCGACCAGGTCACCGTCGCCGGCAAGCCGCTCACCGGCGCGCTGCCCGGCGGCTTCGGGCTCGGTTCGGCCGGTGGCGAGGGAGGCAGCTCCATCGCGCTGCACGGACTGAACGCCACGGCGTACGACGCCGAGATGGCGGGCGCGCTCGTGCTGCCCGACCTGAGGATCAGGGTCGTCGCGGGAACGGCGGCGACATGCTGAGCCGGGCGAGGAACGCGTACGGCTGGTTCAGGTCGAGCCGCCTGAAGACCGCGTACGGCTGGTTCCGGGCGAGCCGAGTCAGGGCCGCGTACGTCTGGTTCCGGGCGTTCCGCCGGACCCGGCCGTTCTGGGGCGGAGTGTGGCTCGTCGCCGGTGGCTGGACCGTCCTCAAGTTCTCACTCAGCTCCCTGCAGTTGATCGTGAGCACCGGCTTCGGGGGAGTGGCGGGCTATCTCGTCGGCGGCGGGATGATCCTGTGCGGGCTCATCCCGCTCGCGCTGCCCGCCCAGCGGTACACCTTCGGGCTGATCGGCGCCGTCCTCGCCGTCGTCTCGCTCGTCGTCTCCAACCTGGGCGGCTTCCTGCTCGGCATGGCGCTCGGTGTGCTCGGCGGCTCCATGACGGTCGGCTGGGGCGTCAAACGCCCCCGCCGCAGGGCGGTGGAAGGATGACGGCGCGGCGCAGGGTGTGCGCGGTGGCGGCCGCCCTGCTCCTCTCGGTCGGCACGGCCGTCTGGTCCGGCGGGCCGAGCAGCGCCTCGGACGAGGCCGCCGCCGTCGAGCCCCTGGGCGTGCCCTTCCTGCCGTCGCCCGACCCGCTGCACGTCACCATCGACAGCATGGTCGCGGTCTCCATGACGGTCGACAAGAACGTCACCATCCGGCTCTCCGACGGCTCGACGCGCACGACCACCCGGTACACCTTCACCAAGCTCAAGATCCGCTCGCACATGAACGTGGTCCAGCGGGCGGCCGGACACACCGTCACCATCGACGTGCCGGGGGAGGGTTCGCTCGGCGGCTACGACAGTGCGGGCAAGGCGGAGACGACGACGATGTGGGGGAACATCACGAACGTCTGCGTCCGCGTCCTCGTCAAGATCTGCGGCGTGCAGGGTCTGCTGGACTTCTTCGGCTCCCTCATCCCGCTCACCGCCGGAGCCGAGGACTTCACCGGCGACATCTACGCCATCCGGACCGTCGACGACCACGCGGCCCTCGACTCCACCGACAACCCCGTCCACCTGCCCGGAACCATCACGGTGACCACGCCATGAGGGCACGTCATGCCGCAGCGGAAGGCAGGACCCACTGGCGGCGGTCCCTCGCCGTAGCCGCACCCGCGCTCCTCGCCGCCGGCGGCCTCGGCTCCGCCATGGCGACCGGGGCGCTCGCCGTCGACCTCCGCATCCAGGACCAGCCCGTCGACTTCACCACCAGCAGCCTGTACGGGACGCAGTACGGCGCCGCCGTCGTCGACCAGAGCGTCGTACGGCCCGACGGCACCACCGGAACCGAACGCGTGCTGCGCATGGGCTTCGCGGACGGCGTCATCAACGGCCTCTGCCTGAGCCGGCGGCAGCAGTTCGCGGGAGCCACGTACACCCTGCTGCTCACCCTCGGCGACGACGACCCCGGCTCCTGGGAGATCAGGACGCAGAACACCGTCCTCGACCTGCGCAACGCCACCGGGGTCCTCGACATGGACGGCATCGTCGACCTCAACACGAACGGCGCCGACGTGAAGACGGTGAAGGACGCCACCGGCGCGTACGTCGTGAACCCGCTCGACAGCCCGCAGCACCGCTTCGGCATCCAGGCGCGCTACGCCAAGTTCGACCGGATCACCGGCACCGCCCAGGACTTCCAGATCCCGGGCCTCCTGACGACTCCGAAGCTTTCGCTCTCCGTACGACCCGGCACGGTCGCCTGCCCCGCCCCGGCGGCCCCCACGGGGACACCAGGGACGCCCTGACCCGTCACCAGGCCGGGGTTCCCGCCCGGGCCGTCGTGGATAGGATCACCTGTCCCTTCCCCCCACTGACGCATCAGGAGTCCCATCTTGAACCGCCTCCAGGGTTCCCCCCTCTCCCGCCGCGGCCTCATACGCACCGGTGTCGGCGCCTCGCTCGCCGCACTCGGGCTCGGCGCCGGCGCGCAGACCGCTTCGGCCGATGTGGCCGCGACCAAGAGGTTCGACCTCACGCAGCCTTCGTACGACCTGTTCCGGTCCAAGGACACGCACGGTCCGCGGGTCCAGCAGAGCTTCGCCTTCGACTGGGTCAACAAGTACCTCTTCGTCGCGACGAAGCGGGACGGCAGCCCCGAATCCGCGGGCGACCTGTGCATCAACAAGATGGACTTCGACGGGAACTTCATCTCGTACATGCACCTCGACGGGTTCGGGCACGGCGTCGCCTTCGCCGCGCTGCCGAACGGTTCCGACACCGAGCTGTGGATCGAGTGCGCCACGAACACCAGCGGGTACGGCACCGCGCTCGCCCCCATCACCTACACGGCCAACACCACACTGGGCTCGCCGGCCGCATCCGCCGCCTACCAGCCGATCGCCGGGGCCCTCGAGTACACCTGCTCCGTCGACCCGGTCTACCAGCGCATGATCGTGCGCTACCACACCAGCGCCGGCAAGCGGATCGCCGTGTACCCGCTCTCCGCCTTCCAGACGCGCAGCTTCGGCACGCCGCTGGTCGACTTCAAGCAGCCGACGATCTCCGGCACGGCCCAGGGCTACACCCTCTACGGCTCGTACATGTACTTCCTGACGGGCGACCCGTACCCCGGCGACGGCACCCCCACCGGCGACGGCAACACGTACGTCACCAGCATCGACATCAACACGGGACTCGTGGAGCAGGGCCCCGTCCTCACCAAGGCGGGCTCCACCCTCCAGTACCGCGAGCCCGAGGGCCTGGCCATCTACCGCACGGACGCCGGCGAGTCCCGCCTCTTCATCGGCTTCGCCACCGGCGAGGAGGGCGACCGGCGCTCCAGCATCTTCTACAAGAACGCGCTGATCTGAGCCGAGCCACAGCCATCCGCCCTGCCGGCCGCGGCCACACGACGCGGCCGGCAGGGCGGACGTGCGGTCCGGAGGAACGACCGCGCGGCCTGCGCTGAGCCGATGGCCGCCAGTCCGGTCCCGCGTCACCACGAACGCGCCCGGGGCCCGGTGCTTCAGCCGCGCTGGAAGAACTCCACCTCTGCCAGGGCCAGATGCCGCTTCCCGGTCAGTCCGGCGGGCGAGCCGAGCGTCAGCCGGATCGCGGTGGCGTCGCTGATGCCGGTCGGGAACGTCTGCGGTCCGGCCTTGTCGCTGAGGCCGAGCGTCCTGCGGACGACCGTGCCGTCCTCCGTCGTCACCTCCATCTCGATCCGCAGCGCCCGCCCTTGCAGCGCGTACGCCTCCGGGTCCGACGAGGCGCCGTTGGTCACGATCACGTCGACCAGCCGGAACGGCTTGGCGAAGCCGTACGTGACCGAGGCGGCGGAACCGGGCGCGCCCCAGTAGCGGTTGCTGAGCCCGTCCGTACTGGCGGCCGCCGGATGCCCCGGCACCTCGGCGCTCGCCCGTATCCCGGTCGCGGTCACCGGCTTGGCCTTGCCCAGCTTGTCCCGGGTGTCCTCGATCAGATGCCGCCCGGCCGGCAGCAGCAGGAACCCCGCCGCGCAGAGCGCCAGAACCACGAAAAGCACCGTCAGGAACCGTGCGAGCCGCCCCGAACCGCCCCGCGCGCGCCGCCGGAACGGCCAGACCGTCCGCCACCAGGGCAGCGACGCGGCGGTCGTCGCCGGCGTCAGCGGCGCCGCACACCGCCGGCAGAAGTTCCGCCCCGGCGCGTTCGGCGTCCCGCACGCCGGACACGGCGCCCCCGCCATGTCCTCCGCCACCGGCACCTGCCGCACGACCGGCCGCGCGGCGACTGCCTTCGCGGGCTGGACGGGCCCGGGGGAGCCCTCCGGCGCAGGCGCCGCCGAGGGCCGCCGCGGGGGCGGCGCGGCGGCGGGGGAGGGGCGGACGGGCCCGGGCGCGCGCGCGGGCCCGGGGGCGGGGGCGGTGGGCCGGGTCGGACCCGGGGGAGTCTCCCGCTCCGGGGGGTGCTGCGCTGACGTGACGGTGGGCGCCTCGTCGGACCGGTGTGCGGCGCGCGACGGCGAGTCCTCCGGTGATGCCTCCGGTACCGGCGGGACCGCCGGAACGGCCGGAAGCTCCGGCAGACCTGCGGTGGCACGCTCCCTGGCGCGCCGCAACCAGCCGCGCGCCGTGTCGGCGGCCTCGGACACCAGAGGGTCCTCCGGCGCCGCCGGGCGCGCGTCGGCGGCCGGCCGTCCGGCGCGCGCTTCTTCGTGCGCCGGAGCTGCGGCCGGAGTTGCGCCCGGAGTTGCGGCTGGAGCTGCGCCTGGGGCTGCGCTCGGAGTTGCGGCCGGAGTTGCGCTCGGAGTCGCGGCTGGGGCTGTGCCTGGAGTCGCGGCCGGAGCCGAGGCCGGAGCTGCGCCTGGGGCTGCGCTCGGAGTTGCGGCCGGAGTTGCGCTCGGAGTCGCGGCTGGAGCTGCGCCCGGAGCTGCGCCCGGAGTCGCGGCTGGGGCTGTGCCTGGAGTCGCGGCCGGAGCCGAGGCCGCGGCTGCGCCTGGGGCTGCGCTCGGAGCCGCGGCTGGGGATGCCCCTGGAGCCGAGGCCGGAGCTGCGCCCGCCCGTGCGCCGCCCCACGAGTGCGGATCCTCCGCGCCGGACGCGCGCGCGGGCTCGTTCCGTACGGGCTCGGCCGCGTCGGGCGGCGCCAGGGGGCCGGTGCGCTCCGGCGCACCCGCGGACGCCTCTGCCGCTGGTACCTCCACCGCGCCGCCGGGCCGGAGCCCCGGGGCTCCCGGCGGGCCGGTGGGGGGCCGTTCCGCCGTCCTCGGCTCGGCGGCGGCGGTCGGAGCGGGCCGGTCGGCGGTCTGCGAGGGATCGGTCGGCGGGCGGGTCGACGCCGAGGGTCCGCCGGACCCGTGCGGAGCCCCGTCGCCCACCGGGAACACGGCTGCCTCAGAACCACCGGACGTCGTCCTGGGCTCCGGCATCCCGGCCGCCTGCCCAGCGGCCTCGGGATCCGCGCCCGAACGCTGACGGGCCGTCGTCTGCCGCGCTGCCTCGGTGCCCCCGGCGCCCGGCGCCGTGGCCGCGGGCTCCGTTGCCCCGCGTACCGAAGCCCCCGGCGCGCCGTCGGTACCCGCGGCGCCCGAGCCGGCAGCCCGGGGCGCCCCATCCCTCTGCCGCGCTGCCTCGGAGTCCCCGGACTCCGGGCGCTCCGGCGCACCGCTCGGCGGCGCTGCCGCCGCCCCCTCGGGGGTGTCCACCCACCCGTCGTCCCCGGCGCCGTCCCCGGCGCCGTCCTCGGCGGTGCCGGCGTCCGTCCGCGCGCGCCGGCGCGCGCGGCTCTCGTCCGACCAGGCCAGGTACGCGCCGCAGTTGTGGCAGAAGTCGTCCGTCGGGGCGTTGGAGGCCCCGCACACGGGACATTCACGCATGGCGATCACTCTCCTCGACGTCGGCGGGAGGGCCCGGCAGGACCTCCACGCGGCAGACCGTGTGGACCGGGCACAGGGTGCGGACCAGGGCGTGGACGCGGTCGGGGTCGACCTCGGCGGTGCGGCCGGGCCATACCCGTACGAGCACCGATTCCGCGGCGGGCGGCGGTGTCGCCCCGCCCGGCGTGGCGGACCAGACCGCGCCGCCGTCGCCGCTGACGTCCGCCGAGACGCCGAGGACCAGGCGCAGCGCCTCGACCAGGCCGCGGCGGGTGCCGCGCAGGCGGTGCAGCTCGACCGCGCGGGCCACCGCCTCGCGGCGGAGTTCCAGTGGCCGGCGCGGGTCGTCCGCGCCGCCCACCCAAGCGGCCAGCCAGGACAGGAAGTCGGGCGGGGCGAGCCGGGGGTCGAAGTAGCCCGCCAGGTTGTCGAGCGTCGCGAACACCGGTGCCAGGACCGTGTCGAGTCCCGCCGTGAGCCGCTGGGCGAAGTCGTCCTCGGCGTACAGCGCGGGCAGTTGTTCGCCGATCGGGTACCTGCTGGGCAGCCCGGGGACGGCGGCCCGGCTCATGCCCGTACCTCCGGGTCCTCGGTGGTGACGACGACCTGGTGCTGGTACGAGAAGACCAGCGCGCCCGGACCCAGGTCGATCCGGTCGACCGGGGCGCCGCGCCGCCCGGTGACCGGGTCGGCGGCGAACATCCGGATGTCCTCCACCAGGACGTCCCCGACGCTCCGCTGGAGCACGCCGAACAGCTCCCCGTACTGCACCGGCCGTCCGAACGGCCACCCCGTGCCCTCCGGTCCGCCGTGCAGCGGGTTGAGGTGGCGGAACAGCGCGGCGAGCGCCGCGTCCCGGACCCGGTCGGCCTCCGCGGCGGGCGCCGAGAGCCTGGCCACCACGGTGACGCCCTGGTAGACGGGCGGTTCCACGACCAGCCGGCTGCCGATGAGACGCCGCTCGTCCAGGGCGTGGGTGATCGCGGTGAGCACCTGCTCGGAGGGGATCAGCTGCTCGAAGCGGAGCCGGTCGCCCTCGTCGGCGACGGCGTCCGGCACCACGAGGACCCGCACCGCACCGTCGCCGCCGGCGGACGGCAGACAGCGCACCCGGCGCACCGACGGCGCCGCCTGGCGGGCGATGATCTCGTGGTCCTCCGCGGTCACCGCGCGCTCCTGCATGCGCAGTGCCTCCGGCGCCCGCAGCTTCGCGTTGTCGAGCGTCTCCCCGGCGACACCGCCCCGCGCCGCCTCCCGGTTGTCCACGCGGGCGACGTACGGCACGGAGCTGCGCAGCACGGAGATCGCGCCGCGCGCCACGTTGCCCGCCGGGCCGCCGCCGGTGCGGTAGCGGGCGACCCGGATCCGGGCGCCCTTGGGCGGCACGGCGCCGCGCGCGCCCAGCGTGCCGTCCGGCTCGCGCAGCACCGGCGGGAAGCCGAACTCCCCGGTGGTCGCGTCCACCCGGACGTGCCGGTCCGCGGGTCCGGAGCGCCCGAAGTGCTCCACGACCTCCCAGCGCTGCCATCCGTCCGCCGAGGACACCTCCACCACCGGCGGTTCGCCGTCGAGCAGCACCGGCGGCCGGCCGAGCCGGAACCGCTGCCCGGCCACGCCCTCGGAGGTGCCGAGCGGCACGTCCGTCACCGTCTCGGCATGCTCGACGGTCATCGTGCCGCCGATGGTGAAGACCTCGGCCTCGCGCACCGTGGGGGACTCCGAGTAGAAGGGCTGGCCCGGCTCCGCCTCGGTCACCCGGCAGCGCAGCCAGCCCGCACGGGTCCCGCCGATCAGCGACGCGCGGTGCCCGGCGGGCACATGGACGATCACCTCGCCGGGCCGGTTGAGACCGCCGGTGGTGTCGTCGCCGGTCTCGCAGCGCTGCCAGCGCCCGCCGTCCCACGCCTCCCACACCAGCGGAGGCTGGCGCGGGTCGACGCCGACGCCCTGCACCCGGCTGTCCAGGCGCACCACGACCACACAGCGCGGCACGGCGGTCGGCAGTCCGAACAGCAGCGCGTCGCCGGGCTCCGGCGTCGCCTGGAAGCACGGGATGTCCCGCCGCTCGGCGAGCTCCGCCGTCCGGTCCGTCTGCTCGCCCGCGCGGGGAGCGGTGAGCAGTCGGGTCAACTCGCTGGGAACGATGTGGAGTTCCTCGGTCGTCGCGAAGACCACGGCCTCCTCGGTGTCGCCGGCCGCCGTCGTCACCTCGGTGCCCACGGGCAGCGTCACCGTGTCGGGCTGCGGTGCCGACAGCCAGAAGTCGACCTCGGCGACGGCCGCCGACGGCGGGAACAGCTGGATGCCCAACAGGTCGAGGAAGGCGAGGTAGTTCTTGTCCGGGACCCGGTTCAGCCGGTACAGCAGCTGGTCCACCAGATAGGCGAAGGTCTCGATCAGCGTGACACCCGGATCGGAGACGTTGTGGTCGGTCCACTCCGGGGCGCGTTGCTGCACATAGCGCTTCGCCTCGTCGACGAGCTGCTGGAACCGTCGGTCGTCCAGGTTGGGGGAGGGCAGGGCCATCAGTCCGCGACCATTTCCTCGGCCCCCTCCTCGGAGGGGATCGTGTAGAAGGGGAAGACCAGGTTGCGCCGGTCGTTGGTGGTCCGCACGGTGTAGTGCACGTCGATGTAGAGGGTGCCGGCGTCCACGGAGTCGAAGGCCACGGCGACCTCGTCGACCGTGATCCGCGGCTCCCACCGCTCCAGCGCCTCGCGCACCTGCTGGGCGACCCGCCCGGCGGTGTCGCCGTCGCCCGGCGCGAAGACGTACTCGTGGATGCCGCAGCCGAACTCGGGCCGCATCGGGCGCTCTTCGGGGGCGGTGCCGAGGATGAGCCGGATCGCCTCCTCCAGCTCCCGCTCCCGCTCGACCATGGCGATCCCGCCGGTCGGTCCGACGCGCAGCGGAAACGCCCAGCCGCGGCCGATGAACCGCTCGCTCATCACGCGCCCCCGATCAGGACGTTCATGGCACCGGTGAGGATCATCGCGCCGCAGGTCGTCTGGTCCCGGGCGCGTGCGGCGGGCAGCCCGCCGATGAGGACCGGTCCTGAGGCGGCCGCGGCCGGGTTGGGCATGATCACGTTGCCCGGCCCGAGCGCGGCGTGCGGCGGGACCACGCAGACGTGCAGACTGCCGGTGACGGCGGCGGGCTGCCCGCCGATCAGCACCGTCGCCTCGCTTCTGGCGGCGGCCGGCGGCGGGGTGCCGACCCGGCCGCCGTGGTTGGTGGGATCGCCGAGACGGGCTGCGGCTGGCATCACGAACTCCTGGAAGTGGGTGCGGGGGGACACGAGGGGTACGGGGCGGGCGACGGGCATGGGAGGGGCCTCAGTTGATCCGGATGAGGCGGGCCTTCAGCACGGCGAGCAGACCGCCGTCGACGGTGACGTCCGCGGTACCGGCCACCTTCACCGTCCGGCCGTCGACGTTCACCCCGGCCGTGGCGCCGATGTCCACCTGACGTCCCGTCACCTTCACGGTGCCCTGCCCGGCGTCGAGCGTGATGCCCTGCCGGTCGAGGACGACGGAGCTCAGCGGACGGTTCCTCCCGGCGAACACGGTGACCTCGATCCGGTCCTTCCGGTCGTCCATGCGCACTTCGAGCCGTTCGTCCCCGGTCACGAGCCGCAGCCCCGAGGGGCCGGGCGCGGGCGCGTCGAGCAGCTCCACCCGGTGTCCCGAACGCGACACCACCGAGCGCCGGTTGACCTTGCCGCTGGTCTTGTCGATCAGCGGCACGTCGTGCGGCGAGGGCTGGTCCACCCCGTTGTAGAGCCCGCCGATCACGTACGGGCTGTCCAGCAGGCCCTGTTCGAAGCCGACCAGCACCTCGTCGTTCACCTCGGGGCTCACCACCCCGCCACCGCCCTTGCCGCCCCACTGGACCGTACGCACCCAGTCGGTGACGTACGTGTCGTCCAGCCAGGGGAACTTGAGCCGTACCGCGCCGCGCTGCGAGCCGTTCGGCTCGCGCACGTCCGTCACGACCCCGATCGCCAGACCGGGCATGCGAGGCCCCCGGCCCGGCGCGTTGGCGCCGGTGACCAGACCGGTCAGGGAGCGGTCCGGGCTGGCGCTGACCCACACCGTGGTGCGGTAGCCGCCGTGCGGCTCCAGGACGTGCTGCACGGCCGTCGCCGTGTACCGGCCGGAGAACGCCGGCCCCACGTTGCCGAGTGCCACCGGCCTGCCCGCCCGCAGCATCGGATTGCCCTCGGCCACCGCCTCCAGCTCACCGAAACCGGCACTGATCTGCGCGGCGGTCGCGTCGGCCACCGCAGCCGTCTCCGCCTGCGTACGGTACGGGGTGTCCGCGACGGTCACGACCGGCGCACCGAACCCGGCGGCGGCCTGCGGGCGCATCCCCGGCACCACCGTCTCGCTCACCACGGCCGGCTTCTCGGCCATGAGCGGACGCTTGGTCGTGGTGTCCCAGCCGCGCACCCGCACCTTCGCGGCACCGTCGGCCGCCGACAGCGAGGCCCGCAGCGCCAGCAGGTTCCGCCCGTACTCCAGCACCATCGGACTGCGGGTGGCCGAGGTCGACGGCGCCGGGGCGCCCGAGGCCTTCACCGGCTTCGTGAACTGCAGCAGGCCCTTGTCGTCCACCCGCACCTGCGCGCCGCTCTCGCCCGCCAGGTACTGCAGGAACTCCCAGTCGGAGACGTTCGCCTGGGACAGCTGCCTGTACGTCACCGGTGCGGCCTCCACCTTCCCGACCGCGAGGCCCGCACCCGTCGCCACCTTGCGGACGATGGCGGACGCCGTCATGTTCCGGTACGCCACCACCTTCCGGCCGCGCTGCAGCCGGTGCGCCTTGGAATACGCCCGTACCACCGTGAAGGAGCCGGTGCGGTCACGGTCGATCTCCAGGGCGGTGACCTCGCCGTTGAACAGCCTCTCCCGCGCCTGGCCCCTGACCGTCACCACCGACACCTTCAGCGGCGTGCCGATGGTGATCCCGGTGGTCTTCAGGAACTCGTGGTCCGGGTCGCGGAAGGTCAACACCGCCGTGTCCGGCAGCCCCACGTTCTCGTCGACCACACAGCTCACCAGCTGCGCGGCCCAGACCGGCGGCAGTTCGCCGGGCGCCTCCACGATCGGATCGGCCGCGAACGACCGTCCCCCGGCGTCGGACGTGCTCATCGCTCCTCCTCGGCATCCGCGTCCCGAAGCCCCGGCACCACGAGTTCGGTGCCGGGGACGAGGGCCATCGGATCGTCGATCCCGTTCGCCTCCGCGATGGCCCGCCAGGCCGTCGCGTCCCCGTACTCGCGCCAGGCGAGCATCGCCAGACTGTCGCCCGCCACCACCGTGTGCGTGCTGCGCGCGGTGCGCGAGCCCGACGTCGGGTTCTGTCCCGGCGGATCGACGCTCGCCTCCTCGATGGACAGCGAACACGTCGCCCGCAGCGGCTTCCCGTCCACGTCGAAGAGCGTGTACGACACCGAGAGGTTCGACAGCACCCCGTCGAACGACGTCGTCCGCGCGTTGCCCCACTCGAACCTCACCCACGGACTCGCCGGCTTCTTGCGGCCGAGACTGGCCGGGGTCGGCACACAGGCCTTCATCAGCTTCTCCACCGCCTGCTCCACCGAGTTGTCGTGGGTGGCGGTGGCGTCGAGGAAGACCTCCAGGCTGAGCGTCCGCGGCCCGCTGCCCACGAACTCGGGCAGCGCCGACTGCCCGGCCATCCGGGACGGCGACCGCCGCCACTCGGTGGTCTTGCCGAGCTGCAGCGTCGAGGGGTTGAACTGCAGGTCGAGCCGCGCGATCGTCCCGCCGGGCCTGGCCCCGACGGAGGCCGGCGGCTCCTTGAGGGTGAGCTGCGCCCGTGCGCGGCCGGCGCGAGCCGATGGGGCCATGCCGGGACTCCTTTCCGGAGGGACGGGAACGGTACTGCTGCTACGAGGAGAGGGGGAGCGGGGGTGGGTCAGGACGGGAGCAGGCCCTGGTGGGCGATCTCCAGGGTCTCCACCGCGGCCTCCGAGCTGGCCGGGTCGAACGACGGCCCCTGCCACCGCACCGGGACGATCCCGAACACCTGCCAGCTGATGATCCGGCTGAGATCCGGCCGCAGCGCCACGATCTCGCCGTCCTTCGGCTCGACCTTCCGCAGGGTCTCGTCCAGCCAGCGCCCGATCTTCGCCGTGTCGGCGGTGACCGGCCGGGTCAGGGTGATGTTCGACCAGGTCACCCGCCCCGGCAGCTGCCAGGTGAAGCCGTTGTTCCCGCCCTCGGCGTAGCTCTCCATCTCGACCTCGGCGCCCATGCCGGAGCAGGTGTTGAAGGCGCCCAGGTCGTTGCCGCCGATCGCCAGCCGGAAGAACACGCTGGTCGCGAAGATGTTGTCGGTCATCGGTCCGTGGTCCGTTTCTCGTGCGTCGTCCGTGTGCTCAGCGGCGTCCGTCGAAGGGCCGGCCCGCGCGCTCCCGGCCGCGTCGCAGCTCGGCGCGCAGCAGCCGGGCGACGGGGTCGATCAGTTTGCGCGCCAGGTCGTCGAGGTCGGTGTCGGCCGCGGCCCGCGGAGTGCTGCCGCTCTTCTGCGCAGGCCCGGCGGACGCCGAAGCGGGCGGCTCGGCAGCCCGCTGGACCGGCGCGACGGGGGAGGGCGTCGCGGCGGACCGTGGCTGCACCACGGGTGCGGCAGGCGCGGTGCGTCCGGCAGGCGCGGCAGGTACGGAGGTCACGGTCGGCACCGGCCGCGCCACGCCGGGCAGCGCCGGCACCGCCGGACCCGGCCCGGCCGGGGCGGGCTGGACGACGAACGGAGCCACCCCCTGCACCTGCGCCTGCGGCCCGGTCACGGGCAGCGGAGCGGCCGTCCGGCGCGCATCGGGCGCCGGACGCGTCGGGTGAAAGCCGGGAGCAGCCGCCGGAGCGACCGCCACGCGCTGCACGGCGGGTGGACCGGAGGCGGTCGACGGGGCGGTGGGGGAACCGGCGGACGCGGAGGCCCAGCGGGCCGGAACCACCGGACGCGTGGGGACGGACCGCGCCGGCGCCGGCGCCGACGGAAGCCCGGGCGCGTCCGCGCTGAGCCCCGTCGTCAGCGTCCGGTCCGCGAGCAGCTGAAGGCTGTGGGGCGCAGTACGGGACGAGCCCGGCGCCTGGTGCCGCGCGATCCCGTCGGGATCGTCCACACGTCGCGCGACGACCAAGGGCGTCGGCCGCCCCCCGCCGCCACGGCCATCCGTGCCCCGGGCACTCGCGGGACGCGAGGCGTTCCCCGTGCTCCAGGCGGTCCCGCTGCTCACGGTGCTCGGCGGGGCCGTGGTCGGCGCCGCCGCCCGCTGCACGTCCACGGAGGGCATCCTGGGCGCCGCGCTCGCGGGCAGTGCGGCCAGCGGAGCCCCGAGCCCGGTACGCGCCCGTGCCGGGCGCGGCCCGGGCGCGGCCGGGGTCGGGGCGGTCGGGCCGCCTGCCGTGACAGGGCTGTCCGGGGGCCCGTCCGTGCGGCGCCGCAGCGTGGGCACCGGTGCCAGGGGCGCAGAGGGCCGGGCGGGTGCGGGACGCGTCGTCCGGCCGGTGGGCGGCAGTTGCGCCAGGGGTGCGCCGAGTCCGACGCGAGGCTCGTCGGCCGTGCGCTGGAGTACGGGCCTGTCGGCCGCGGCCGGGCCACCGGTCGGGGCCTCGGCCTTGCGGGGGAAGGCGGGCACGGCCGGTGTCGTGGCGGCCGGGGGCCGGGCCAGGGGTGTGGCCGGGGTGTCGGTGGGTTCGGCCGTGCCGCGCTGGAGTGTCGGCATGGCCGGCGCCGAGGCGACGGAGGGCTCGGTCAGCTCGGTGGGTTCGGCCGTGCCGCGCTGGAGTGTCGGCATGGCCGGCGCCGAGGCGACGGACGGCTTGGTCAGCTCGGTGGGTTCGGCCGTGCCGCGCTGGAGTGTCGGCATGGCCGGCGCCGAGGCGACGGACGGCTCGGTCAGCGATGCGGCGTGAGCCTCGTTGGGCTCGTCCGTCGTGCGCTGGAGCACGGGCCTCTCGGGCAGGGTCGAGTCGTCGGCGTTCTCGTCAGCCTTGCGCCGGAGCACGGGCCGCTGCGGTGCCGAGCCGGGCGTCGTGCCTGTCGAGACCGTCGCAGGCTCGGCCGGGCCGTCGGTGGGCGCCTGGGCCTTGCGCTGGAGGACCGGCATGGCCGGCACCGTCGACGCAGGGGCGGTACCGGGTGGTCCGGGCTCGGCCGTCGGCCGGGAGGCGGACGCCGTTTCGGGGGCCGCGGGCGCGCCCAGCGGCGCCTGGTCCTCGGTGGACCGCGCCCGCTGTACGGGCGGCGGAGCCGAGGCGGTGGCCGTGTGCGCGACGACGCTGACCCGGCGCCTGGGCACGGCTGCGACACGGGCGACGGTCAGCGTTCGCCCCACGCCGCGCGGGCGGACGACGGCGCGCGCCTCAGGCGCGACGCTCGGGGCCGTGGCCCGCTGTACGCGCGGGGTGGGCGCCGAGACGGCCCGTGCGCCCGCCTGAGCAGGACCGTCGGCCGGTGTCCCGGGCACCCCGGGCACCACCGCGATCCGGCGGACCAGCGGAAAAGCGGGCAGCGGGGCATGCACGGGGCCGGGACGAGCCGCGTCCGCCGAAGGGAACGCCGCTCGCTGCACGGCGCCGAGCACCGCCGGGGGCTGCGGGGACACGAGTCCCCGGCTCGGCTCGCCCGGGCCGGTCGCCTCAGCCGTCCGGGCGCGCCGAGCGGCGGGACCGTGACTTGGTGAACCGCCTCCCGCAGTCGGCGACTCGGCGGCGGGGTCCTGGCCGGCCGGCATCGCGAGGTCCCAGGCCGGACCGGACGCCGCGGAACGCTGGACGGCGGGACCGGACACACGGGGCGCCGGTGTCGATCCGGGCGCACGTCCGGTGGCCCCCGAGCCGCCCGCGCCCGCTGCCTGGACCGCCGGCTCCGAACCCGCCTTCCTCTCCGCTTGGTTCGGCGAGGCCGAGCTGTCCCGGGCGTTGCCCGGGTTCTCGCCCCTCGGCGAGGCTGCCCGCGCCACGACCGGCCCGACCGGGCCCCCCGGAGCGGCGCCTGCGCCCCGCCCCGAACGCCCCGCGCCGGGCGTCGCCACGGGCACCCCCGCCGTACCCGAGCCGGAACCCGTACCCGTACCCGTACCTGTGCCGGCGCCCGTGCCCGTACCGCTACCCCTGCCCAACACCCTTTCTGACGCCGCCGGTTCGGTCGCGCCAGGTCCGTTCCCCTCCGCAACCCCTTCCGGGCGGATCGCGCGGAGCAGCAGAGGGCCGCCGGGAGCGGTGGCGCGGGGGCCGGGGGCAGCGGGGCGGGCCACGCCGCGCAGCAGGCCGGACGGCGCGGTGGGCAGTACGGCGTGGGCGAGGCCGGTGCCGAAGGACGGGTCCTGCCACGCGGCCAGGCCGCCGCGGAAGGCGAGTCCGTCGCTCACGCCCAGCGGGGCGCGGGAGACGGTGAGGGGCGGCGGTGACGTCATGCGCCAGCCGCCGTCCCAGTCTCCGGGCACGCCGGAGTGCGGGGCGGCGTCCGTCGCGGAACCGGAGGCCGCCGCCCCCGGGGCGGGGGCGGTCTCCGGCGCCGCGACGGGCCGCCGACGCAGCCAGTCCCGCCATGCCATGTGCTCAACCGCCTTCGTTCACGCGGGTGTTGATGCGGGCGATCTCGGTGACCCACTCCTGCCGCTCGCGGTGCGGCAGGTCGAGGATCTCGTCCCGCTGCCAGTGGAAGTGGTAGGCGATGTACGCGATCTCCTCCCGCAGCCGGGGGAGGGCGTACGTCACGATTCCCCCAGGCGCCCACCGGAGAGGTCGACCTCGAAGCCGCCCTCGCAGTGCGGACACGTCACCGCGGCGCGGGTGTGGCCCTCGCTGTTGACGCGCCGGTAGAAGTCCTGGAGGAAGGCCACGTCCGTCGCGTACATCCGCTCCACGACCCCCGCGTGCACGTCGGTGATCGTGCCGAGGCGGGTGATCACCTGGCTGAGCAGGACCACGCTCAGATAGGCGGGGTTCTCCTTGACCCGCAGGTCGATCTGCGGGCGCAGCTCGTCCCGGGCGGTGGCCAGCCTCATGGACCCGTGCCGGTGCACGGTGCCCGCCTCGTCCACGTACCCGCGCGGCAGCTCGAACTCGAACTCGGTGCGCAGCCCGTGGTCAGCCGCGCGCGGAGCCGCTGCCGGAGCCGCCGCCGGGGCCGCGGCGGGCGCCGGCTGTTCGCCGGTCCCGGCCGCGGCCTGGGTGGGTGCGGTGGCCTGGAGGAACTCCTCCAGGTTGCCCGCCGTGACCGTACGACGCCTCATTCGACGACTATCTCCTCGAACACGATCGTCACGGTCTCGGTGGCCGCGGACGACTCGCCGGCCTTCAGGGACGGGCCCTCCCACTTGGAGGCCCAGCCCTGCATCAGCTGGATGCGGCGGACCGTGTTGCCCTCGGTGTCCTTGATCTCGATCGTGAGGTTCTGCCGAGCGGCGTTCACGGCCCCGTTGTTCAGGGTCTCCTTGATCCACTTCGTGAACTCGCTGCTCTGGTCGAGCCCTCGGGTGATCGTGATCTCGCCCGCCTGCCGGGCGCCCGGCTGCTTGCGGATGATCTGCTTGCCCTCCGAGGTCACCTGCTTGACCTCGACGACGTCCTCCTCGACGGTGAAGCCGCTGATCTCCTGGATCGACTCGACCAGGTAGCCCCCGAGCTGCACGCCGAAGACATGGGTGGAAAGAGCATCGCCCGTTGCCATGTGTGTCTGTCAACCTTCCCTTGCGGACCCGCGGGTCACTCGTCGATGAGGCTGGTGCTGTCCGAGAACTGGGCCAGCCGGAACACCACGAACTCGGCCGGCTTGACCGGCGAGACGCCGATCTCACAGACGACCCGGCCCTGGTCGATCGACTCCTGCGGGTTGTTGTCGCGGTCGCACTTGACGTAGAACGCCTCCGCCGCCGTGCGCCCGAACAGCGCGCCGCGGCGCCACTCCTCGGTGAGGAAGGCGGTCACGTTGCGCCGGATGCTGGACCACAGCCGGTCGTCGTTCGGCTCGAAGACCACCCACTGGGTGCCCAGGAGGATGGACTCCTCCAGGTAGTTGAAGAGGCGGCGCACGTTGAGGTAGCGCCAGGCCGGGTCGGAGGAGAGGGTGCGGGCGCCCCAGATCCGGATGCCGCGGCCCGGGAAGGCCCGCACGCAGTTCACGCCGATCGGGTTCAGCAGGTCCTGCTCGCCCTTGCTGAGTCGCAGCTCCAGGTCCACGGCGCCGCGGATCACCTCGTTCGCGGGGGCCTTGTGCACACCGCGCTCGGCGTCGCTGCGCGCCCACACGCCGGCGACGTGACCGCTCGGCGGGACCGTCGTGTTGCGTCCCGCGGCCGGGTCGAAGACCCGCACCCACGGGTAGTAGAGGGTGGCGAAGCGGGAGTCGTAGCCCGCCTCGTCCTGGCGCCAGCGGCGCACCGCCTGCGCGTCGAGGCCGGGCGGGGTGTCCAGGACGGCGACCCGGTCGCCCATCTGCTCGCAGTGCGAGATGACCGCGAGCTGGACGGTGCGCACGCCCTCCTCGTCGATCGCACCGCGCTCGTAGGCGCTCATCAGGTCCGGCACCGCGACCATGGTGATCTCGTCGATCGTCTCCAGACCGGCGAAGCCGGTGCGGGCGCCCGCGTCGCCGACGTACTCCGCCGGGTCGAGGCGGGCCGGGTCCGATGCGCCGGCCGGGGCGGCGGGCGCGGCCGCGGCGGTGGCGTCGGGCAGCGCGACCGTCTGGCTCTCGGGCCGGGTCTGCGTGCCGTCGCGGCGCTCGGCGACCGCGATCAGCTTCGAGCCGCGGGTCTGGGTGACGAAGTAGCCCTTGACGCTCTTGCGGGTGGACACCTCGTAGGTCTCGGCGACCTGGTCGCCCTGGCGCACCAGGACCTTGAAGCGGTCCTCGGGCGGGTTGTCGCCCTCCACGTCCGCGATCTCCACGGACACGCCGCCGGCGCCGGGCCTGGCGGAGACCAGGAAGCCGCCGAGCTCGACCGGCCGGCCGGCCGGGATCTCCTGACGGCCGCCGGCGGCGGACGCCGCTCCGGCACCGCCCTCGGCGCCCTGGCCGATGCGCACGATGTACGCGGCGCCGCCGCCGTTGGCGAAGTAGCCGTAGACGGCGTGGGGCAGATAGGTGCCTTCCGCGAAGCCGCCGAAGGTCTGGGTGTACTGGTCCCAGCTGGTGACCAGGGTCGGCTCGTGGAACGGCCCGCTGCGTGCGAAGCCCACGAACGCGGCGACCGCGGTGCCGACCCCTTCGATCGGGCGAGCACCGGACTGCACCTCCTCCACGTACACGCCCGGGGTGAGGTACGTCGGCATGCTCGCTCCTTCGTTCTGTCACTCGCGTCACTTGTGGCGGTCCCAGCCTTTCCGGCGAGCCCGCGCGGGCGAAAGGTGCGCACGGACCTGCGCGGGGGCAGCGGGGCTGCCCTCCCGGGACCCGCTCGCATGACCCCTCGCGTGCGCCGCTCGCGGGACCCGGCCCGAACTCAGCGCCGCGTGACCTCTGCCAGGTACGGGCCGAACTCGCCCGCCAGGACCAGCCGGCCGAGCTTGCGGTACTCCTCGGCGACGGCCGTCACCAACTGGGTCATGGTCAGCGAGCCGCCCGCCGCGGCCGCCGCGTAGGCCGCGGTGACCGCGCAGGCGCGGATGTTGCCGCCGGCCAGCTCGAAGCGCTCCGCGCAGAAGTCCAGGTCGAGGTCGTCCGCGCGGGGCAGCCGGTCACCCAGACAGCGTTCCCACAGGGCAAGCCGTTGGGAGGCGTCGGGCACCGGGAAGTCGGCGATCACGTCCAGGCGGCGGGTGAACGCCTCGTCCAGGTTGGCCCGCAGATTGGTGGTCAGCACGGCGATGCCGTCGAAGGACTCCATCCGCTGCAGCAGGTACGCCGACTCGACGTTGGCGTGCCGGTCGTGGGCGTCCTTCACCTCCGAGCGCTTGCCGAAGATCGCGTCCGCCTCGTCGAACAGCAGCACCGCGTTGACGGACGAGGCCTCGGTGAAGATCCGTTCCAGGTTCTTCTCCGTCTCGCCGACGTACTTGTCGACGACCGTGGACAGATCCACCACGTACAGGTCCATGCCCAGATCGGCCGCGACGACCTCGGCGGACATGGTCTTGCCGGTGCCGGAGGAACCCGCGAACAGGGCGATCACACCGCGCCCGCGCCCACCGCCCGGCCGCATCCCCCACTGCCCGAGCACCTGGTCGCGGTGGCGGGCGCGCACGGCCAGTTCCCGCAGCTGCCGGTGGGTGGGCGGCGGCAGCACGAGGTCGTCCCAGCCCACCGCGGGCTCCACCCGACGGGCGAGCCGGGCGAGACCGGCACCGCTCTGACCGCGGACGGCCGTGCGCAGGTCGTCGGGGGAGACCGGCCGGCCGTCGAGCGCGGCCGCGCGGACGGCGGTCCCGGCGGCGCGCCGCAACTGCCCGGCGTCCAGGCGGTGGGCGGCCACGGACAGCGAGAGCGCCTCGACGTCGGGGGCCTCGGCCGGGCTCCCGTCCCGGACCCTGTCCGTGGGCGCCGCCGCGCCGTCGACGGCCCGGGCCGACTCGGCGGACCCGGCTCCGGCGGACAGGGCCGGCCCGCTCCGCTCGGTGAGTTCGGTCAGCGCCCGCTCCAGCGCGTGCCGCCAGCGCTCCGCGTGGCGGTCGGGCGCGGGCGTCGCCACCGGGAGGGTGACGGGGGTGTCGGCGGCCCAGGCCGGTTCCCAGCCGCTCGTGCCGTACGTGAGCAAGGGCACGCCCCGCAGGGTCGCGCACACCGTGTGCAGCAACCGGTCCCGTACGCCCGGCTGGTCGGGCAGCGCCTCCAACGGGCCGAGCACCACGCCCCCGCCCGTCAGCCGCGCCTCCCGGGCGACGGCCCGGGCGAGCGCGGGCACGGCCCGCTCGTCGAGACCGAACGCCGCCGCGTCCAGGCACAGCGCGGGCAGCCCGGCGGCCCGCAGCGCGGCGGAGGCGAGGCCGGCGGCGTCGCCTCCGCGGGCCCGCAGATGCACATGGCCCGTGCCGGTACGCAGCGCGGCGACCGCGCGGTCCCGCTCGGCCGGGTCGACGGCCGGGTCCTCGGCGCTCCCGCCGAGCAGCTCGACGAGGCGCGGGTCGGGCGCGTCGTCGCCGAGCAGATGCGCGGTGACCCGGTCGGGCACGGCGAGCACCCGCGACAGCGGCGGACGTTCGGGCTCGGTGAGCTCGACGAGGCCGCCGGAGACCAGCGGCGCACCGGGGGACAGCCGGAACCGCGCCGAGGGGATCCCGGCGCGGCCGACGAGTTCCAGCGCGAGCCCGACGGTGGGCCGACGGCGCGTCAGGTCGTCGTTGAGATAGCCGTAGAGGCGCTCGAAGCGGGCGTCCACGTCCGGCGCCAAGGCGACCAGGAGCAGGTCCAGGTCCAGTGGAGCGAGCCCGAACCGGCCGGCCAGGACCGCGAGCGGCGAGCCGGGCGGCGGGTCGGCCTGTGCCAGGGCGGGCAGCCCGGGGTCGTACGGAGGGTCGAGCACCCGGGCGACCGCCTCGGGCGTCAGGTACTGGCCGCGGTAAGGGTCGTCCGGGTCGGGGTCGACGGCCTGCCGCGCCGCGACCGCCCAGCGCACCCGCTCCTCGACCAGCTGCAGCCGGGTCCACAGATAGCGGGCCGGCTCGTCCGTGGCGGGTACCGGTGGCTCGTCGCGTACGGACACCGGTACGGGTACGGGGTCGGGTTCGGGGTCGGGTACTGGTCCGGGTTCGGGTGCCGTCGGCGGCTCGGGCTTCCGGGCCGCCGACGCGGCCGGGGCGGTGCTGGTCAAGGCTGTCGTCCTCCTCGGCGGCGGCGGGCCGGTGCCGGGCGCCGCTCGCGGGGAGCGCCGAAGCCCTCGCCCGGGGCGGGCTCGGCCAGCCCGGTGTACCGCAGCCGGTGCTGTTCGTCGCCGGAGCCGGAGCCGGAGCCGGAGCCGGAGCCGGAGCCGGAGCCAGTGCCGGTGCTGGTGCCGGAGCCGCCGTCGCTTCCGCCGACGCCGTCGCTTCCGCCGGCGGAGTGGCCAGGCTCGTCGTCCCTCGCCTCCGGCCGTGTCCCCGGCCCGGACCACGCCGGCCGCAGCCCCGGACCGGAGCGCATGACGAGGCCCTCGGTGACCGGCGGGGCGGTGTTCCGGGCGACGCCGGCGAGCGGGGCGAGAACCCGCAGCCCGATCGACGGCCGCAGTTCGCCGCCGAGCGCCGACCACACCTCGGAGGCCGCCGGGGCGTCCGCGCCGGTGCCTCCGACGTCGAGCGGGACCAGCAGGCCGAGTTCGGCGAGGTTCCCGCCGAGCAGCCGCGGCGGCACGGAGTCGTGGGCCACGAGGCAGGACAGCACCTCGGAGAGCAGCCGGTGCTCGTCCTGGGGGCGGCCCGCCCACGCGGTCACCAGATAGGTGAGTTCGAACCAGCGCGGCGGGGTGCGGCGCGCGACGACCAGGCCCTGCGAGTCGTACACCTCGCCGCCCCCGCTGCCGCGCCGCGTGGGGTCCTCGCGGACGTCGTACAGGAACACGCAGACCGTGGGCGCGCTGCGGCGCGCCGCCCAGTCGCGCGTCGGCGCGTCGAAGACGACCTCGACGCCCGACGCCTCGAGCCCGGACTCCGCGAGCAGCCGCCGCAGTCCCTCGTCGACCTCGTGGATCATCGGCGCGTCACCGTGTCCGGCGGCTGCACCGTGCCGCTCACCACGAGGAAGTCGGTCGTCACCGGCGAGAAGCCGGGACCGCTCGCGGTGATGATCCGGGGGCCGGTCTGGTCCTTGGTGAGGATGAGCAGCTGCCCGATGAACGTGCCGTCCCGGCGCGGCACGGTCGGCGCCGCCGCGGCCGTGATGCCGGGCTTCCAGGTGAACTTCACGGGCACGCCGGGCGGGAAGTCCTTGCCGCGCACCGAGGTGACGAAGCCGGGCTTGCCGATCGGCGGCACGGCGACGATCTTCGGCTGGAGGATCCGGACGCGCCGCTGGGCGGTGTTGTCGCGCGGGTCGGCGTCCGTGCCGCTCGTGGTGAGCCGGCCGCTGACGCGTCCGGTGAGCGCGCGGTCGGGCCGCAGGACGACCTGGACGACGGCGCGGGCGCCGGGCGCCAGGTCCGGCAGCGCGCAGGACCAGGAGGCGTCGCAGCCGGGCGGCGGCCCGTCGTGCGGGATGCCCGAGGGCAGGCCGACGCTCAGCCGCAGTCCGGTGGCGAGGGCGTCCCGGCCGTTGCGGACGGTGTACGTGACGACGACGCGGCCGCCGACGTAACCCGGCTCGGGCTGGACGCTGACCCGCACACCGGGGCCAGCGAGCGGGGCGGGCGGCGGGGGCGGGGGCGGAGTGGTCGGCTTCGGGGTCGTGGGCGTGGGTGTGGGCGTGGGCGTGGAAGGCGCCGGGGTGGTCGGGGTCGGCGTCGGTTCGGGCGCCTCGCGCACCGGGACCACCGTCCGGCCCGTGTTGTCGCTCGGGTTGGGGTCGAGGACGGTGCCGGTCACGGTCCAGTCCACCGGCTGGTCGCCCGGGACGAGCCCGGTGAGGGTGACGGTGACCGGCACCGTGGTGCCCGGTGGCACGATACCGAGGGCGCAGGTCAGGGCCGCCGGTTCGCAGGTGGCGCCGGGCGCGGTGAGGGCGGTGACGGTCAGGCCCGTGGGTGGCGCGACGGTCAGCCGGGTGCCGGGCGAGGCCGCCGGGCCGCGGTTGACGACGTCCACCTGGACGGTCCCGGTCTCGCCCGCGGTCACCGGCGTCGTCGTCGCGGGTGCCTCGACCGCGAGGTCGACGGACTGCTGGACGGCGGGTTCCTTCTGGCGGCCCGGCAGGTCGAGCGTGATCGAGACGAGTTCGCCGGTGGCGACGTCCACCCTCTTCAGCTTCTCCGGGCTGTTGGGCGCCCGATTCGGCCTGACGCTGACGACCAGGCTCTTGGCGTCGGCCGTCCAGGCGGCGTCCCGGGGCTGGAACGGTCCCGGGTTCTCGGGCAGTCGACGCTTGCAGGCGCCCGGCACGTCACGTGCGGCCCGGGGCAGCAGCACCCGGCAGGTGTCGCCGGTGAGGGAGGTGAGGACGATGCCGTTGCGCTCGTCGAGGCGGCCGCCGCCGCTCTTCCGGTTGAGGGCGATGGTGGTGCCGTCCGGCGAGAACGCCGGGCTGTCGTCGATGACCTCGCAGTCACCCGGGCAGTTCTCGGCGCTCAGGTCGTGCTGCTGGTCGAGACGGTCCACGCGCACGGTCCAGACGTGCTTGTTGCCGCCGTTGCCGTTGATCACCAGGTTCCGGGTGAAGGCCAGGGTGGTGCCGTCGGAGGACCAGGTCGGCTGGGCGTCACCACCCTGCGGCTGACCTGGGGGCGGGACGAGCTCGCCGCGGATCGCGCCCGTGGCGACGTCCGCGATCAGGATGCGGCTGGGCCCGGCGGCCCCGCCGACTCCGCCGGGCGAGGTGCGGGTGAAGGCCAGGAGCCGTCCGTCCGGCGAGAACGTCGGGTCGGTGTCCCAGTCCCTGGGGCCGCGCCCGGCGAGCGACAGCGGCGCCGCGTTCGCGCCGTCCGCGTCCACCATCCAGATCCGCTCGATCCGCCCCTCGGGGGCGTCCTCGAAGCGGGTCACGACGATCCGCCGGCCGTCGGGGGTGTAGTTCTGCCGCTCGGTCCACGGATCGGAGCCGCCCGCCGGCTGGAACAGCGGGTCCTTGGCCGGATCGGTGTTGCTGTCGGCGGCCGGGTCCTCCTTGAGGATCGTCAGGCCGAGGTCGCGCGGATCGGCGCCGTCCGGCCGTGCGTCCTGCAGGGTGACCACGTGCGGCCCGGCCGCCGAGGTGCGCTCGACGACCGTGCCGCCGCCGTCGCGCGGCCCGAGCCAGGTGACCTCGCTGACCTCACGGTCCTCGCTGAGCACCAGTTCCGGGGTGGCCTCCGAGTGCGCGGGCACCTGGAAGACGTGGTTCCAGTCGCCCTCGCACGCACAGGTGCGGTCCGGGCTGAGGAACAGCACCCCGTCCCCGTCGGGCAACCAGGCTGCCCCGTGGGTCCGCCACTGCGCCTGCGCGCCCGACAGGAGCTGCCCGTTGTGGACCCCGTCGGTCCACTTCAGCCGGGGGCCGCCGGGGCCGGTCGCGGTGTACGCGACGACATCGCGGTTCTCCGCGTCGTCCACCGGGTTCCAGACCGGCTCGGAGGCGGTGCCGTCCGCGGGGTCGCTGACCAGCCTGGCGGCGCCGCCGTCCAGCGGGCGCACGTACACCTGCCGGCCGACCGCCGGGTCGGCGTCGCTCACGTACGCGAGGCGCCCGCCCTCCGGCGAGACCGTGGGGTGCACCTCGTTGGCCGGTGTCCGGGTCAGCCGGGTGAGCCCGGCGCCGTCCGTCCCGATGCGCCAGATGTCGCGCTGCCCGCCGTCGGGCCGGGCCGCGTCGAAGACGACCGCGCGGCCGTCCGGGGTCAGCCGGGGGTTCGCCGCGTCGAGACCGCTGGTCAGCCGGTGCACCGCGCCGTCGGCGGTGCGCAGATAGATCTGCGGGGTCCGCTCGTCGCGGCGGCTCGCGAACACCAACCGGTCGCCCAGCGCCGCGGGTTGCACGTCCTGATGGGTCGGGCCCGGCCCGAAGAGCGGCGTGCTGGAGGTGTCCGTCGCCACCCGGCCGATGCTGCGGTGCCGGGTACCGGCGAAGGCGATCCGGCCCTCACCGGCCGCGGCCGCCCGGGGGCCCGCCTGGGCCTCGTCCGGGGCGGAGGCCGCCGTCACCGCGAGGAGAGGGACCAACAGCAGCAGCGGTGCCGCGACCCTTCCCCAGCGGTACCGCCGGCCACCGGAGCCACCCGTGCTCATCAGGGTCCACCTCACAGTCCGGTGCGTTTCCGTCCGCGTACGACGCGGCGTACGACTGACGTGAACCGCACGTACGACTCCACCTACGACTCGACGTACGACTCCACGTGCAACCAGGCCACCCTGCCGGTCCGCGGGCCCCCCGGGCAGGGCCACGGGGCCGCACCCGGGGGAAGCGCGCTCTGCGCTTTCGGGCAGTCGGCCCCTTGCGGCCGGACTGGGCGTCGCTCAGATCAGGCCGTTGCGCAGGGCGAAGCCGACCGCGTGCGTGCGGTTGCGCAGCTGCAGCCGCGTGATCACCTCGTGCAGCACGTTCTTGACGGTCCGTTCGGAGTACGAGGTCTTCCGCGCGATCTCCGCGGTGTCCAGGCCCTCCGACACCAGCCGCAGCATGTCCGCCTCGCGCGCGGTGAGCGTGGAGAGCGACGAGGTGTGCGGGTCGAGCGCCGCGCGCTGCAGGCTGCCGACATGGTGCATCAGGCGGGCGACAAGGTCGCCCGGCAGCACCCCCTCGCCCTTCGCCATGGCGAGCACCAGCCGTAACAGCCGGTCCTGGTCCGCCTCGGCGCGCCGCAGCACCGCCGTGACCCCGCACTCGATGGCCCGCTGCAGGGCGTCCCCGGACTCGAAGGTGCCGACCACCAGTCCGGTGGAGGTGCGCGAGTCCTGCCGAAGCCGCCGCAGCAGCGCCACGGTCTCGTCGTCCACCCTGTCCACCGCCACCAGCGACACCTGCGCGCCCTCCGGGCGCCCCTCGTCGACGAGTTCTATCTCGGGGCGCTGGCGCAGCTGATGGACCACCCCGACGTGCAGCACCGGATCGGCGGCGTACACCGCCACCGAGACCCGCCGCCCCGAACGGGGCGGCGGGACGGTACCGGACGAGGAGGTGATGTCGTTCTGCAGACCTTGCGTCATGTGCTTTCCCTGTTCGTGGAGACATGTGGGGGGATAGGGAGATGCGGAAAGGGGCAGGAGAGTTCCGGCGCGCGGAATCGGCTCACGCGCCCAACTGCCCGACGGGGCAGCACCGTTGCCCGGTGCGTTGCCCTCCGATCCGTCGCGGCGCCCGCGGCGCCGTCGATAGCGTCGGGGGGTGACGTCCCCAGCAGCCTCTTCCAGCCCTGGCACGCCCGCGCTCGACATCCCGCGGGTGTCGGTGACGCCGGGCGGCACCGCGACCACCAGCCTGACCGTGCGCAACGACGGCGACATCGTCGAGGCGTACGGCCTGGAGGTGGTCGGCGACTGCGCCGCCTGGACGACGGTGGAACCCGAGCGGGTCTCCCTGTATCCGGGCACCTCCGAGACGGTGACGATCCGGCTCGCGCCGCCGCGCTCCTCGCAGGTACGGGCCGGCGACATGCCCCTCGCCGTACGTGTGCTGCCCACCGAGCACCCCGAGGCGGTGCGGGTCCCCGAGACCGTGGTCCATGTCGAGGAGTTCCGGGAACTGCGCACCGCCGTCGCCCCGCGACGCCGCCGCGGCTGGCTCCGGGGGCGCTACCGGCTCGCGGTGCGCAACGAGGGCAACGCGCCCGTACGGCTGGGCTTCACGGCGGGACAGCGCGGCGAGGAGCTGAAGTTCGACTTCCGGCCCACCGCCCAGGCGCTCGAGCCCGGGGAGTCCGCAGAGGTGGGGCTGCGCGTCCGGACGGGCCGGCCGGTCTGGTTCGGAACGCCGGTCACGTGGCCCTTCACCCTGGACGTGACCGAGGAGCGGGACGCCGAGGAGGCTGAGGACCCGACCCTGGTCCGGCCGCCGCTGGACGCGGAGTTCGTCCAGATCCCGATCTTCCCGAGGTGGCTGCTCGTGGTCCTGGCGGCGCTGCTCGCGCTGCTGATCGCCTGGTTCGCGCTGGTGCGCCCGGCGGTGCGCAGCACCGCCAAGGAGGCCGCCGACGAACTCGTCCAGAAGCGGCCGGCCCCCAGTGCCGAGCCGAGCACACCGCCCTCCACGGGGACCGGCGACGGCAAGCAGCCCGGCGGCACCGGGAAGGGCACGGGCGGGAACGGCTCCGGCGGCGGCTCCGGCGGGGGCACGGGACCCGGCGGCAGCTCCGGCGGCGGGCAGCAGGGATCGACCACGATCGACCTGGAGACCTCCGGCGGCCGGACCGAGACCGGCACCTACACAGTGCCGAAGGACAAGGCGTTCGACATCACGGACATCGTGGTCGCCAACTTCCAGGGGGACGAGGGCGTGATGACCATCGCCTTCGGCGACCGGAAGATCACGACGATCGCCCTGGAGACCTTCCGCAACCAGGACTACCACTGGGTCACCCCCATCAGGATCGTCGAGAACCAGACCGTGACCATCCAGGTGACCTGCGCGAAGCCCGGCACTCCCGCCACCGGGCGACAGGCGCAGAAGTGCCACGAGGTCCTGAACGTGAGCGGAGTGCTCAGCGACCTCAGGTGATCCGGTGGTACGGACCATCCTCGGTGAGATCCGTGGAGGTGCAAGCCGCGCGGGGCCGCGCTGTCCAGAAGGTGACGGCCCCCGGTGACGAGGAGCCGTCCGGTTTGCGGACATGTGTTCGCGGGTGAAGATGGGGCAAAGCGGCGGACTTCGGTCCGCCGTTTCGCGTCCGGCGGGCGGGGCAGGAAGACCGGATCACACCCGTCGGACCTGCCGGCCCCGTCGGACCTGCGGGTCCTGTCGGACCTGTCGGCCCCGTCGGACCTGCCGGCCCCGTCGGACCTGCCGGCCCCGTCGGACCTGCCGGCCCCGTCGGACCTGCCGGCCCCGTCGGACCTGCCGGTCCTGTCAGGACACCGGCACCGTCAGCTGCTGTCCCGAGCGCAGCACGACCCTGGCCGAGCCGAGATCGACCGTGTTCGGCAGCATCGCCTGCGGCCGCAGCAGGTCCTTGAGCAGATACCTCATCAGCTCCTCGCCGGACATGGCCTTGAGCCGGGCGGCGAGCTCCGGATTGACCGGCTCCAGCCGCAGGATCTCCACGATCCCCCGCTCCACGAGGCCGGGCACGATGTCCGCGCCCATCAGCGTGTTGGACCGCAGCCGCTCCTCGTGGACCTGGGCGTGCGCCCCGCCCCCGTACGTCATGGTGCTGAACTCGTCCGCCAGCGCCTGCGTCATCACGAACGGGATCTGTCCGCGACGCTCCGGGTCCGACTCGTTCTCCATCTCGTCCATCATCCGCGAGTGGTCCATCTTGTCGGCGGCGGCCGTCGCCCCGACGTCGAACTTCCGTACCGGCAGCGTGAACTCCGGCGAGAACTGGTCCTCCCGGGTGCCCAGCCGGCTCTGCGTCCGCGCCCGGTCGGAGGGCTGCGCCCGCACCGTCGGGTACTCGCGCTGGGCGAAGTCGCTGAGCATCAGCCAGCCCTGGGTCATCAGCGGGGAGCCGGCCAGCGGGATCTCGATGCGGGCCGGCTCCGCGCCGCCGAACCGGGTCTCGCGGAACGGGCTGCCCGGGTACTCCAGGAAGAAGAAGACGAAGCCCTCGTTGGCCAGGACGTGCTTGTCGTACGCCTCCGAGTTGTTCGGCGCGCCGGGATTCGCCCGGAGCAGCTCGGTCTTGGACTTCATGTGTCCCTGGGCGAGCATCTGTTCGGCCCGATCCCGGCCCGTGTAGTGGGCGAGCACGCTCTGCCGCAGCGCCGTCCCCAGCTTGGTCCGTACGTCGGTCACCCAGGCCTCGTCCTTCTTCGGGGCGACCTCCTTGTTCATGCCGGCCAGGTTGAGCTCGGACAGCTCGCGGAAGTAGCTCGGCCCGCGCATGCTGAACGCGGCCGCGCTGTCGGCCCACTCCTCGCGCTGCCAGAGCATGCCCTGGTCCGTCATCGCGCGGAAGGGCTCCCGGGCGGCGTCCGGCAGGCTGTCGTCCCGGCTGATCTGGCCCCGCACGACCTGGAGTTCGCTCTCGACTGCGGTCAGGGCCGCGGTCAGGAACTCCAGGTTCGGGCCGTTCGCGTCCTCCACCTCCGGAGCGATCAGATGCTGGAGCTGCGTCAGCGCCATCAGACAGTGCATCGCGTCGCGGTTCGGATCCTCGTCGTACGCCTTGATGCCGTTGCGTACCTCGGTCACGAGCGGGCCGCTCGCGGTCGGCTGGGAGCGGTTCAGCGATGCCTTGACCCGCCCGAACAGGCCTCCGCCACGCGTCGGCTCGGCCGTGGCCGGCAGTGACTTGCCCAGCTCCTCGTGGCCCTTGCGCTGTACGACGCCTCCGGACCCGGCCGTCGGCCCGGTCCCGGTCCGGGAGCCGTGATCGTGCTCTTCCGTGGCGTGGCGGCCGGCCGGTCCGGACATCACCCGCCGCGCGTTCGCCTCGGCCGCCCGCTCGAACCCGTCGCCGGGGTCGCTGACCCGCAGTCCGTGGCCCGTGTCCGTCCCCGCCACCGGTCCCTGCCGTTGCTGGATCACATGCGTCAGCTCATGGGCGAGGGTGTGCTTGTCCTTTCCGCGGTCGGTGAGCACCACATGGTTCCCCGAGGTGTACGCGCGGGCGCCCAGCTCGTCGGCGGAGCGCTGGGCGACCGGGTCGGTGTGCAGCCGTACGTCGCCGAAGTCGGCTCCGAGCCGGTCCTCCATCTCCGTACGCACGGACGCGTCGAGCGGCCGTCCCGGCGACCGGAGCACCTGGTGCGCCGCGGCACGCTGCACCGGCGCGGCCTCGTCCTGAGCCTCGCCCCGGGACGCGGCGGCGCGGCCGGCGGCGAGCATGCGGGTCACCGCCGCGTTGCCGACGGCTCGCTGGAGCGCCGGAAGAGTGCCCGCCGCCGGGTTCGTGACCGGCGGCGCGGCTGCGGGCCGCTCCTCGGCCCGGCCTGGCTGCCGGGACCGGGCGGGGCCGTCCTTGGCGGCGTCGGCCGAGGCCTTGCGGTGAGCGGGGCTGCGCATGGGGTCTGCCTCCCGGGAGACGCGGTGGGACGCCCTCCTGCCTACCAGCGGCCCGGCCGCCCGGCCATGCCCGTTCGGGCAGAACCGGGGGAAGACGGAGGAGGACCGGCCGTCGATCAGGCGGTGCCGGAACCGCTGCCGGATCCGCCGCCGGCGCCGCCGCGGGCCCGGCTGGACGGATTGCTCTGACCCCGGTCGTGCTGATACGCCTCCTCGGCCCACCGGGCGAGACTGTCCAGCTCCGTCTTCAACTCGTCCCAGGTCTTCTTGTTGGAGCCCATCGTGCGGATCTCGAACGGCACCATCGTCGAGCCCGCCTCCTTGTGCGGGGCGATCTGGTTCATGCCGCCGAACACGCTCTGCTGGTCCACCTGGGTGTCCCCGTGGATCGCGGACCGGGCGAAGTCGATGAGCGACACCGGGTTCCCGTCGATCTCCCGGGTCGCCTGTTCCCGGAACTCGAGTTCGTGGTCACCCTGCCCCGGTTTCTCCTGGTAACCGGCCAGGACGTCGACGACCTCCTCGGCCGTGCCCGTCAGGAAGGCGCGGAACTCCTCGGCGAGCAGCGCGCGCACGTCCGAGAGCCGGGATCGGGAGAGGACGGCCGTCAGGTTCTTGATCTGGCCCGAGTCCCTGTCCTCCGCGAGGTAGTCGGCCACCGCCGCGACCTGCATGAAGAACAGCTGCGCGTAGCCGTTGAGTTCGTCCGTCTCCACCTCGCGCTTGCGCTTCTTCGAGGCGTACGTCGCCTTGTTCTCCTCGTACAGCTTCACGATGTCGTCGGCGAAGTCCTCCGCTTGCGAAAGCCGGAACCGTGCCCGGCGGCTCGGCGCCCCCGGCACGTCGGGCGCGGCCTCCCGCAGGTGGTCGAAGAACAGCGGCATGCCCCGCAGCGGGACACCGACCGAGTAGTGCACGAACAGTCCGTCACCGTTGCCGGACGAGCCCGCCTCCTCGGGATAGCCCACGCCCGGCGCGACGCGGGCGTCGGCTCCTGCCGGAAGGATCTGCAGGTCCAGCGCCATGCCCGCCAGCGGTGTCCGGTCCGCGGCGGCGTAGAACCCCTCACGGACCCGCCTGATCTCGTCGACCAGCCGGACCAGCCGCTCCCGGCCGGACTCGCTCTGCGGGCCGACCACCTTGACCGCCCCGGTCACGAACTCGATGTTCGAGTACGTGCCTTTCCTGCCCGCCCCCAGGAGCCGCTTGTCGGAGACGACCTTGAAGTCCTCCCTCGTGCTCTGGGCCAGGTCGGTGTCACCCGGGTAGTTGTGCCCTGCCGAGTCCTGCACGGGCAGGCTGACCTCGGTCTCGAAGCCCAGCATGCGCTGCACGGGCGCGCCGTCGCCCGCCCGGCCGGGCCGCCCCGGTTCCGCGGTCGCGGACTCCCGCCGCTGCGGGTCCCGTTGGACCGGCGGGCCGGACATCACCCGCCGCGCGTTCGCCTCCGCCGCCCGCTCGAAGGCGTCCGACGGGTCGGAGAGTGCGAGCCCGGCCCCGTTGTCCGTACCGGAGACGGGTCCGCTGCGCTGCTGGATGACATGCGTCAACTCGTGGGCCAGGGTGTGCTTGTCGGCGCCGCCGGAGCCGATGACCACATTGCTGCCGGTGGTGTAGGCCCGCGCCCCGATCTCGGCCGCGGACCGCTGGGCCGTCGCTCCCGTGTGGACGCGTACGTCGGAGAAGTCCGCGCCGAGCCGGTCCTCCATCTCCCGCCGCAGCGGCTCGGCGAGCGGCCGCCCGGGCCGCCGGAGCACGTCGGGGACGAGGGAACGGGGCGCGGCGTCCTGGCCGTGGCCGCAGTCCGCGTCGTGCGTGTGCCGCTCGCGCTGCACCGCCCGTGCCACGGCCGCGTTCCCGATGGCCGCCTGCAGCGCACCGGCCCGGCCGAGGGACACGACACCCGGTCCTGGCACGGCGGGCCCGACTGCCCTGGTCGCCTGGCCCTGACCCCGTGCCTGCCCCGTACGTTCGTCACCGGCCGCCCGCTCGCCGGGAGCCCCGCCCCGACCCCTGGCTTTCGCGTGCACCAGACCCCCTCCGGGCCGACCTCACCGCCACTTTCCCTGATGCCTACCTCGGCCCCGGTCGCCGCACACAGGTACCGGAGGGCAGTCCCGGGTCCACCGTCGGTGCCCTCGGCGGGCGCTGCGCCTCCCACACCCTGGCCCGGTGGCTCGGACACTCCTCGCCGACGATCACCCTCGGTCCGTTTGGGGAGCCGGGAGACCGGCTCTCCGGCCGGAACTTGCCGGGTTCTCTCCAGCGCCGTCCACCGGTGATTCCTGCCCTCCACGCCCCGGAGAAGTCGTCCGCGGATCGTGAGGCTGAAGAGAATGGGTGGCCTGGGAAAGTGTTGGAAGAGGTCGTAGCGACCCGCTATGTCACGCCCTTGCGTGAAGGCGGCTCGCTCCCCGGGATCGTCGAGGCCGACGACCTCGGCACGTACGTCATGAAGTTGTCCACCTATTGGTGCTGACCTGCATCGATGCGGCGGCGCCCACCCCTGACCTGCGCGGATACGTCTTTCAGCGTCTTTCGGGATCGTGCTGCGTTACGCAGTCGATTCTCCCCACGCGCTCCCCAGGGCCGTCGATACTCCTCAGATCCTCCCCAGGAAGTGCGGTTGCGGCGGGCTGTGGTGGTACGGGACATCATCCCATCGGAGGCGCTGCCAAGGACACGCTGAGCGACTGCCCATGGTGGCAGCGCAGAAGCGTGGCGCAGAGCGGATGAGCGCAAGGCGTGAGTCTGACGCTGCCTGAGCAGGGCCACCTTCGAAGCCCGCCGTTGGAAGTCGATCTCATTCCGATGACCCACCACGTGGAGTGCGTGGCGATCCTTGAGCCTGCTGAAAAGGGCCGCTGACCTGCCGTTTCTCTGAGTATGCGTATGGGCGTTACGTGCGTTAGGTGCGATATCTTGACGCATGTTCGACGCGCGTGACGCACGTTTGACGTGCGGATGGCGCGGTTTCTGATGGGTCGTCATGCGTGATTGTCGACCGCCCGGGGCGGGCGAGGCGGCCGCGCCTCTCATCCGTACCCACCACGGCCACCTCGGCCACCTTTGCCTCGACCCTCCGGAGGTGGCCGTCTCGAACCTGGACACCGAGGCCGTCTCCCTGGGACCTTGCCTTGCGCATCTCAACCCCAGCCTGGTCGGCACTCTGAGCGCGACGGAGCAGAGCCCGCTCCAGGCCCATGCGTCGGCCGGCACTCGCTCGTGGACGGCCGCGCTCGGTCAGCGCACACCGCCGACTGGGCGGGTGAGGAAACTCCCGGAGACCCGCTCCGACACCTCCGTCGGGCTGCGGCGGCTGCAGCGCACCTCCCGGAATGTAGGTATCGCCTGGGCGCGGGCTTTTCCGTAGAGGTTGTGCGGTGTCAGTGCGACAGGCCGTCGCGGCGGCTTCCGTCGGAGAGGAGGCTGCGCATCAGGGCGACGGCGCGGTCGATCGCCGGTGCCTCCCCGATGACGACAGGGGCCCATTCCAAAGCCGTACCCAACTGCACCATGATCTCGATGTGCTCCGGATCCACGGGGTGTACGAGGTTGGCCGACAGTGCCTGCTCGATGCCCTCCTGCAGGGCGGGCTTGACGTCTCCGCTGTCCGACATGAGCACACGCAGAGCCAGTGTCGGCTCGTTCTCCGCGAACTGCCGGAGCGGGGGGAATCCGGACGTGGCGACCATGAACCGCCGGATGGTGTCCAGGGCTCGGTCTATCCCCTCGCCCTCTGCCTGCTCCGTGGCCGACTGCCACGTCTGTCGGGTCAGATCGGCGAGCACCTCGCCGATCAGCCGCTCGCGGTCGCCCACCCATCGGTAGAGCGTCGTCCGGCCCACCCCGAGCCTCGCGGCGAGCGTCTGCATGTCGACGCGCTCGCCGCGCAGGAACATCTGCCTGGCGAAAGCGAGAGCGTACTCGCGACTCGGCCGCACGAGGTGCGGTGGATCATCGTTCTTCTCGTCAGCAGCGGGTGCCATGGTCACATCCTACGCAGGGTGAACACTTCATCGAAATGATCCGCATGGAACATTATTGACGCATGTTCCATGCGGGGCTAGCGTCTCGTCACACTTCGCCGTGAACACCCGTGCACATGACCTGACGCACGTGGAAGGACTCCCATGCGCTCACCGCTGACCGGACTCGGTGTCTCCGCCGTAGCCCTGGCCCTCGGCATCACCGCCGCCTCCCTGCCCCAGACCGCCGATGCCGCCAAGCTCCACCGAGCCGAGTCCGCAGGGCACGCGGCCGCCGCCTGCTTCTGGTTCGGACCCACAGGCCGAGTCGATGATTCGGACGACAACTACGCATTCCCGGACTCGGGAGCCCGCTACTGGGGGGCGGTCCTCACCCTGCCCAAGGGCGCACGCCTCACTTTCGAGCACGAGTTCGCGCATGCCCGCTATCAGTCGTTGAACAGCTACAACAACACCACTCACGCACCCACCGACGCCCTCAACGACATCTCCACCGCGCCGGATGAGGGTTCCCGCAATCCTTACCTGCCGGGCGCCAAACGGCATGGCAACCACAAGCGCGCTTACACCGCGACCCTGCTTGGTGAGCAGCCGCCGGCCGATCCCGACGATCGCGCTCCGAACACCCTCTATGCGGGGGTCCCCGGGCAGCAGGAGCTGACGCTCCTGTACCGGGTCTACCTCCCTGACCGCGACCGGGACGCCACTGGAGGCGTGGGACTGCCGCGCCCCCGGCTCCATCTGGCAGATGGCACCACACTCACCGGAACCGACGTGTGCGCCGCCGTGCAGGCCGAGGAGCGCGACAAGATACCGGTGACCAACCTGCCCCTGAAGTCGTACCGGGCGCTGCGTGAACAGCCGGGCAAGCCAGTCGGCTTCCCCGCGGAGCCGAAGCCCGTCTGGCGCACGTTCTTCAACCCGGCCTTCAATCTGGCCTGCGTCTACCAGGGCAAGTGCACAGGATCTCCTGTGAAGACAGGAGGTCAGTACTCCAACAAGGACAACGAGTACGTCTCAACGTACGTCAGTCGCGCCTTCGGTGACGTCCTCGTGCTGCGCGGGAAGCTCCCGGTCACCCCGGCGACGGCACTGCGCAGTCCAGTCAAGCGTCTCGACGCGGAGCTGCGCTACTGGTCCCTGTGCTCGAACGAGAGCTACGCGACCACCAGGGCCGTCGCGTGCCTGTACGACGATCAGCTGGTCACCGACGCCGACGGGAACTACACCATCGTCCTGAGCCTTCCGGAGGACCGGCCGGCCAACGCCACCGTCAAGAACGGTGTCAACTGGCTCAGCCTCTCGCCGAAGGGCGATGGCGCAGGGCACCTGGACGACACCATGCTCAACATCCGCAACATGCTCCCGTCCTCCGGATTCGCCCACGCTGTACAGAACACCAGAACCCCTGGCGACGAGCGCGGCGTCATGGGGCCGTACCTGCCTACCGGTACCTACACCACCACCGAGTCCTTCGAGGCACTGGGGACGGCGGTCCGTTGAACACAACTCGTCCGCGCAGGTCTCCGGTAGCGGAAGGACCATGACGGCAATGCCCAGCGCCACACGCCTCGCCATCGCCAAAGCGCTCGGATCCATGACGGGGAAGCCGCCGAATCCGGAGCAGTATCGGGCCGTGTCGAGAAGTCGCCACGGCGACGATCCGACAGCCACGCCGGTTGTTCCCGGCAGAGCCCGTCGACTTACATCACGGACCATGTACAGACATTCGATCACCACGGCGGCAGGCTTGCTGCTTCTTCCGCTCGCGCTCCCGGGCGTGCCGGCGCAAGCGGAGGAAGCGCCCGCCGGCAGCGGGACAGTGACCCGCATCATCACACTCGACAGTGCTCCGGCAGCGCGCAAAGTTGCCGCACCCGACCGAGCGGCGGCGCGAGGCGCTGTCGACGCGGCCCAACGGGATCTGGTTCGCGCCGCGCGGGACGCGGGCATCGACCTCACGGTCAAGACCCGGTACCGCGAAGTGGTCAACGGCCTCTCGGTACGGCTGTCGGCCACCGATGCCGAGCGCCTCGACGGCGTCCCCGGAGTCGCCGCGGTCGCCGAGCCGACGGTTCACGAGACGCCGGAAGCACCGGCTCCGGTCCCGACCGCGGTTCTCGAGAAGGCCGCCGAGAGTGCGGAGGCGGCGGCCCGCTCCACGGGCGCCCCCTCCGGGCGTGAACTCATCACCACGACCGAACTGACGGGAGTGCCGGAGGCTCATCGGCGGGGCGCGACCGGCAAGGGAGTCACCGTCGGGATCATCGACAGCGGCATCGCCTACGACCATCCCGCACTCGGCGGGGGCGGCTTTCCCAACGCCAAGGTGCTGGGCGGCTACGACTTCGCCGACGGAGATCCCGACCCCTACGACGAGCTCAACACCGCCGCCGCCGGGCACGGCACCCACGTAGCGGGCATCGTCGCAGGCCGGGACACCCACATCGAGGGCGTGGCGCCGGAAGCCACCCTGCGCGCGTACCGCATATTCGGAGGCAAGGGTCCGACCACCGACGAGACGGTCATTTCCGCGCTCGATCGTGCCGCCGCAGACGGGGTGGATCTCGTGAACATGAGTCTCGGAGCGAAGGGAGAACGCAGCAACGACCTGATCTCTCAGGCCGTCGACGCCCTCGTCGGTTCGGGCACGCCTGTCGTCGTCGCCGTCGGCAACGGCTACGCGGGCCCGTTCAACGCCGGCGCCCCCGCGGTCGCCGACGGCGCCATCGCCGTCGGCAGCACGTACAGCACGAGGTTGCCCTCCCTCGCCTTCCTTCTCAACGACGACGCGAAGGCTCCCGTCCCGTTCCAGCCGGTCGGCCTCGGCCCGATCGCACCCGCTGCGGGCAGCGCACCGGTCACTGAGATAGCCAGCGGCTGCGACGCTCTTCCCGCCGGCAGCCTTGCGGGCCGCGTGGCCCTGTTCACGTCCCCAGCCGGCACTGCCGGGCTCTACTGCAAGCCGATGGACGTGGCCCGCACAGCAGAGGCAGCGGGCGCCGTCGCGGCGATTTACCACAACCCTCGCCTAGAACCGGGAACCATGCCGGGCTCGCCGTGCTGCAGGGCCATCGGCATCCCGGTCGTCTCGATCCGAGGCGTCGATGCCCAGCGCATCAGAGCCGCCGCACCCGAGGTCGCGGCACTCACCTGGGGTGCCTATGCGGGTTCTCCGCTGCCCTCGCAGGTAGCCGGCCTGATGGACCACTCCTCCTCATGGGGGCCTGGCAACGAACTGGAGTTCAAGCCGGACGTGGCCGCACCGGGCGGCTTCATCTACTCCGCTCTGCCGCCGTCGCGAAGCTGGTACGGGGTCATGTCCGGCACGTCCATGGCAGCGCCGCACGCCGCGGGAGTAGTGGCCTTGCTGCTCGAGGCCACACCAGGGCTGACACCGGAGCAGGTACGGACGGCACTCCTGAGCACCGCGACACCGCTCGCCATGACCGGAGCGCCCGAGCGCGGGCGGCAGCCCGTCGCTCAGCAGGGCGCTGGCCGGATCGACGCGCTCGCAGCCTTGTCCTCGGCCGTCGGCGAGCTGCCGACAGTCAGCCCGGGCAAGCTGCCGCTGGGGGACACGGAGGGACGACAGCAGGTCCGTCGCATCACCCTGCACAACCCCACCGACCAGCCGCTGACCTATAGGATCGGTCATGGATCCGCCGTCTCCGCCGCTCCGCCCTACACCGCCCAGTGGATGCCCACGGACGCCGTCGGTACGGCAAGGTTCGACGGCGACGGCCGGATCACGCTCACACCGGGCGGCAGTGGTTCCGTGACGGTCAGGTTCGAACAGCCCGAGGGGGTCGTTGCCGGCACTCTGTTCGGCGGCTGGATCGAGTTCACCGCGGACGGGACGGACGCGCCCCAGCTGAGGGTGCCATACCTCGGTGTAGCCGGAGACTTCGACGCCGTCTCCGCGATCAACCCGACATTCACCGAAATCAACAAGACTCTGGACAATCCCGCTCTGCGCCCGCGGTACTACTCCTTCGGTAGGAGCGAGCCGATCGTCGTCGACTTCACTGATGCCTCCACGGCCAACGACAAGGCGTGGGTCATGCTGTCGCACGGCTTCCCATTGCTCGAGCGGCTGCGTCTCGAGGTCCTGGATCCCGCGGGCCGTGTCGTCGCCACGCCGCATGACGCGTCGTGGGTGGCGCGCAACTCCGGCGCGGGAACCGGCATGGACTTCCTGGGATGGGACGCCACCATCGAGGATGGCTCTCCGGCGCCGGCCGGCGTGTACCGGCTGCGTCTGGTCTTCGACAAGGCGCTCGCTGACAGCGACCGAGCACCGAGCGTCCAGACCTGGACCTCTCCGCAGATCACCCTGGCCCGCTGAGGACGCACGGACAGCGAAGTGAGACAACCGCCGATCGGGGTGCCAGACCGGTCGGCGGTTCGGTCTTGGGTGTGGCCGGGCGGCTGTCGCCCCCGTCCCCGGCTCGGCGCCGTGACCTCTGACAATCCGACCGGCAAGCATCACGGGGCAAGATTCGGAGAGTGCGCATGGCGCTGCAGGACCTCGGACTCACGTCCGACGAGGAGGCGGTCTACCGCACGCTCATCGCTCAACCGTCCACGGGTACCGACGCGGTGGCCGAGGCCGCGCGGCTGCCCCCTGCCAGGGCCGCAGCCGCATTGCGCTCGCTGACCGCAGCCGGCCTGGCCGCCGCGCGGGAAGCCGACGGTACGTACCTCGCAGCCCCGCCCGCCATCGCGCTCGGCGCCGAACTCGCCGCCCACCGCGAACGCCTGCAGCGGGCCGAACTGGCTGTGGCCGAGCTGGTCGAGACCTACCGGACGGGCACCCTCGACCGCGCGCAGCGGGAACTGGTTGAGGTTGTGGAGGGGGTGGACGCGGTGAGACAGCGCTACATCCAGCTGCAGCTCGCCGCCACGCGAACGATTGACGTCTTCTCGACCGGCTTGGCGCGGGCGGTGGGGCCCGGAAACACCGAGGAATCCACGGTGCTCGCACGCAGCGTGCGGGTACGAGCAGTGATAGACCAGGCGTTCCTGACAGAACCGGGCGGTACGGAGAACGTCGACCGCTCGCTCGATGACGGCGTCCGGGTCCGGACCACACCTGAGATACCCCTCAAGATGATTCTCTGCGACGGCGAGGTGGCCATGCTTCCGCTGCTGGGCAGGGGAGCGGAGGTCGATCCCAGCCTTGTCCTGCGAGGCGGGATGGCGAACGTCGCCCAGGCGCTGTTCGACGCGGTATGGGAGCGGGCCATTCCCTACCAGGAGCACCGTTTCGACATCGACCAGCTGGACACCCGCATCCTCAGGTTGCTGCTCGCCGGCCTCACCGACACCGCGGTGGCAGGCCAGCTCGATCTTTCCGCGCGAACCGTCCAGCGACGCCTGCAAGCACTGATGGCCCGCGCCGGGGTCACCACCCGGCTGCAGCTCGGATGGCATGCTCGTCACCATGGTTGGGCCTGAACACCGGCGCCACGGCGTTCGCGGACTGCGTTTGCCAAGGCCGTGAGAACGAACGGCCCTGTCACGGCGGCGTCTCGCGCGGAGGCCGCCGTGACGTGGACCGTGCCGCTACTTCGTGCCGAAGGCCCGGATCACTTCCTGAGTGACGGTCAGGCCGTCAGGGCCATCGGCGGTCATCCGTAGGGAGACGTAGACCGACGGGTCGGACGGGGTGTTCAGAACGGTTTTCCAGCGGCCGCCGGCCGTCTTCTGCAGAGTGGCCGGTCGCCAGGTCTCGCCGTCGTCGTAGGACACCTGGAGGGCGGCGCCGGTGGCCTCGACCCCCTTGGGGTAGGTGGCGGCGCCGAGACCCAGTTCGATCTTGTGACCGGCTCGGACGTTGCCGTGCAGGTCGGTGTCCACCTCGTAGACGGGGTTCAGGAGGTCGATCGGCGACTTGCCAGTGGGTTGATGACCGGAGACGAAGCCCCATTCGGTTCGGGTACGTGTGGAAGTCGGGAACGCTGTCCTGTCGCGGGAGGCTTCGAGGACCAGGCGGTACGGCGAGCTCTCCGCGGGCAGGCTGGTCACGACGCCGGACTGGCCGTTCACGGACCTCAGCAGCCTGTCGCCCTGGTAGAGCTGGGACGCGATGCTGCCGTCATAGGGGTTGTAGCCACTCGCGGTGTGCCCCGCTCCACTGCCTGACCACGCCGGAATGTTCCACTGCAAGGTGTTGCCGTTGCGGAAAGGTTCCCAGAAACCGGACCCGAGCCTGGGAGCCTGGACGGGCTTGAACCAGTGCTGCTTGTAGAGCGTTCCGCCTTCGTAGTACAGATGCGGGCTGCGCTCGCTGGTCGCGGCGAGCGACACGTCGCCGTTTCGGTCGACTGAATGCTCCTCGTACCAGAAGCCGAGGCCATCCGGCTGAGGAGTGACGTATTCGGTGACTGTGCCGGGTGACTTGTCATACTCGTACAGTCCGACGCCAGGACCCCAGGAAGGGATGAAGTGGCGCGTGCCGAAGGAGACTTGGCCCTTCCGGCCGTAGACGCTGGTGTCGATCCTGGCCAGGTCGTCATGGCCGGGGGAGTAGGTCAGCGGACGATCCGGGATGATGCCGTCGAAGCCCTGGACGAGGTTGTAACGATAGTCCGGATAGCGCTTCTCCTGAATGTTGAGGGTGCCGTCGCCAGCCTTCGCCTCAGCGATCAGCCGCTCGCCGTCGAGTCGCCCGGCCGTGGCGATGCCGAGGCCGGGATTCTCGCCGAAGTACTCGAAGAGTCTGCCAGGGGCGTTGTTGACCGTGATGAGCATGGCGGCGCCGGCGTCCACGGCGGCTTTCGCCCTGGTCTCGCCCGTGACCACGGCACTACGGTCCACGATGACGGCTTTGCCCTTGGCGTTCAGGTCGGCGAAATCAGCCGCCGAGCCGTTGCCGGCGTATACGGTCCGGAGCAGTCTCCGACCCTCGTGGTAAGCGGTGCCGTACTGAGGACTGAGCGCGATGTTCCGGCCGGTTCCGGTCTCGGCATCGAGGAACTTCTCTCTCAGCTTCGTGTGGGTGAGCAAGCTCAGGTTGCCGTCCGTGACGGGTGTGGTGGGCTGCACGTACACGGCGTCGTACCGGGGACTCAGAACCACCGCGTTGCTGAAGGTTCGGCCGTGGGTGCCCGATCCGTCGGTGAAGGTTCTGCGGTAGTCCAGGATGGTTTGAGTGGTCTCCGCTTCTCGCTGGGGGACGGAGTCGATTCTGCGCACGCTGGTCGCGTCGAGGTGCACGGTGGCGGGTCCGTCGCGCAGGATCGTCTCGGGATCCGTCAGCTGGGCGAAGCCGAGGGAGTCTGCGGTGTCACCCGGGACATCGACGTAACTCCAGGCGGTGTACGTGTTCGGAGGCAGACGCAGTGTTCGCTCGCCCTCCACGGCGACTGGCAGGGGCTGAAGAGCGCCTCTGAAACTGATCATGACGGTGTCCGCGGCAGGCTTACCGTCACGGCCGGTCAGCCTGATCGTGTAGTCGTAGAGTTCACGCTCCTTGAACAGCGCGAAGCCGGTGTGCGCGACGACCTTTCCGGTCGTGGCGTCGGCGGCTATGACCTGCCCGGAGAAGGTGGTGTTGTTCGGGACGGTGGACGGGTCAAGGGTCAGCGTCGCGTTCGCGGTGCCACCGGGACGCACGGTGAGAGAGGAGACGGACAGGTGGTACGCCGGGTCCAATGTGTCCGTACTCAGGTTCAGGGTGACGTCGGTGGCGCCGGTGTTGCGGTAGGTGATGGTCCGATGGGCGGTCTCTGTGGCCACGTGTGGCCACTTGAACACCGCCGCCGGGACCGAACCGGTGGCTTCCACAGAGGAACCCACCGCCGCGGCGGCATCGACTCGCCCGGTCCCCATCGAGTACGGCTTGTACGCGTTCAACTTCTTGGAGGTGGTCATCAGCGCGTCCTTGACACGCGCGCCGTCCCAGTCCGGGTGGGCCTGCTTCAGGATGGCGGCGACGCCCGCGACGTGCGGGGTGGCCATCGAAGTGCCGCTCATCGACCGGTACATGTCGGCCACTCCCGGCACCAACTGCGATGCCGCGGCGGAGATGTCGACGCCCGGGGGTGAGATGTCCGGCTTCAAGCCATAGGAGTTCACGAGCGGCCCCTGACTGGAGAACGAAGCCCGCTTGTCGGTCTTGTCCACAGCTGCGACCGTCAGCGCCGAGCGAGAGGCGCCCGGCGCACCGATGGTGCCCACACCAGAGGCGTTGCCGGCCGCGACCACGAACAGCGGACCGCCGCCGGCGGACAGAGCGTCCACCGCCTGGGACATCGGATCATCACCGTCGGAGCCAAAACCCCCGCCCAGGCTCATGGAGACGACATCGACGCCCTGCGCCTTCGCCCACTCCATCCCCTCGATGACACCGGAGTCGACACCGGAACCGCCGTCGGCCAGGACCTTGCCCACATAGAGATCGGCGGACGGGGCAACGCCCCTCTTCGCGCCTCCGGACGCCGCACCCGAGCCGGCGATGGTCGAGGCGACGTGCGTGCCGTGGCCGTGCCTGTCGTCGACCTCCTCACCAGGGATGAAACTCTTCGAACCGGCGATCCTGTTCTTGAAGTCCGGATGACCGGCATCGATGCCGGTGTCGAGCACCGCGACCTTGACGCCCTCGCCGTCGTAACCCTCTGCCCACGCCTCGGGAGCCCCGATCTGCGGTACCGACTCACTCAGAGCCACACCGACTCTGCCATCGAGCCACAGCTTCGCGGTACCGCCGGTCAGGCTCTTCGGAATCGAGGTCCCGGAGGTGACGTCCTCCCAAAAGATCCTTGCCCGCTTCTTGTCGGCCTTCATGGCAGTCGCCCGAATGCTGCGCAGCTCTCGTACCTTGGTGCCGCCGTCCGGCACAACCGGAGCCTTGGCGGATCGAGTGCGCGGTGCCGTCGCGATCAGGGGTATGCCCGCGGAGCGAGCATCGTCGTACCCCATCGCGACGAGCTCGGTGATGTTGAACAGCCGTTGGTCCAGGTGACCTGCGGCCAGAAGCGGGAGCGCCTCGTCGGGGATGACGTAGGTGGCCGTCCCGTAGGTCTGCACGTGCACGCTGCCCGCGGCACCTACGGCGGGGTCCACGGTGACTACGTCCTGGTTCCCCGGAAGGTCGGTGAAGTGAACGCGGTCGCCCGTGATGAGGGTGACGTCGTACGACGGACCTTGCTCACGGGGAGCGGCGGTGGTGGCTACCGCGTCGGAGGCGCGGGCGCTCGTCGCGACCATCGGGAGCAGCCCGGTGCCCAATGCGAGCGCGGCAGCGGTAGCCACCAGCACGGATGGGCGTCTGGAGATGGATGTCATGCACAGGGTCTATCCGGAGAGGAGTACTCCGCGCAGCAACGGGGCTTGTCCGATCACCGCCATGTCGGCAACACGACAGACGGATGAGCGTGTGATCTCGCGGTCGGGATCTTCGGCGGCTGCCTGTGGCCGTCCGCGCCGCCGATGGGTCGGTGGCGCGGGGTAGCGGTCCACCAGGCCCCGCGCTGACTCCTCGCCCGCGGTGCACTCAGGAGGCAGGGGGAGGTCATCCTCGCGTCGAGGCGGAAGGCGCCCGTGCCGCCGCGGAACCGCCGCCCGCGCTCGCCGCAGACGTGTGCGAGGAGGATATGTCCCGCGGGCGCTGGGGCATCCCCTTCCGTAGGTGCTATCCGCGGCGCACGGTCGTCCTGTCCGGTGTCTGATTCGTCGCCCGAAACGTCAACCACGGCATCTCAACCTGGCTGCCGTCGCTGTGCGCGAAGCACTTCGGACTCGGTCCGACCATGGCTCTCCTCTGCGCTTTGTGCGCAACGTCATCGGCCTGCTCGGCACATGTGTCGTCGCCCTCCTTGCTGACCGGATCGGCCGCGTACCCGCGCTGGTCGCAGCAATCGGCGGCGCCATGCTCGCCCTAGCTGGACGTAACCTCGGGCGGCCAGGTTGCACGTCTGTGCGCCAGGGAGCGCTCTCCGGCGCTCGTCAGGGCGACGCTCCACTCTGGGGCTGTGCGTGTGCGTCGAAGGTAGGCATGTTGCGCCCATAGCGCCCAACATGCACGCCGATCTTGAGTTCGATTCGCGTCCTGCGTGCCGCAGACCTGTTGGTTTCTTTGACGTGTTGTCCATTGACGCGTTTGTTGTGACGCATCCCGTGGAGTGCGTGACGATCCTCGAACCGGCCGCGAAGAGCGCCTGGCCTGCGGTTTCGTGCGTGCGCGTTATGTGCGGTGTGGGTGGCGGGCGATCTTGACGCTGAAATGAGGCTCGTGACGCTCATTTTGATGGGGTGTCACCTAACTGATCGTGCACGTCACGTTGGCTGGGAGGCGCCCCGCCCCTGGCCTCGTAGCGCCGCGGCAGCTGGTCGCCGGCCCTCGCCGTCATGGCCGGCGCGGTCCGCGGCAACCTCACCGCCGTCCAGGTCCGCCATCACCGACCCGCTGGGGCACCACAGCAAACGGCCGCCTCTCCGCCCTCCCGCCCGTCTCGCCGCAGCCCTTGACCCCGGGCTGGCGCCGCCCTCCATGAGGTTGTGGAACCCGAGGCGTGCTCTCCATGTGGCGGTGTCCCCCCTGGAGCCTCGGCGGACAGATGACGCGGTGTGCTCTCAATGCGTGTGTTTCACACCGAAGTTCACTGTGAGCGTGGAGTGCGATGCACTCGTCGCCGGCGGAGGGTGCGCCGACGGCGTCTGGTGGGTGCGAGCTGCCTCTGCTTCTCCCCGGCTACTCCCCGGTGTAAATTGACGAGGTCACAGTGGTGCGAGTACACAGCGGGCGCGGCCTTGGATTATTCGGCCCAGCCCCGGTATAGCCTGGGAATATGCTGACAGAAGTCATTGCGACCCGCTATGTCACGCCCTTGCGTGAAGGCGGCTCGCTCCCCGGGATCGTCGAGGCCGACGACCTCGGCACGTACGTCATGAAATTCACCGGCGCCGGTCAGGGGCGCAAGACTTTGGTCGCCGAGGTCATCTGCGGGCAGCTGGCCCGCAGGCTCGGGCTGCGGGTGCCGGAGCTCGTGACCATCCAGCTCGACCCGGTCATCGGGCTCTCCGAGCCCGACCAGGAGGTGCAGGAGCTGCTCAAGGCGAGCGGCGGGCTCAACCTGGGCATGGACTTCCTGCCCGGCTCGCTGGGCTTCGACCCGCTCGCGTACGAGGTCGACCCCCGCGAGGCCGGGAAGGTCGTCTGGTTCGACGCGGTGATCAACAACGTCGACCGGTCCTGGCGCAACCCGAACATGCTCGTCTGGCACGGCGACCTGTGGCTCATCGACCACGGCGCCACCATGATCTGGCACCACAACTGGCCGGGCGCCGAGGCCTCCGCCGCGAAGCCGTACGACGCCTCCGACCACGCGCTCGCCCCCTTCGGCCCGGACGTCGCCGCCGCGGCCGCCGAGCTCGCCCCGCTCGTCACCCGTGAGCTCCTGGAGGAGGTCGCCGCCGACGTCCCCGACGAGTGGCTCGTCGACGAGCCCGGTTTCGGCAGCACGGACGAGGTGCGCGCCGCCTACGTCGCGGCGCTGCTGCCGCGCGCCGCCACCATCCACGAGCGGATCACGCTCGGGCCCCGCACCGAGAACCGGCCGCAGCAGCCGCCCGGCTGGCTCGCCGAGCGCCTCGCGCCCCGGACGCACTCCACTCAGAAGGACAGCACGACGTGACCGACCGCGATGTCTTCGAGTACGCGCTGCTGCGCGTCGTCCCGCGGGTGGAGCGCGGCGAGTGCTTCAACGCGGGTGTGGTCGTCTACTGCCGCGCACGGTCGTTCGTGGCCGCCCGTACGCATCTCGACGAGGCCAAGCTGACCGCGCTCGACCCCGCCGCCGACGTCACCGGCGTACGGGCCGCGCTGCGCGCCGTCGAGGGGGTCTGCCTGGGTGGCGACGCGGCCGGTCGGGCCGCGCGCGACGACGCGGGGCGCCGCTTCCGCTGGCTGATCGCGCCGCGCTCCACGGTCGTGCAGCCGGGGCCTGTGCACACGGGTCTGACCACCGATCCGGAGGCCGAGGTGGAGCGGCTTCTCGACCTTCTCGTGCGGTAGGTGACCACGGAGTGACCCGGTGCACCCGGTGGGCCGTTGACACCGGGTGCCAGGGCTTCTAGCGTCTCGTCTGCGGACGATACTAAGCGGTCGCTCATGTGCGGGACGCAGGAGCGCGCCACCGGTTCGACCGCGACCAGGGACGATCCAAGGGCGAGGAGAACCAAGCATGTCCACCACCGAGCAGCGCGTAGCCGTCGTCACGGGTGCCGCACGGGGCATCGGCGCGGCCACCGCGCTCCGCCTGGCGGCCGAGGGCCGCGCCGTCGCCGTACTCGACCTCGACGAGGCGGCCTGCAAGGACACCGTCGAGAAGATCACCGCCGCGGGCGGCACCGCTCTCGCCGTCGGCTGCGACGTCTCGGACAGCGCTCAGGTGGAGGCCGCCGTCGCGCGGGTCGCCGCCGAGCTCGGCGCGCCGACGATCCTCGTCAACAACGCGGGCGTGCTCCGCGACAACCTGCTCTTCAAGATGTCCGAGGCCGACTGGGACCTCGTCATGAACGTCCACCTCAAGGGCGCCTTCCTGATGGCGAAGGCCGTCCAGAAGCACATGGTGGACGCGGGCTTCGGCCGGATCGTCTCGCTCTCCTCCTCCTCGGCGCTCGGCAACCGCGGCCAGGCCAACTACTCGGCCGTCAAGGCGGGTCTGCAGGGCTTCACCAAGACCCTCGCCAAGGAGCTCGGCAAGTTCGGCATCACCGCCAACGCCGTCGCCCCCGGCTTCATCGTCACCGAGATGACCGCGCAGACCGCCGAGCGCGTCGGCATGGGCTTCGAGGACTTCCAGGCGGCCGCCGCCTCCATGATCCCCGTGCAGCGGGTCGGTCGCCCCGAGGACGTCGCCAACGCGATCGCCTTCTTCACGGGCGACGACGCCGGCTTCGTCTCCGGCCAGGTCCTGTACGTGGCCGGCGGCCCGCTCAACTGACGACCGGCAGCGAGAGGAGAGGCGCATGAGCGTTCAGGAACGGCCGGAGCTGTCCGGCAAGGTCGCCCTCGTCACCGGCGCCAGCCGGGGCATCGGCTACGGCGTCGCCGAGGCCCTGGTCGCCCGCGGCGACCGGGTCGTCATCACCGGGCGCGGCGAGGAGGCCCTCAAGGAGGCCGTGGAGCGGCTCGGGGCCGACCGGGCGATCGGGGTCCCCGGCAAGGCACACGACGAGGCCCACCAGGCCGCCGCGGTCGAGGCGGCGATGGACGGCTTCGGCCGTCTGGACTTCCTGGTCAACAACGCCGGCACGAACCCCGTCTTCGGGCCGATCGCGGACATGGACCTCGGCGTGGCCCGGAAGGTCTTCGAGACGAACGTGATCTCGGCGCTCGGCTTCGCCCAGCGCAGCTGGCACGCCTGGCAGAAGGAGAACGGCGGGGCGATCGTGAACATCGCCTCGATCGCCGGCGTCTCCGCCTCGCCCTTCATCGGCGCATACGGCATCAGCAAGGCCGCGATGATCAATCTGACCGTTCAGCTGGCGCACGAGTACGCGCCGCTCGTGCGGGTCAACGCGATCGCCCCGGCCGTCGTGAAGACGAAGTTCGCGCAGGCGCTCTACGAGGGCCGTGAGGCGGAGGCGGCCGCGGCCTATCCGCTCGGCCGGCTCGGCGTGCCCGAGGACATCGGCGGGGCGGCCGCCTTCCTGACCTCGTCGCAGGCGGAGTGGATCACCGGCCAGACGCTCGTCGTCGACGGCGGCCTTTTCCTGAACGCCGGAGTCGGGTGACCGATAATCGGACACTTTCCGGATTTCCTGTCCGGATTGAGCCCGGTTATACGTCGAATGCCTCAAGTGCCCCGCTGGGCTCGAAGATTGACCTGGCGGGGTGCTGCGGTATCGTCGGCCGACCCCTGGCTGAACGAGGAGCGTGCACGTGTTCAACCGGACCAGTCTGCAGGCCGCTGCAGCCCTTGTGTCCATATCCCTGGTAACCGGATGCGGTGTCTTCTCGGACAGTGAATCCGCCGGGGATCAGAGAATCGTCGTCGGCACGACGAGTTCTCCCACCACGCTTGATCCGGCCGCCGCCTGGGACAATTCCTGGGAGCTCTTCCGGAATGTCTTCCAGACCCTGGTCGCGTTCCCGACCGGCAGCACCACCCCGCAGGCGGACGCCGCCGACTGCAAGTTCACGGACACCTCCAGCCGGGTCTTCGAGTGCAAGCTGGTGGAGGGCCTCACGTTCTCCAACGGGCACAAGCTGGACGCCACGGCGGTCCAGTACTCGATCGAGCGCATCCGCACGATCAACCACAAGGGCGGCCCCAACGGGATGCTCGGCTCGCTCGACAAGATCGAGACCGTCGGCGACCGCACGGTCGTCTTCCGGCTGAACAAGTCGGACGCCACCTTCCCGTTCGTCCTCGCCACCCCCGCGATGTCGCTGGTGGACCCCGCCGAGTACCCGGCCGACGAGCTCCGCAAGGACGGCAAGGTCATGGGCTCGGGCCCGTACGTCCTCGACTCGTACACCGAGCGCGAGGAGGCGGAGCTGACGAAGAACCCCACCTACAAGGGCTTCGCCGACCGCAAGAACGGCGGCGTCACGATCAAGTACTTCGACGACTCCGACGCCATGGTCGGCGCCCTCCGGAAGAACGAGATCGACGCCACCTACCGCGGTCTCACCGCCGCCGAGGTCGTCTCCCTCCAGGAGGACAAGCCCGAGAACAAGGGCCTCCAGCTCGTCGAGTCGACCGGCGCCGACATCCGCTACCTGGTCTTCAACACCCAGGACGACTCCGTCGCCAAGCTGCCCGTCCGCAAGGCCATCGCCCAGCTCGTCGACCGCGACGAACTGGTCAGCAAGGTCTACCAGGGCACCGCCGAGCCCCTGTACTCGATGGTGCCCAAGGGCATCGCCGCCCACACCACCAAGTTCTTCGACCGCTTCGGCTCGCCGAGCGTGGAGAAGGCCAAGAAGATCCTCCGCAACGCCGGCATCACCGAGCCCGTCGCGCTGGACTTCTGGTACACCACCGACCGGTACGGCTCCTCGACGGCCGCCGAGTTCGCCGAGCTCAAGCGGCAGCTGGAGGAGTCCGGGCTGTTCAAGGTCACGCTGCACGGCAAGCCCTGGAAGGAGTTCCAGGCGGGCTACCAGAAGGGCGAGTACCCGGTCTTCGGCCGCGGCTGGTTCCCCGACTTCCCGGACCCGGACAACTTCGTCGCCCCCTTCGTGGGCAAGGAGAACGTCCTCGGCACGCCCTACGAGAGCCCCCGGATCACCAACGAGCTCCTCCCGAAGTCCCGCCGCGAGAGCGACCGCGGGACCGTCACGGACGAGTTCGTGGAGGCCCAGGAGATCCTGGTCCAGGACGTCCGGCTGCTGCCGCTGTGGCAGGGCAAGCTGTACATCGCGGCCGGCGAGGACATCGGCGGCGGTGAGCGGGCCCTCGACCCGCAGACGGTCATGCAGATGTGGGAGCTGAGCCGCCGCGCCAGCTGGTAGCAGCGGCCGGCGGCGAGCCCGGTCAAGGCCTGAGGGGGCCACTGTCAGTGGCCCCCGGTAGGTTCTCGGACGGAGTAACAGGAACGTCCACCGGAGGTTGTGACCGTGACCGACACCAGCATGCTGCCCGAGTCCTGGCGGGGTGTCCTCGGCGAGGAGCTGCAGAAGCCGTACTTCGCCCAGCTCGCCGAGTTCGTCGAGGAGGAGCGCGCCAGGGGACCGGTCTTCCCCCCGAAGGACGAGGTCTTCGCCGCCCTCGACGCCACCCCGTACGACAAGGTGAAGGTCCTGATCCTCGGTCAGGACCCGTACCACGGCGAGGGCCAGGGCCACGGTCTCTGCTTCTCCGTCCGCCCCGGCGTGAAGACCCCGCCCTCCCTGCGGAACATCTACAAGGAGATGCACGAGGAGCTCGGCCACCCGATCCCGGACAACGGCTATCTGATGCCGTGGGCCGAGCAGGGCGTCCTCCTGCTCAACGCCGTCCTGACGGTCCGCTCCGGCGAGGCGAACTCGCACAAGAACAAGGGCTGGGAGAAGTTCACGGACGCGGTGATCACCGCCGTCGCCTCCCGCCCCGACCCCGCGGTCTTCGTCCTGTGGGGCAACTACGCGCAGAAGAAGCTGCCGCTCATCGACGAGGAGCGGCACGTCGTGGTGAAGGGCGCGCACCCCTCGCCGCTGTCGGCGAAGAAGTTCTTCGGATCGCGCCCCTTCACCCAGATCGACGCGGCCGTCGCCGCCCAGGGACACGAGCCGATCGACTGGCGCATCCCGGACCTCGGCTGAGCCTCGGCCCGATCCGGGCCCGCTGCGGCTAGCGTCGTCACTCCCAGTGGGAGAGCGGGTGGAGGTCGCGGTGACCGAGCAGCAGCAGGTGTCGGACGACGGGGTCATGACCAGGATCGGGCAGGCCATGATGCTGCTGCACGGCGGCGACCGCGAGGAGGCCCGGAACCGCTTCGGCCTCCTCTGGCAGCAGATCGGCCCGGACGGCGACCCCCTGCACCGCTGCACCCTCGCGCACTACATGGCGGACGCCCAGGACGACCCCGACACCGAGCTGGCCTGGGACCTGCGGGCGCTCAGCGCGGCCGAGGGCCTCGCCGAGGAGCGGCTCGCCGAGCACGACTCGGCGGCCGCGCTCCGGGCGCTGTACCCCTCGCTCCATCTGAACCTGGCCGCCGACTACGTCAAACTCCAGCGGCCCGACGCCGCGCGGGTCCATCTGGACCGGGCCCGCGCGGCCTCGGACCACCTCGACGACGACGGCTACGGGAACGGGGTGCGGGCCGCGATCGAGCGCCTGGAGCTGCGGCTCGGGGGCGCGTGACGGCCCCTGGTCCTCCGGCGGGGGCTCATCGGCCGTACGTGCCGTGGCAGATCCTCGCCTGATCGCTGCCGTGGTCCCAGCCGCCGTACCGCTCGCCCAGGTCGCAGACCTCGTCCCGGGAGACCGGCGGGTCCTTCGGCAGCCCTCTGAGGTCCGGCAGTTCCGGGAGGTCCGGCCGGGCCGACGGGTGCGGCCGTCCCTGCCGCTTCGGTACGGATTCGGGGTGCGGGGCCTCCTGCCGCGGTGGCGTCACCGTCCGCCGGTGCTGCCCGGCCGGAGGCGTCGCGCGGGGCGCGGCGGACGGCGGGGGAGCGGGGAGCGCCGCTTCGAGGGCCTCGAGGGCCGGTCCCTCGACGATCTGCGGTGCCACGTCCTGGGCGGTGGCGGTGTCGGCCGCGGGCGCGGGGGCCGGGGTGGGCGCCGTCGGCGTGGCGTCCACCGAGACGCAGCCCGCCAGAGCGGCGACCGCCGCCCCGACCAGGATCTTCACTGTTGTTCGGGTTCCATGCACCCGCGCAACTCTGCTGGTCCGTACACGATCTTCGCGCCCCTACCGGCCGGGAATGCCCCGCACGGGTGAGCCGCCCGGGGCCCGGTCTTGACTCGCCGGGTTCCCGACCTGCGATCGGTCGCTCTCGACCGGCCGGGTTCCCGGCCTGCGGTGGGTCGCTCTCCGCCGGCCGGTTTCGGCTGCGATCAGTCGCCGGTCGCGCCGTCGACGCGCTCGCGGATGAGGTCCGCGTGGCCGTTGTGGCGGGCGTACTCCTCGATCATGTGGAGGTAGATCCACCGCAGGTTGAAGGTGCGGCCGGTGCGGTGCTCGCCCAGGCCCAGGTCGTCGAGGTCACGCCCGGCGGCCAGGGTGCGGGCGTGCGCGATCTCGGCCTGCCAGGTGGCGTGGGCCTCCTCGTAGGTGTCCTCGTCCGTGACGTGGATGTCCCGGTCGCGGTCCTCCTCCGTCGAGTAGATCCACTCCGTCTTCTCGCCGGCCAGGACACGGCGGAACCAGCCGCGCTCGACCTCGGCCATGTGCCGGACCAGGCCGAGGAGGTTGAGGTCGGAGGGCGGGGCGGACGGGGTGCGCAGCTGGGCGTCGTCGAGCCCCTCGCACTTCATCGCGAGGGTCGCGCGGTGGAAGTCGAGCCACTGCTCCAGCGCTTCGCGCTCGCCGGTGGTGGTGGCGGGGTCGACGCGCGGGACGGTTTCGGTGCGTTCGGTGGTCATGCGCGGCATCGTCCCCCATGATCGCGAACGGCGCCAGGGGTTCCGAGGCCTCCGGCGGGCCGCGTCAGTCCCGGTCGCCGAGCATGCCGCGGAGCAACTCGTCGAAGCCGGTGCGCAGTTCCACTCGGCTGGGTACGGCGGCGTGGAAGGAGCCCGCCGCGCAGGAGAACATCAGCCCCTCGCTCCAGGCGATGAGGGAGAGTGCGTGGCGTTCGGGCTCGGGGGAGCCGGCCGCCGTCATCATCGCGATCAGCGGGGTGTGGAAGGTCGCGCCGGCCGCGTCGAAGAAGCTCCGCAGCTCGGGGCGGCGGGTGGCCTCCAGGGCCAGCTCGTAGCGGGAGACGAGCAGCGACCGGTGGTCGGTGAGATAGCGGTGCAGGGAGAGGGCGAGGGCGTCGACGACCGCCTCGCCGCCGCTCCCGGGGCCCGGCAGCTCGTGCGGGGTGAGGACCTCGGCCTCCCGCTGGACCTGGCGTCGTACGGCCGTCTCCAGGAGGGCCTGGCGGGTGCGGGCGTGATTCGACGTGGAGCCCTGCGGCAGCCCCGCGCGCTCGTCCACGGCCCGGTGGGTCAGGCCCCGCATCCCCCGCTCGACCAGGAGGGCGAGGGCGGCGTCGCCGATCCGCTCGGCGCGGGAGACGAGGGGCTCCGGGGCCGGGGTCCCGGCGGTGGCTGAGGTCATGGGGACAACCTACTACCGGCGCGACTACAGGTGTAGTACGGTCACGGTGTCGTCGTCACTACAGCTGTAGTGAGGGTGTGCGTCAGCCGTCCTCGCTGCAGCCGTGGCGAGGACGACGCACCCGTCGGGCCCACCGCACCCGCAGTGCCCGACCCCCCCGCCCGTCCCGAGCCGAGGAGCAGCCATGGAACAGCACCGCGCCGTCGTCGTCGGAGCCGGCATCGGCGGACTCACCGCCGCCGTCGCCCTCCACCGGCGCGGCTGGCACGTCACCGTCCTCGAGCGCGCCGCCGACCTGACCCCCGTCGGCGCCGGCATCGCCCTCGCCCCCAACGCGCAGCGCGCCCTCGACGTCGTCGGCCTCGGCGACCGCGTCCGTGAGCTCTCCGCCTGGCAGGGCGACGGCGGCATGCGCACGCCCGGCGGCCGCTGGCTCGCCCGCACCGACGCCAAGGCCGCCGCCGCCCGCTTCGGAGGGCCCCTCGTCCTCCTCCACCGCGCCAGCCTCGTCGAGATCCTCACCTCCGCCCTCCCCGACGGCGCGGTCCGCACCGGCGTGACCGCCGCCCTCACCGACCCCGGCGACGACCACCGCCCCGCCCGCGTCACCGTCCAGGACGCCGGGGCCGGAACCCGGAGCGAACTCGAGGCCGAGCTCGTTCTCGGCGCAGACGGCATCCACTCGAAGACCCGCAAGACGCTCTTCCCCGGCCACCCCGGCCCCCGCTACTGCGGCGCCACCACCTGGCGCGTCGTCGTCCCCGCCCCCGCGCGGCCCTTCGCCCCGCACGAGACCTGGGGAGCCGGCCGCCTGTGGGGCAGCCAGCCCCTCAAGGACGGCCGGGTCTACGCGTACGCCATGGCCAAGGCCCCGGCCGGCGCCCACGCACCCGACGACGAGAAGGCCGAACTGCTCCGGCTCTTCGGGGACTGGCACCACCCCGTCCCCGAGATCCTCGCCGGCGTCGACCCCGACCGGATCCTGCGGCACGACGTCCACCACCTGCCCGACCCGCTGCCCGCCTTCCACCACGGCCGGGTGGCCCTCCTCGGCGACGCCGCGCACGCGATGATGCCGAGCCTCGGCCAGGGCGGGAACCAGGCCGTCGAGGACGCCGTCGTCCTCGCCCACCACGCCGGCGCCGCCCCCGGCTTCCTGCCGAGCCGCGCCCTCGCCGCGTACACCGCCGACCGCCTGCCGCGCACCACCGCCATCGTCCGCAAGGCCGCCCGCACCGGCGCGCTCACCCTGGTCTCCGCCACCCCCGCCGTCGCCCTGCGCAACGCCGCCGTCAGCGCGGTCTCCCTGTTCGGGCCCGGTCTCGCGCTGCGCGGCTTCGACGGCATCTGCGACTGGCAGCCGCCCGTCGACGCCGCTCCTTCGGCCGAGAGCGTGATCCGTCCCGCGTAAGCTGACCGGCGCGAACGGCCCTGACGGCCAAGGGCCGGTGAACGACGACAAGGGAGACCCCGTGAAGGTTGGCTGCATCGGACTCGGCGACATCGCGCAGAAGGCCTACCTTCCCGTCCTCGGCACCCTTCCCGGGGTCGAACTGCACCTCCAGACCCGCACCCGCGCGACCCTGGAGCGGGTGGCCGACACCCTGCACCTGCCCGCCGAGCGGCGCCACCCCGACCTCGACTCGCTGCTCTCCGCCGGGCTCGACGCGGCCTTCGTCCACGCCTCCACCGCCGCCCACGCCGAGATCGCGAGCCGGCTCGTCGAAGCCGGAGTCCCCACGTACGTCGACAAGCCCCTCGCGTACGAGTACGCCGACTCCGAGCGGCTCGTGGAACTCGCCGAGAAGCGCGCGGTCAGCCTCGCCGTCGGCTTCAACCGGCGCCTCGCACCCAGCTACGCGCAGTGCCTCGACCACCCGCGCGAGCTGATCCTCCTCCAGAAGAACCGCATCGGACTGCCCGAGGACCCGCGCACCCTCGTCCTCGACGACTTCATCCACGTCGTCGACACCCTGCGCTTCCTGCTGCCCGGCGAGGTCGAGCACATCGACGTGCGGGCCCGGATCCGCGAGGGGCTCATGCACCACGTGGTGCTCCAGCTCTCCGGCGACGGCTTCACCGCCATCGGCATGATGAACCGGATGAACGGCTCCACCGAGGAGATCCTGGAGGTGTCGGGGCAGGACACCAAGCGCCAGGTCCTCAACCTCGCCGAGGTCGTCGACCACAAGGGGCAGCCGACCGTCCGCCGGCGCGGCGACTGGGTGCCGGTGGCCCGGCAGCGCGGCATCGAGCAGGCGGTCCTCGCCTTCCTCGACTCCGTACGGGACGGCCGGGTGCTCAGCGCCCGCGACGCGCTCCTCACCCACGAGCTGTGCGAGCGCGTCGTCCGCGACGCGCTGGCCCAGGCGTCCTGAACGCGCCCGCCCCCTCGGCGGCGCACACCGCGCCCACCACCACGAGAGCGCCGTACAGGGGCCAGTCGCCCCAGCGGACATAGGCCGTCGTCGTCCCCGAGAGCGGCAGCTCGCGCACGACGGCGGCGCTCGCGTCGGTGCCGAGCACCGACCCGATCCGCCGGCCGTCGGGACCGTAAGCGGCGCTGATCCCGGTGAGCGTCGCGTGGACCACGGGACGGCCCGTCTCGGCCGCCCGCAGGGCCGCGAGCGAGGCGTGCTGCGCGGGCGCCCAGCTGTCCTGGAAGGTACTGGTCGACGACTGCACGACCAGGAGACCGGCCCCGTCCAGGGCGAGTCGGCGGCTCATGTCCGGGAACGCCGACTCGAAGCAGACGAGCGGCCCGACCCGGAGCGCGCGGCCCTCGCGGGCCGGCAGGGTCATCACGACCGGCTCGGTGCCGCGCCGCCGGTCCTCCTCGGCGGCCCGGCCTGCGGACGTCACCCAGCCGAGGAGCGGTCGCGCGGGGATGTACTCGCCGAAGGGGACGAGCCGCATCTTGTCGTAGCGGTCGCCGGTCAGCCCCGCCGGACCGACCAGGACGGCGCTCTTGCGGATGCCGGGACGGTCGGCGCCCCTCGCGTCCACGTTCACCAGGAGCGGCGCGTCCACCGCCCGGGACAGCGCGGCGAGCCGGGCCGCGAGTGCGGGGTCGCCCGTCGGATCGGCGCCCACCCCGCTCTCGCCCCACACGACCAGGTCCAGCCGCTGCCCGGCGAGGGAGCGGGTCAGCTCCTCGGCCCGTGCCAGGCGCCGCTCGGGCCCGTCGGTCACACCGGGCTGTACGAGGGCCACCCGTACCGTCCCGCTCCGCGCCGGGGCCGGGACGCCCCAGGCCACCGGCCCGGCCACCAGGGCACACGCGGCGAGCCCCGCCACCCCGACGGCACGCCGCCCGGGCGCCGCCACGAGCAGCACCACGGCCGTGTTCACCGCCACCACCAGGAGACTCACCAGCCACACCCCGCCGACCGAGGCCAGCCGCAGCGCCGCGGGGACCCGCCACTGGCTCGCCCCGAGCAGCCCCCACGGTCCGCCGAGCCCCTCCCAGGAACGGGCCAGCTCGATCAGCAGCCAGCCCGAGGGCACCGCGAGCAGCGCCACGGCCGCCCGCAGGGGCGACGGAGTGCCGCCGAGCAGCGCCCTGACCAGCCACCCCCAGGGCAGCCACAGCAGACCGAGCAGCGCGGCGACCGGGAGCAGGAACACATGCAGGCTGGGCAGCAGCCAGTGGTGCATCGCCAGCATGAATCCGATCCCGCCGAACCAGCCGTCGAGACCGGCACGGCGGGCCCCCGGAGCCGTACGGATCAGCAGCAGCCACGGTACGAGCGCCAGGTGGGCCCACCACCAGAGCCCGGGAGCCGGGAAGGCGAGCACGGGCAGGGCGCCGCAGCATGCGGCGAGCAGGGAGCGCGCGGCCCCGCGCCCGGCGCGCCGAGGACCGGGGGAGCGGTCGGTCCGGCCCCCGTGGCGGCGGGCCACCAAGAGACCATGCATGACGTGCCTCCCGTCGATGCCTCAAGTGTCCGTGACGCCCGGGTGATCAGGGTCGGTCGTGGCGGCTGCTCAGGGTCAGTCGTCGTGGCTGATCCGGGTCGACCCGGGCGGCAGCTCAGATCAGCCGGGCGGCTGCGCAGGGGTCAGCCGTGGCGGCGCCAGCGTTCGTCGACGACGACCGACGTCAGCCGCCAGCCGTCGGCGGTGCGCCGCGCCGCGAAGGAGTACCGGCCGCCGCAGACGAAGTCCTCGCCGGAGGCGAAGCGCATCGGGTTGACGTAGTCGGCGCCGATGTCCGCCCGGTCCCCGGTCTCCTGGTAGCCGCCCGCCTCCCGGAACCGCACCCGCCGGTTCACGATGAGGTGCTGGCGCACGGGAAAGAGGGGCAGCGTCGCGGCCAGCCACTCCGCGACCTCCGCCGCCGGCCCCTCGATCCCGCCCGAGCCTCGGTAGTCGGCCCGGCCGTCCGGGGCGAACAGACCCCGGTAGGCGCTCCAGTCGCCCTCGTCGACGGCCGCCGCGTAGCCGGTGATCAGGTCGTCGAGGGCGAATCGGTCCATCACGGTCGCGAGATCCACGCGCTGCGTCATCGGCTCAGTGTCGGTCAGCGGGGGCCAGGGGCCAAGGGGTCGGCACGAGCCGGTCATACTGGCGGCCATGCGCGTGAACATCGATCCCGAACTGACCGACCGCACCTCCTTCTACCGGCTGCTGACCGCCACCGTCGTGCCCCGGCCCATCGCCTGGGTCTCCACGGCCTCGGCCGACGGGACGGACAACCTCGCCCCGCACTCCTTCTTCACCATCTCCTCGGTGGCGCCGCCGGTCGTGCAGTTCACCTCGGTCGGGCGCAAGGACACGCTGCGCAACGTGGAGGAGACCGGGGAGTTCGTGGTGAACCTCGCCCCCGAAGGGCTCTTCGAGCGGATCAACGCCACGGCGACGGACTTCCCGCGCGGGGTGAGCGAGTTCGACGCGTGCGGCATCGAGCGTGAGCCGAGCCTGCGCGTGAAGCCGCCGCGGGTCGCCGAGTCGCCCGTGGCACTGGAGTGCGAGCTGCACAGCACGCTGCGGATCGGTGACTCGACGGTCGTCTTCGGCCGGGTCGTGCACGCGGCGGTCGACGAGTCGGTCATGGTCGACGGCCACCCCGAGATGACCCTGATGCGCCCGCTGACCCGCCTCGGCAAGAACGAGTGGGGCACCCTGGGCGGCATCGAGGAGATCGCCAGGGTGCCGTACCGGGGCTGATAGCCCCCGGCCCGCGCACCGCACGTCCACACGGCGCACGGCGACGGCGGAGGGTGCCCGTCGGCGCCCGGCCGGCGGCACCCTCCCGCACCCACGCGGCGGTGACCACTGCATGTTGGCCGGAGGCACCCTCCCGTACACCAGCGGCGGGGACCACTGCCCGTTCACCGTGTGTCCCGCCGCCCGCTCCTCGTCTCGGCGGTCCGGGCGATGTTCCGGGCCATGCCGCCGAAGACCACGGCGTGGAACGGGGAGACGCCCCACCAGTACGCCTGGCCCGCGAGGCCCTTCGGATGGAAGAGCGCCCGCTGCCGGTAGGACGTACGGCCCGCCTCGTCCTGTTCGACGATCATCTCCAGCCAGGCGAGGCCGGGCAGGCGCATCTCGGCCCGGAGACGGAGCAGGCGTCCGCGGTCGATCTCCTCCACACGCCAGAAGTCCAGGGCGTCGCCGACCCGGAGACGCGCCGCGTCCCGGCGGCCGCGCCGGAGTCCCACTCCGCCGACGAGCCGGTCGGCCCAGCCCCGGACGGCCCAGGCCAGTGGGAAGGAGTACCAGCCGTTCTCCCCGCCCACGCCCTCGATGACCTGCCAGAGCGCGTTCGGGCCGGCGTCGACGGCGCGTGACCGCTCGTCCGTGTAGAGGCTGCCGCCCGCCCAGTCCGGGTCGGTCGGCAGCGGGTCGCTCGGCGCGCCCGGCGGCGACGCGGAGGACCAGCGGGTCGTGACCTGCGCGTCCTGCACCCGGCGGAGGGCGAGACGGAGGGACTCCTCGAACGGGATGGGCCGCCCGGGGCCGTCGGGAACGTACCGGGCGATGTCGTGCTCGCCGCACACCACCTCGTGCCGCAGCGACTCGGTGAGGGGCTTGGCCAGGGAGGCCGGCACCGGGGTGACGAGACCGATCCACTGGCTCGACAGCCGCGGGGTGAGGACGGGCACGGGGACGATGAGGCGCCTGGGGAGGCCGGCGACCTCGGCGTACCGCACCATCATCTCGCGGTAGCTGAGCACGTCGGGCCCGCCGATGTCGAAGGTCCGGTTGACGTCGGCGGGCATGCCGGCGCTCCCCACCAGGTAGCGGAGGACGTCGCGTACGGCGATGGGCTGGACCCTGCTGCCGACCCAGCTGGGCGTGACCATGACGGGCAGCCGTTCCGTCAGGTACCGCAGCATCTCGAAGGAGGCCGATCCGGAGCCGATGACGACGGCGGCCCGCAGCACGGTGGTGGGGACGCCCGATTCGAGGAGGATGCGGCCCACCTCGGCGCGCGAGCGCAGGTGCGGCGAGAGCTCGCTCTCCGGCACTCCGCGCGGGGTGAGACCGCCCAGATAGACGATCCGCCGCACTCCGGCGGACCGGGCCTCCGCGGCGAAGACACGGGCGGCCAGACGGTCCCTGTCCTCGAATTCGGCCGTCGAGCTCATGGAGTGGACGAGGTAGTAGGCGACGTCGACGCCGTCGAGCGCCCCGCGCAGGCTCGCGGCGTCGGTGACGTCACCGCGCACCGCCTCCACCCGGTCGGCCCAGGGAAAGTCACGGAGCTTGTCCGGATGCCGGGCGAGGCAGCGCACGCGGTGACCGGCGTCGAGGAGCTCCGGCACCAGGCGGCCCCCGACGTAGCCGGTCGCGCCGGTGACCAGGCAGCGGGCGCCTCCGGCCGGGCTGGGAGTGTTCATAAGCTGATCCGTTTCGCCGATGGCCCCGGCGTACACGCCCTACGCCGGTTGTTCGCCTCAGCGGACGCGCGCGGATGCGGGCCGTGGCCCGCCCGTCGAACACGCGGGCCCGGCTCTCTCGGCGCCCGTGACGGGACGGACGAGCGCTGCCGGGGCCGCGCGTGATCAGCTCGGCGCGGGGGTCCTGGGGACGGCCGTGGCCGGCGCGGCCGGCTGGTAGAAGATGTCGATGTCCACCTCTTCGCCGCCGACCATCAAGGTGTCCCAGGCGCCGCTCTCCCACAGGGTGCGCAGGGTCGAGGAGTCGAGCGTCTCCAGGTGGTTCCGGAGCGTCGTGTCGTCGGGCATGCCGGGGACGCGCGGTGCCAGCCGGTCGCGGATGCCCCGCAGCCGTTCCATGAGCGCGTCCATGTCCGCGCCCCGCTCCAGGTCCTTCCCCTCCGACTCCTCGATGCTCTGGGCGATCCTCTCCTTGATCGCGCGGCTGACGCCGTTCTCGTCGGTGGTGATCATCGTGTTCCAGGCACGGCTCTTGTGCCGGTACTGGAGCATGGACATGGCCGCTTCGTGGCGGGCGAAGTCGGCGTCCCGGAACGCCCGGCCGGTCCAGGCGCCGTTGAGGGACCGGGCCAGGGAGATGGCCGAGCCGAGACCGCTGTTGAGCCCGCGGCCGGGCCAGAAGTGGATCGCGTTGGCGGCGTCGCCGAGGAGGAAGCCGTAGGTCCCCGGGGTGGTCGACGTGGCCGGCAGCAGCCGGGTGGTGAACCGTGGCCGCTGCACCATGTCGAGCCGGAAGGCCGTGACGGCGCTCAGGTCCCGCTCGGCGACTCCGAACAGTGCCAGCCCCTCCCTCACCCGCCGCCACAGGGCCGAACCCCTGACCATGGCGGGCAGGAAGAGCGTGCTGTGCGTCGGGCACTGGAAGTCGCCGTGGTCGTCCCGGCCCATGACGCACGGGCGCGAGGCGATGCAGTCCTCGAAGACGTGCCGGACCGGGTCGATGCCGATCACTTCCGCGGCCTCGGCGTCGGTGAGCCGCATGTTCAGGAATCCCTCGCCGCGCAGGGCGTTGAGGAGGAAGCGGTTCTGGGCCACGGTCAACAGGACCGTCATGGGGTCCGTCAGGGTCGATCTGACGCGCAGACCGAGGACCACGTCCTGAATGTGCTGGCCGTTCAGCGAGTAGATGGATTTGTCGGCGTTGCCGAACCGGTCGGTGAAATACTCGCGCGTTCGGGAGCGACTCCCTTCGCAGACGGCGAGTACATGCCCGCGGGTCTCCGCCTTCTGATATTCGGCCGGGTCGAAAACCTCGGGTACCAGCCGGATCCGCTCCGGCTTCTCGTTGGCCAATTCGAGGAGGGTGTCCTCGATGTAGGCGATGCGCAGGTTCCTCGGTTTGCGGTCCCGGAGCGAATCGGGGCCGACCGGCCACATTTCGGAGTACGCGTCGCCGCGGAAGAGCCGGGCCTGCACCTCTTCCGGGAGGTTCAGGTACTGGCGGCTCTGCACGGTGACGACCTGCTGCCGCCTGACGTTGCCCTGCCCCGCGCTCTTCCAGACGACCTTCGCCCCGTCCTGGACCCACCGGCCGTCGTAGACGGTGATGGCCACGCGGGGCCCCATGAGGCTCTCCAGGAGGAGGGCGAAGCCCAGCCCGACGGGGCCGCCGCCGGTCACGGTGACGTTCAGCACCGGACCTGCCGCGAGGGTCGCCTCGGACGGGGTGACCGGTCCGAGCACGGAGAGGTCGAGGATGGTCTCCATCGCGTCGGCGGCTTCGAAGCGGAACGTCTCGGTGCCGATCTCGATGAGATCACCGGGCTGCAGTTCGTGCGAGGTGACACGCGTCCCGTTGACGCGTGTGCCATTGCTGCTGCCGCTGTCGTAGAGGATGAATCCATGGCGCTCGCGACGCACCTCGGCGTGAAAGCGCGAGACGTTCCCCACCGTTATCACCACGCTGTTGTCGCCATTGCGACCCAGGGTGAGCGGTGTGGTGCCGATCGGAAACTGCTGTCCCGCCAGAGAGCCCTGATGGCCGACGAGCCGAGGAGGCATGGGTCACCCAATTCCATGAGTCACGGATCCGATGACGAAATGCGAGACCGGCCGCCCAGACGAAACAGCACCCCCTGCGTCACACACGGCGAGCGGACCGGAACGCAGGGCTATGATATTCGGGCCCCGAGGCGGATGAGAAGGTGTACGGACTCATCGGTCATCACACGGTGACCATTCGGTGACGATGTGACACCGGAGTTCCGGCGGGGGATTGCTGGGGCCGATGTGCCGAAAAGCGACCGACGTGCGCAGGGGCGCGAGACCACGGGGGCGGCGCGCAGAAGGGCCCGCACGGCTGTCAGTCGTGCGGGCCCTTGTGCGTCAGCTTCGTCAGCCGGCGGACTCGCCCGCGTGCGGGCTCAGGACGTCCGCGCCGACCAGGATGAACAGCAGGATGCCCAGCGCGATCCGGTAGTAGACGAACGGCATGAAGGACTTCGTGGTGATGAACTTCATGAACCAGGCGATCACCGCGTAGCCGACGGCGAAGGCGACGATCGTGGCGAAGATCGTCGGGCCCCAGGAGACGCTGCCGTCCGAGGCGGCGTCCTTCAGCTCCATTCCTCCCGAGGCGAGCACCGCCGGGATGGCGAGGAGGAAGGAGTAGCGGGCGGCCGCCTCGCGGGTGTAGCCCATGAGCAGACCGCCGGAGATGGTCGCCCCGGACCGGGAGACGCCGGGGATGAGCGCCATCGCCTGGCAGACGCCGTAGATCAGGCCGTCCCGCACACCGAGGTCCCGGAGCGTCTTGCGCTCCCGCGCGGCCCGGTGCTTGCCGCCGATCTCGTCGCGGGCGGCGAGCCGGTCGGCGATGCCCAGGACCACGCCCATGACGATCAGCGTGGTGGCCGTGAGCCGCAGGTCGCGGAACGGGCCCTCGATCTGGTCCTTGAGCGTGACGCCCAGGACACCGATCGGGATCGAGCCGACGATCACCAGCCAGCCCATCTGGGCGTCGTGGTCCGAGCGCATGGCCCTGTCCGTGAGGGAGCGGAACCAGGCCGAGACGATCCGCGCGATGTCCTTGCGGAAATAGATGAGGACCGCGGTCTCCGTGCCGATCTGCGTGATCGCCGTGAACGCCGCGCCGGGGTCCTCCCAGCCGGCGAAGGCCGCGGTGAGACGGAGGTGCGCGCTGGAGGAGATGGGAAGGAACTCCGTCAGCCCCTGGACGAGTCCGAGGATGAACGATTCGAACCAACTCATGGGGCTAGGGCCGTCCCGTTATGTACGTGTGCGGTCAGAAGGTCGTGCGCAGCGTACATGCCCAAGATGACGGGCCCATGGCGAGGCCCCGGGCGCTACCGGAGCACCGACTCCCGCGCAGGCTGTGGCTCCACGGCCGCGGCGCCGGCCGCGGCCCGCAGGCCGTGCCGCTTGCGCCAGGCCACGACCGCCGCGCCGAGACCCGACAGGACGATGAACCCCGCCGAGAACAGGAACGCCGGCGAGCCCGGCGAACCGGCCTGGGCACCCGCCACCACGTACGCCGCCGTGTTCGGCAGCGAGCCGATCGCGGTCGCCACGAGGAACGGCACGTACCGCATCCGGGAGACCGCCGCGCAGTAGTTGGCCGCCGCGAACGGCACCCCCGGGAACAGCCGGATCGCCAGCATCGAACGGAACCCGTGCCGGCTCAGCTGCCCGTCCGCCGCCGTCAGCCAGCGGCCCCGCACGAACGGCCGCAGCGCGTCCTGCCCCAGGAACCGGCCCAGGGTGAACGCGATCCCCGCCCCGAGCACCGTCCCCGCGAGCGCGCCCGTCACACCGGCCGCCGAACCGAACAGCGCGCCCGCCGCCAGGTTGAGCACCGGACGCGGGACGAACGCCGCCGCGCACACCCCGTACGCGAGCCCGAACAGCAGCACCGCGCCGGCGCCGCTCGTGTGCGGCGGCCAGCCCGAGGCCAGCATTCGCTGCGGCTCGTAGAGCACCACGAGGGTGGCCGCCGTGAGCAGCAGCAGAGCCAGCAGTGACAGCCGCGCGCGGGGGGAGAGCAGGGCCCGGGAGCAGCGGACGGCGAGGGAGCCCGGCGGCCGGGGGACGGGAGCGAGCATTCGGGGAGAGTAACGGACGAGTCCGTAGGAGCGCCGTAATGTGCGTCATGTCCGTCCGGGGGCGTTGCGGGAGTGCCCGTCCGGGGGCGCTCCCCCGGCGTTCGTCCGGGAGCACCCCGGACCACGTGCTCAGTCCGGAGCGCGCCATGACCGAGAGGGTCCCATGTCCGACACCGCGCCGCCCGCGAGCGCCCTCGCCGACACCCTCCTGGACCGGCTCACCACGGTCTACCCCGCCGCGGGCAACCCCTTCCGGGCCCAGGAGATGGTCGCGTACATGAAGGGCGTGGCGCCCTTCCTCGGCATCCGCACCCCCGAGCGCCGCGCCCTGTCCCGCACGGTCCTCGCCGGCACCCCGCGACCCGACGAGACCGACTGCACCGCGATCGCCCTGCGCTGCTTCGCCCTCCCCGAGCGCGAGTACCACTACTTCGCCGTCGACTACCTCCGCCGGCACGTCAAGCGCTGCTCCTCCGGCTTCCTGCCCGTCGCCCGACGCCTCGTCACCACCGTCTCCTGGTGGGACACCGTCGACCACCTCGCCGCCCACGTCGTCGGCGGCCTGGTCGCGGCCGACCCCGCCCTCGCCGACGAGATGGACGCCTGGATCGACGACGAGGACCTGTGGGTCGCCCGCACCGCCCTCCTCCACCAGCTCCGCTACAAGGACGCCACCGACGCGGACCGGCTCTTCGCCTACTGTCTGCGCCGCTCGGCCCACCCCGATTTCTTCATCCGCAAGGCCATCGGCTGGAGCCTGCGCGAGTACGGCAAGACGGCCCCCGCCGAAGTCCGCGCCTTCGTCGCCGCCCACGGCTCCCGCCTCTCCCCGCTCTCCGTCCGCGAGGCCCTCAAGAACCTCTGACCCCATCCCGGCCGCCGACGCGGACAACTCCTGCGTGAGACTTGGCACATGACGCAGACGGGGATGCGGGCGAGGAAGCGGACGGCACTGGTGCTCGGGGCCGGTGGGCTCGTCGGGGCCGGCTGGGAGACCGGGGTGCTGCGCGGGCTCCTCGACGCCGGAACCGACCTGACCCGCGCCGACCTCGTCGTCGGCAGCTCCGCCGGGGCCGTCGTCGCGGCGCGGCTCGCCTCCGGGCGGGGCGGGCTCGACGCGCTGTACGAGGAGCAGCTCGACGGGGAGGCCGCCGAGCCGGCCGCGCGGCTCGGCGTCCCGACGATCCTCCGGTACGCCGTCGCCGTCCTCCGGTCCCGTACCCCGAGGAGTACGGGCGCAGGCTCGGCCGGCTCGCCCTCGCCGCGCCCACCGTCGCCGAGGCCGACCGTCGCGCGACCGTCGCCCGGCGGCTGGGCCGGGCCGGGGACTGGCCCGCGCGGCCGCTCCTCATCACCGCGGTCGACGCCGAGACCGGCGAGCTCACCGCGTACGACGAGGACAGCGGGGTCCCGCTGACCGATGCCGTCACCGCGAGCTGCGCCATCCCCGGCGTGTGGCCTCCGGCGACCATCGGCGGGCGTCGCTGGATCGACGGCGGCATCCACTCCACGGCCAACGCGCACCTGGCCGCGGGCTACGACCGGATCGTCGTCGTCGCGCCCAGCGCGCGGGGGAGCAAGGTCGTGCACTCGCCGGAGCGACAGGGCGCGGAGCCGGCGGCCGGTGGGGCGCGGGTCGAGGTGATCACGCCGGACGAGGCGTCCCGGAAGGCGATGGGGCGGAACGCGCTGGACCCAGCGCGTCGGGGCGCGGCGGCGCGGGCCGGGCGGGTTCAGGCGGAGGCCCATGCGTCGGCCGTCGCGGCGGTGTGGTCGGACTGACGGTCCGGGTCGGCCCCGGCGGCGCCGTGCGGGGAGCCGCACCCGGCACCGGAGCAGGGGGGGCGCCCCCCTCGCGCGCAACGGCACAATGAAGGCGTGAACGAGAGCATTCCCGTCGTCCGTGAGGTCGATCAAGGTACCGCGCGCCTCATGCCCGATGTCGACCGGGAGCGGGCCTGGCTGCTGACCGTCGACGGTGCGCCCCAGTCGTACGTCGATCTCGACGATCCGGCCTACCTGGAGTTCGAGTACGCGCGGCGTCTCGCCCATGTCGTCGACGGCGCCGCCGAGCCCGGCGTGCCCCTCGACGTCCTGCACCTGGGCGGCGGGGCGCTGTCGCTGCCCCGGTACGTCGCCGTCACCCGGCCCGGCTCGCGGCAGGACGTCGTCGAGGCCGACCGGGGGCTGCTCGCCCTGGTCGAGGAGCACCTGCCGCTGCCCGAGGGCTCGGGGACCACCGTGCACGGGGCGGACGCCCGGGCCTGGCTGGAGGCGGCACCGGACGCCTCGGCCGATCTGATCGTGGGCGACGTCTTCGGCGGCTCGCGCGTCCCCGCGCACCTCACCTCCGTCGAGTACGCGCGCGAGGTCCGGCGCGTGCTGCGGCCCGGCGGGCTCTACGCCGCCAACCTGGCCGACGGCGCGCCGTTCCCCTTCCTCCGCTCCCAGCTCGCCACCTTCGCCGCCGTCTTCCCCGAGCTCGCGCTCGTCGCGGAGCCCGCCGTGCTGCGCGGCCGCCGCTTCGGGAACGCCGTCCTCGTCGCCTCCGGCCGTGAGATCGACATCGCCCACCTCGCGCGGCGTGCGGCGGCCGACGCCTTCCCCGCGCGCGTGGAGCACGGCGAGACGCTCGTCCGCTTCACCGGCGACGCGGAGCCGGTCCTCGACGCCGGGGCCGTACCGTCACCCGTTCCCCCGGAGGGCGCCTTCGGCATCGGCTGAGGTCCCGGCGGCCCCCGCGGCGCCCGCGACCTCCTTCGTGTGGGTGCGCCGCGTCAGGTTCCGTACGTCCGGCACGAACAGGACGAGCGCGGTGACCAGCACCATCAGCGCCGCCGCGCCCCACAGCGCCTCGCTCCGGCCGAACGCGCTCTCGGCCGGGCCCGCGAGCGCCGTCGACAGCGGCAGCAGCGCCGTCGAGCCGAACCAGTCGTACGCGGAGACCCTGGACAGCTTCTCCTCCGGGATCTCCTGGTGCAGGGCCGTCATCCACGAGACGCCGAAGACCTCGATCGCGACCCCGCTGACGAACATCGCCGTCGTCAGGCCGGCCGCGTCCAGCGGCACCGCGAGCGCCGCCGAGGGAAGCGCGATCGGGAACACGCACAGGGTTCCGACGAACAGCATCCGGCGCGGTTTCCACCGGGTCATCAGGACGGCGCCCGCGACCGTCCCCGCCCCGTACGCGGCGAGCGCGATGCCCCAGGGGCGCGAGCCGCCCAGCTCGTCCCGGGCGACCAGCGGCCCGTACACCGACTCGACCGCGCCGATCAGCCCGACCACCACGGAGAACTGGGCGACGATCGACCAGAGCCAGGGCCGGCCGACGAACTCCTGCCAGCCCTCCCGCAGATCGGCGAAGAGTCCGCCGCCGGGGGCGCGGTCCGGGATGCCGCTCACGTCGAGGAAGGCCCGCAGACCGCCCGCGACGGCGAAGGCGACCGCGTCGATCACGAGGACCCAGCCCGGTCCGACGAAGGCGACGAGCGCGCCGCCGAGCGCGGCGCCGCCGATGGCCGCGCCGTGCATCGCCATCCGGAAGACGGCGAAGGCCCGCCCGGCCTGCTCCCCGCTGACGCTGGCCATGAGCATGCCCTCGGCCGCCGGGTTGAAGAAGGCCTGGCCGGTGCCGCAGAGCGCGGTGAGCACCATCATCTGCCAGATGCGGGCCTCGCCGGAGAGCACGAGGACGGCGAAGGCGGCCTGGGAGACGCAGTTGAGGGCGTTGGCCGCGACCATCACCCGGTGCCGGGGCAGCCGGTCGGCCACCGCGCCGCCTATGAGCAGGAAGAGGACCAGCGGCAGGAAGCGGGCCATGGCGACGAGGCCCACGTCGCCGGCGTCGCCCCCGGAGTCGAAGACCGCCCAGGTGGTGGCGATGAGCGCGCCGTGCGTGCCGAGGTTGGTCACGATCGTGGCGGCGGTGAGCAGGAGGTAGTTGCGGCCGGCCCACTCGGGGCGGCGGGAGCGGGGCGCTGCCCGGTGGGGGGAGGGGGAGGAGGCGGGTGTGGTCACCCCGGGACTATCCCCGTCCCCTCCCCGTACTGCCAACCCGATATCCGGACGGTCCGTCAGGGCACAGGCACCCGACGGTCGGAGCCACCGGAGCCACCGGAGCCACCGGAGCCACCGGAGTCACCGGAGCCACCGGGACCCTCAGGGCCACAGGGACGCCCGGGGCCACCGGGACCGGCGGGGCCGGGCCCGGTGGCCGGGGAGGTCAGGACGACGGGGCGAGCCGGACCGTGGAGAGGATCTGCCGGATCGTCGCGTCGGGCAGCTCGTCCTTGACGCCGTCGGCGGCGTAGAGCACCCAGGTCGAGAAGTCGCCCGCGGCGTTCTTGAAGGAGAAGGCGATCGACTTCCCGTCCGTCTCGCACTTGTTGCGCTTCTTGACGTTCGGCGCCGTGGCCGTCGCCATGCTGCCGGTGAGACCGGACTTCGTCGTGTACGACTCCGGCTTGCTGATCTTGATGGTGCTCTGCGGCATGTGCTGCGCGTAGCCGCCCCACACCCAGGTGCCGGCCTCGCTGCGCGCGAGGGACATGGTGTCCTTGGCGCCCTGGCCGCCCTTGGTGCCGGCCGTGGACAGGCCCCAGGTCTCCTCGGTGCCGTTCTTGTCGACGTCGTACGTGCACCAGTTGCTCTTGAAGCTCGTGGGGCTGGACATCGTCACGAGCGGGGTGCCGCCGCCCTTCTTCTCGTCCTCGAAGAAGGCGATCGAGCCCGGCTTGTGCACCTCCCACTCGGGCGGTACGTCGAAGAGGGTGCCGTACTTCGGGTTGTAGACGACCTTCCAGCCGGGGATCGTCGGCTGCTGGGCCGCGCCGTCGCGCGGGTTGGCGATCCCGGAGGACTGGCTCGGGCCGGGCGCGGACGAGGGGTCCGCGGAGGCGGTGGCCGTGACGGACCCCTTGGGGTCCTCGGCGACGTTCTTGCCGTCGTCGTCGTTGCCGAGCACGAGGAAGCCGGTGACTCCGGCCGCGACGACCACGGCGGTGGCGGCGACGATCGCCACGATCGTCGTCTGCTTCTTCTTCCCGTCGTCCGGCCCGCCGGGCTGTCCGGGCCCCGGCACGGCGTACTGCGCCACGGTCGGCTGCTGGTACGGGTTCGGGTAACCCGGCTGCTGCCCGTACCCCTGCTGCGGGTAACCCGGCTGCGTCGGCGGCTGCTGCGGATAGCCGGGCTGCGTCGGCGGCTGCTGGTACCCGGGCTGGGCAGGCGGCTGCTGATACGGGTTCGGCTGCTGGTACCCCGACTGCTGGTAGGGGTTCTGACTCTGGTCCTGCGGGTTCTGCTCGCCCCCGGGCGGCTGCTGTCCTGGCCACATGGCCAGTAACCATAGAGGTGCGGGGGCCGCCCGACCACGCCCGCCCCCGCGCCGGGGACGGGAGAGGGGATGGCCAAGGCTGCTACTCGTGGGTAACATCACGGTCCATGAGCGCAGACCAGATGTCCGTCGGCGAGATGCTCGCCGCCACGGTCCCCATGGCCGGAACCCTGAACCTGGAGTTCCTGGAGACCACCGCCGAGCGCGCCGTCGTGCGCCTCCCGGACCAGCCCGCCTACCACAACCACGTCGGCGGCCCCCACGCCGGAGCGATGTTCACCCTGGCCGAGTCCGCCAGCGGCGCCATCGTGCTCGCCGCCTTCGGTGACCAGCTGGGCCGCGCGGTCCCGCTCGCCGTCAGCGCCGAGATCGGCTACAAGAAGCTGGCCATGGGCGTCGTCACGGCCACCGCCACCCTCGGCCGCCCGGCCGCCGAGGTCGTCGCCGAACTCGACGCCGGAGAGCGGCCGGAGTTCCCGGTGCGGATCGACATCACCCGCGAGGACGGCGCCGTGACCGGCGAGATGACGGTCGTCTGGACGCTGCGCCCGAACTCCTGATCCCGGGACGCGCGCGTACCGCCCCCGCACCCCGCCCGGGTGCGGGGGCGGTCGCGTTCCCGCAGGTGCCGTCCCGGAGTCGAGGTCCGTTCGCCCTGACCAGGTAGGCTTCCTCGGCGTGCCCGCCGACGTGCGTGCCGGGCCATCGAGCAGCTGAGCAGCCGACACGGGAGGAACCGCGTGCACGTCCAGGAGTGGCTGGAGACGATCCCCGCGGTCGCCGTCTACGTCCTTGTGGGGGTGGTGATCGGGCTCGAGAGCCTGGGCATCCCGCTCCCCGGTGAGATCGTGCTCGTGAGCTCGGCGCTGCTCGCCTCGCAGCACGGCGAGATCAATCCGTACGTCCTCGGGGCCTGCGCCACCGCCGGCGCGATCGTCGGCGACTCGATCGGTTACGCGATCGGTCGCAAGGGCGGACGGCCGCTGCTCGCCTGGCTGGGCGGGAAGTTCCCCAAGCACTTCAGCGAGGCCAACATCGGGCTCGCCGAGAACTCCTTCCAGAAGTGGGGGATGTGGGCGGTCTTCTTCGGCCGCTTCATCGCCCTCCTCCGGATCTTCGCGGGCCCGCTCGCCGGTGTGCTGCACATGCCGTACTGGAAGTTCCTCATCGCCAACGTCCTCGGCGGCATCCTCTGGGCCGGCGGCACCACGGCCGTCATCTACTCGGTCGGCATCGTCGCCGAGGCCTGGCTCAAGCGCTTCTCCTGGCTGGGCCTCGTCCTCGCCGTCCTGATCGGCATCGCCTCGATGCTGATCGTCAAGAACCGCGCCAAGAAGGCGGCGGCGCAGCGGGCCGAGGCCGCGCAGCCGGAGCCGGTCCCGGCGGCGGACTGAGGGCGGGCGGTACGCGTACGCGACGGAGGGCGGCACCCGGGAACGGGTGACCGCCCTCCTTCACGTACGGCTCACTCCTCGAAGGCCTCGGCGTGGCCCTTGGCGAGCAGCAGGTACATCTCGGCGTTCAGCCGGATGCCCGCCTTCTCCTCGTCGGTCAGAGGGCGGCGCACCTTGGCGGGGACGCCGGCGACCAGCGAACCCGGCGGGATCTCCATGCCCTGCGGGACGAGCGCCTGGGCGGCGACGAGGGAGCCTGCGCCGATCCGGGCTCCGTTGAGGACGGTCGCGCCCATGCCGACCAGCACGTCGTCCTCGATCACGCAGCCGTGCACGGTGGCGTTGTGGCCGACGGTGACCCGGTCGCCGATGGAGACGGGGAAGCCGGGGTCGACGTGGACGGTGCAGTTGTCCTGGATGTTGGAGTCCTCGCCGATCGCGATCGGACCGCAGTCCGCCCGCAGCACCGCGTGGTACCAGATGCTGGCGCGGGCGCCGAGGGTGACCTCCCCGAGCACGACGGAGGTCGGGGCGGTGAAGGCGGTCGGGTCGATCTGCGGCTCCTTGCCGCCCACTCCCTTGATCAACGCCTCTGTCATGGTTCGCTCCTGATGGTCGGATCCGCAGATCGTCAGCCGTCGTGTCACGCCCGGGGATGCCCCCGGCCGCAGCCTATGCCGTGCTCATGACGGACATCACAGCGCACCGCACTGATCAGGCACGACGGCGCCGACTACGGTGGCCGGGTGCCCAGGAACAGAAACACGTTCTCATCCCTCGCCGCCTGGCGGCGCCGGGTCCTCGCCCGTGCCGTGCAGGGCGGCTGGCGCTGGGTGCAGCAGGCCGGCTCCGTCACCGCCGAACACCCCGGGAAGCTGCGGTTCCGCCGCCTCGGGGCGGGCACCCGGCTCGCCTTCCCGCAGGGCACGGTCTTCGGCGACCCGTGGATCGAGATCGGCGAGTGCTGCATCATCGCCGAGCAGGTCACGCTGACGGCCGGGATGCTGCCGGACCTCGACCTCGGCAAGGACACGGTCCTGACCCTCGGCGACGGCGTCGTCCTCGGGCGGGGCAGCCATGTCATCGCCGACGCGAGGGTGACGATCGGCTCGGACACCTACTGCGGCCCGTACGTCTACATCACCTCGACCAACCACAGTTACGACGACCCGGACGAGCCCGTGGGCCGGCAGTGGCCCCGCTCGGAACCCGTCACCATCGGACCCGGTTGCTGGCTCGGCACGGGCGCCGTGATCCTCCCCGGGGCGCGCCTCGGCCGGAACGTCGTCGTCGCGGCGGGCGCGGTGGTGCGGGGTGAGGTGCCGGACCACTCGGTCGTGGCGGGCGCCCCGGCGAAGGTCGTCCGCAGCTGGGACCCGGAGAACGGCTGGCAGCCCCCGCTCCGCACCCCGGCCCCGACCCCGATCCCGGAACACGTCACCCCGGAACAGCTGGCGGCCCTCGCGGTGTGGGAGGCGCAGCGCACGGGCAGCTCGGAGTCCGTCCCGTCGTGATCCGACGCGCTGCGGTCCGTCGGGCGCGGGGGTGGCTGCTCGGCTAACCCGTCGCCAGGAGGACCGTGCCGACCAGGGCGAGGCCGGCCCCCGCCGCCTGGACGGCGCGGAGGCGTTCCTTGAGGATGCCGCGGGCCGCGAGGGCCGTGACGACCGGGTAGAGGCTGGCGAGGACGGCGGCGACGGTGACCGGGCCGCGCTGGGCGGCGAGCGCGTACGTGCCGTTGGCGGCGACGTCCGCCAGGCCCACGAACGCCAGCGCCGGGACCGCGGCGCGGACCGCCGCGAATCCGCCCTCCGGGAGCGCGCGGCCGCCTCGCCGCACCGAGGCGTACAGGGCGCCGCCGCCGACCAGGACGTTGGTGACGCGCTGCACGAACAGGGCGAGGAACAGGCCCGTGACCGTCGTGGACGCCTCCGCGATCAGTGTCATCACCGACCCGAAGCCGAAGGCCGCGACCAGGGTCAGCAGGACCGCCTGGCGCTGGACGGGCGCCCCGCGCAGCTCCGGTCCGCCCGCGAGCACCACGCCGAGGATCGCCACCGCGATGCCGGCGAGCTGGAGCAGCCCCGGCCGGTCGCCGACGAGGAGGCCGACCGAGACGGGGACGACGACACCGAGCGAGCCGAGCGGCGAGACCACGCCCATCGGGCCGAGCGCGAGCGCCTTGTAGAAGGCGAGCATGGCCGCCGGGCCGACGACGCCCGCCCCGACCGCGTACCAGAGCTGGGGTCCCGCCTCGGTCCAGGCGCCGGTCGCGAGGACGATCGTGCCGAGGACGAGCACCGCGAGGGTCTGGGAGACCGCCACGACGGTGAGGGCGGGGATCCGCCGGGTGAGGAGCCCGCCCCCGAAGTCGGCGAGGCCCCAGAGAAGGCTGGTGGCCAGGGCGAACAGGGCGGTCATGAATCCTCGCAGGGGCGTGCGGCAGTACAGTGCAGTGAACCATCGGGTGCACCCCACCGTAGTTCAGTGCATTGAACTCTGTCATCCAGAATATTGGACGGAATGTGTCGGACCTCGACCAGCTCACGCAGTCGCTCGCCCGGAACCTGAAGCGCTGGCGCAAGGAGCGGGGATTCACCCTGGACGCGCTCGCCGCCCGCGCCGGCGTCAGCCGCGGCATGATCATCCAGATCGAGCAGGCCAGGACCAACCCCAGCGTCGGCACCACCGTGAAGCTGGCCGACGCCCTCGGCGTCTCCATCACCACCCTCCTCGACTACGAGCAGGGCCCCCACGTCCGCCTCGTCCCGCCGGACCAGGCCGTCCGCATGTGGTCCACCTCCACCGGCAGCCACACCACGCTCCTGGTCGGCACCGAGGCCCGCGGCCCGCTGGAGCTCTGGTCCTGGACCCTCATGCCGGGCGAGGGCAGCGACTCCGACCCGCATCCGGGAGGCACGGTCGAGCTGCTGCACGTGACCGCCGGGACGCTCACCCTGATCGTGGACGACGAGGAGCACCCGCTGCCCGCCGGCACCTCCGCCGTCTTCGAGGCCAACGTCGCCCACTCCTACCGCAACGACGGCGACGAACCGGCCGAGATGACGATGGCGGTCTCCATCCCGCCCGTACGCTGACGCCCGAACCCTGAGACGGGTCCCCCTCCACGGGCTCGCCGTTGTTAGCGTGAAGCGCATGCGCGCACCCATCGGAGACTTCGACGACGCCCGGCCCGCCCCCGACTGCCTCGACCTGCTGACCGAACCCGTCGCGGCCGCCGTCCGCGCCTGGGCCGGTCCCGTCCCCGCCGACCGGCTGGTGTACGTGGACACCGACCCGGCCATCGCCGACACGGCCGTCTTCGTGGAGCACTACGGGCCCGAGCTCCTCGACGCCTCCGCCAACTGCGTGGTCGTCGCGGGCAAGCGCGGCGAGACGACGACCCTCGCCGCCTGCCTCGTGAAGTCGGCGACCCGCGTCGACGTCAACGGAGTCGTCCGCAAGCATCTCGGCGCCCGCAAGGCCTCGTTCGCCCCGATGGACACCGCGACCGGCGAGACGGGCATGGAGTACGGCGGGATCACCCCCGTCGGCCTCCCGGCCGACTGGCCCCTCCTCGTCGACGCCGCCGTCGTCGACACGGAGTGGGTCCTCGTCGGCAGCGGCCGTCGCCGGGGCAAGCTCATCGTCCCCGGCAAGGCCTTCGCCCAACTCCCCGGCGCCGTCGTCCTGGAGGGCCTCGGCGTCCCCGTCGGCTGACCCTCGGCCCCCTCTCAGCCCAGGCGCGGTATCTCGATCGCGGGGCAGCGGTCCATGACCATGTCGAGGCCCGCCTCGCGCGTGCGGGCGAAGGCCTCGTCGTCGATGACGTCGAGCTGGAACCAGACAGCCTTGGCGCCGATGGCCACGGCCTCGTCGGCCACGGCGCCCGCCAGCTCGCTGTTCACGAAGACGTCCACGACGTCGACCGGGAACGGGATGTCGGCGAGCGAGGCGTACCCCTGCTCGCCGTGGACCGTCTCCGCCTTCGGGTGGACCGGGACGATCCGCTTGCCGAAGCGCTGGAGGACCGCCGCCACCCCGTACGCGGCACGGGCCCGGTTCGACGAGAGGCCGACCACCGCCCATGTGTCGCCCGTGGACGTCAGGATCCGCCGCACCGTCTCCGACGCGGAGTACGCGGTGGGGTCCGTGGTCGTCGTGTCTACGCTCATCGCTTCTGCTGCCTCTCGTCGGCGCGGCCCGTCCTCCCCGTGAACGAGCCGCGCCGGGCCGTGATTCCCGTACGACCGTGTCGGCGGCCCCTGAGATGTCCCCTACGGGCCGGTCATCCCTCCCACGCCCGCCGTTCGGCCTCGCGCGGGGCCTCGACGAGGGACGGCAGGCCCGGGCCGAAGGTCATCACCGGGTGCGGACCGGTGCTCGCCACCGGCGGGGAGCGGGCGGCGCTCCTCACGACCCTCCGGGCCTGGCTCGACCACGGCTGCTCGGCCTCGCGGGCCGCCGACGAGCTCTACTGCCACCGCAACACCGTCCTCAACCGCATCGGCCGCATCGCCGAGCTCACCGGCCCGTCCAGCGAGTGCGGCGACGCCCGGCTCGGCCGGGCCCTGGCGCTCCGCGCCCTCCCGTACGCAGGACCCGGGGCGGGAGGCCCCGAAGCAGGCCCCGAACCCACCGGCGCGGAACCCGGGCCCGGCGGGCCGTAGCGGGGCCCCGGTCCCGGCGGGCAGCCACGCCCAGCAGAGCCTCCGCACACTCCGCCCCTGCGGCCCGTAGCGCACCCGGAAGAGCCGCCGCATGTGCCCGCCCCGGCGGAACGTAGGCTGGTCGGATGCAGGAGCAGTACCGCACGCCGGCCCGCGAGGGTGTGCACGAGACCGAGATCAACCGCTCGCGCTTCCTCTGCGCGCTCGCGCCCGTCGCCGACGAGCGGGAGGCGCAGGAGTTCGTCGCGCGCATCCGCCGGGAGCACCCGACCGCCACCCACAACTGCTTCGCGTACGTCCTCGGTGCCGATGCCTCCGTACAGAAGGCCAGCGACGACGGCGAGCCCGGCGGCACCGCCGGGGTCCCCATGCTCCAGATGCTGCTGCGCCGCGAGATGCGGTACGTCGCCGCCGTCGTCACCCGCTACTACGGCGGCGTGAAGCTCGGCGCCGGCGGTCTGATCCGCGCGTACGGCGGGGTGGTCGGCGAGGCGCTCGACGCGCTCGGCACCGTCACCCGGCAGCGGTTCCGGCTCGCCACCGTCACCGTCGACCACCAGCGCGCGGGCAAGCTGGAGAACGATCTGCGGGCCACCGGCCGCGCCGTGCGCGACGTGCGGTACGCCGACGCCGTCACGATCGAGATCGGCCTCCCGGACGCGGACGTCCCCGCCTTCCGCGGCTGGCTCGCCGACGCAACGGCGGGCACGGCCTCCTTCGAACTCGGCGGCGAGGCGTACGGGGACGCGTGATGCGTCACACCTGAGGTGCCGAAGGCCGCCTCCGCACCAGGGACCGCCCCACGCACGCGCGTGGACCCGCCCCGCCCACCCTCCCGCTCGGGATAGCGTGGTGGGCGCACATCGACGCGTGCATCCAGGGCGCACATCGAAGCGCGCACCCAAGCGCGCATCGGGACGCGCATCGGGACGCGCATCGAAGCGCGCATCGGGACGCGCGCATCAACGACGACCGGCGGCGAGGAGCGGGGCACATGCGGGGTGGGACGGCATCGTGAGGCTCCTGCACACCTCGGACTGGCATCTCGGCCGGTCCTTCCACCGCGTCGGCCTCCTCGAAGCCCAGGCCGCGTTCCTCGACCACCTCGTGGCGACCGTCCACGCGCACGACGTGGACGCCGTCCTCGTCGCCGGGGACGTCTACGACCGTGCCGTGCCCCCGCTGCCCGCCGTCGAGCTCTTCGACACCGCGCTGCACCGGCTCGCCGAGGCCGGGGTGCCCACCGTCATGATCTCCGGCAACCACGACTCGGCCCGCCGGCTCGGCGTCGGCGCCGGACTCATCGAACGGGCCGGCATCCACCTCCGTACCGACCCCGACGGCATCGGCACCCCCGTCGTCCTCAGCGACGCCCACGGCGAGGTCGCCCTCTACGGACTGCCGTACCTCGAACCCGCGCTGGTCCGCGAGCGGCTCGGCGCCGAGAAGGCCGGACACGAGGCGGTCCTCGCCGCGGCCATGGACCGGGTCCGCGCCGACCTCGCCGGCCGGCCCGCGGGCACCCGCTCCGTCGTCCTCGCCCACGCCTTCGTCGCGGGCGGCGCGCCCAGCGACAGCGAGCGGGACATCACCGTCGGCGGTGTCGCCGCCGTCCCCACAGGGATCTTCGACGGCGTCGACTACGTCGCCCTCGGCCACCTCCACGGCAGCCAGACCCTCACCCCCCGCGTCCGCTACTCCGGCTCGCCGCTCGCCTACTCCTTCTCCGAGGCCGACCACCGCAAGACGATGTGGCTGATCGACCTCGGCGAGGACGGGACGATCACGAGCGACGTACGGCTCGACTGCCCCGTGCCGCGCCCCCTCGCCCGGATCCGGGGACGGCTCGACGACCTCCTCGACGACCCCGCGCTCACCCCGCACGAGCAGTCCTGGGTGGAGGTCACCCTCACCGACCCCGTGCGCCCCGCCGAGCCCATGGCGCGGCTCACCGCACGCTTCCCGCACACCCTCAACCTGGTCTTCGACCCCGAGCGCACCGCCGACGACCCCGGCGCCTCCTACGCCCAGCGCCTCCGGGACCGCAGCGACCAGCAGATCGCGGAGGACTTCGTGGCCCACGTACGCGGCGGCGCCGCCCTCGACGGCGCCGAACGGGCCGTCCTGTACGGGGCGTTCGACGACGTCCGCGTCGACAGCGCCGAGCGAGAGGTGGGCCGGTGAGGCTGCACCGCCTGGAGATCACCGCGTTCGGGCCGTTCGGCAGCACGCAGAAGATCGACTTCGACGCCCTGTCCTCCGCCGGGCTCTTCCTCCTGCACGGGCCGACCGGCGCCGGCAAGACCTCCGTCCTCGACGCCGTCTGCTTCGCCCTGTACGGGAGCGTGCCCGGCGAGCGCCAGACCCGCGGCGCCACCCTGCGCAGCGACCACGCCCCCGTCGGCACGTACACCGAGGTCCTCCTCGAACTGACCGTGGGGGACCGGCGCCTGGAGATCACCCGCCGCCCGGCCCAGCAGCGGCCCAAGAAGCGCGGCGGCGGCTTCACCACCGAGAAGGCGCAGACCTGGCTCCGCGAGTACGACCCCGCCACCGGCGAGTGGGCCGGCCTCAGCCGCTCCCACCAGGAGATCGGCGAGGAGATCGCCCAGCTCGTCGGCATGAGCCGCGAGCAGTTCTGCCAGGTCGTCCTGCTCCCGCAGGGCGACTTCGCCCGCTTCCTGCGCGCCGACGCAGAGGCCCGCGGCCGGCTCCTCGGCCGGCTCTTCGACACCCGCCGGTTCGCCGCCGTCGAGGAACGCCTCGCCGAGCTGCGCCGCGCCGCCCAGCAGCAGGTCGAGGACGGGGACGCGCGGCTGCTCACCCTCGCCCACCGCATGACCCAGGCCGCCGGCGGCCTCGACGCCGCCCGCAGCCCCGTCGAGGGCCGGCCCGGCGACCCCGGGCTCGCCGACTCCGTCCTCACCTGGGCCGCCGTCGCCCGCGCCGAGGCCCGGGAGGCCCTCGACATCACCGCCGTGCGCCTGGCGGCGGCCGAGAGCGGCCGGGCCGCCGCGCGCGCCGCCCTCGACGCGGCGAACGACCTCGCCGGCCGGCAGGCCCGGCACGCCGACGCGCTGCGCCGCCGCGAGCGGCTCACCGAGCAGGCCCCCGAGCGCGACCGCCTCCAGGACCGCCTCGACCGGAGCCTCAAGGCCGACCGGGTGGCCCCCGCCCTCGGACTGCGCCGGGACGCCGAGCGCGAGCACGCCGCCGCACACCGCGCCCGCGAGCAGGCCCGCGCGCAGCTGCCCCCGGACCTCGCCGACGCCGGCGCCGAACACCTCTCCGCCCTCGAACACCGGCTCCGCGAGGAGCTCGGCGGACTCGACGCGGCCCGCCGCGCCGAGCGCCGCGCGACCGCCGTCGCCGAGGAGCGCGCCGTACTCGCCCGTGAGGCGCGCGCCGACGAGGACGCCCTGCGGGACGCGGCCGACTGGCTCGCCGGCTGGGAGCCGCGCCGCGCCGCCCTCACGGAACGCGTCGAGGCCGCGCGCGACGCCGCCGCGCGCGCCGAACACCTGGCGGGCCGCCTGGACCCGGCGCGCCGCCGGCTCGCCGCGGCCCGCCGCCGCGACTCCCTCGCCGAGGACACCCGGACGGCCGAGACCCGTCTCGCGGACGCCCGCGAGCGGCGCAACGCCGCCCACGAGAGCTGGCTCGACGTCAAGTCCCGGCGCCTGGAGGGCATCGCCGCCGAACTCGCCGTCACCCTCACCCCGGGCGACCCCTGCCAGGTCTGCGGCTCGACCGCCCACCCGGCGCCCGCCCGTACCACCGCCGACCATGTCGACCGCGCCACCGAGGACGCCGCCTACGCGGCCTACACCCGCGCCGAGGAGACCCGCACGGCGGCCGAACGCGAACTGGCCGTCACCCGCGAGTCCTGGTCCGCGGCGCGTACGGAGGTCCAGACGGGGGAGTCCGACGCCGAGCCCACCGTAGGCGAACTGTCCGACGAGGCCGACGAGTTGGCCCGGCTGCACGCCGAGGCGCACGCACTCGCCGGGCAGACCCACAGTGCGCGGGAGACGCTCGCGCGGGCCGAGCGGGAGTACGAGGAGCGGGTCGCCGCGCAGCGGGAGGCGGAGCGGCGCGTCGCCGCGCGGACCTCGCGCCGGGAGGCCCTGGAGCGGGAGCAGTCCGCGCTCGACGAGGAACTCGCCCGGGGGCGAGGCGCGTTCGCCAGCGTGGCCGAACACGCCACCCGCCTGGAGCGGCGCATCGCCCTCCTGGTCGACGCCGCCGCAACCGTCCGCACCGCCGAACTCGCCGCACAGCGGCTCAAGGAGGCCGACGACCGGCTCGCCGACGCCGCCTACCGGGCGGGGTTCGCCACGCCTGCCGAGGCGGCCGGCGCCCTCCTCGGCGAGAGCGAACGACGCGAGCTGCAGCGGCGCGTGGACGCCTGGCAGGCCGAGGCGGCGGCCGTCGCGGACCGGCTCGCCGAGCCCGGGACGGCCGAGGCCGCCGCCCTGCCGCCCGCCGACCCCGCCGGGGCCGAGGCCGCGCACACGGCGGCGGAACGCGCGCTCCGCGAGGCCGACTCCGCCCTCGCCGCCGCACGCGAGCGCGCCACCGGACTCGACGGACTCTCGCGGCAGGCCGTCACCGAGGTCCGGCGCCTCGGGCCGCTGCGCGAGGAGTACGACCGGGTGGCCCGGCTCGCCGCCCTCACCGCCGGCACGTCCGCGGAGAACGAGCGCCGGATGCGCCTGGAGTCCTACGTGCTCGCCGCCCGGCTCGAACAGGTCGCGGCGGCCGCGAGCGCCCGCCTCCAGCGCATGTCATCGGGCCGCTACACCCTCGTCCACTCCGACGCCCGTTCCGGCGGCAAGCGGTCCGGCCTCGGGCTGCACGTCGTCGACGCCTGGACCGGCAACGAACGCGACACGGCCACGCTCTCCGGCGGCGAGACCTTCTTCGCCTCCCTCGCGCTGGCCCTCGGCCTCGCCGACGTCGTCACCGACGAGGCCGGCGGGGTCCGGCTCGACACCCTCTTCATCGACGAGGGCTTCGGCAGCCTCGACGAGCAGACGCTCGACGAGGTCCTCGACGTCCTCGACTCGCTCCGCGAGCGGGACCGCAGCGTCGGCATCGTCAGCCACGTCGGCGACCTGCGCCGCCGGATCCCGGCCCAGCTGGAGGTCGTCAAGGCCCGGCAGGGCTCGGCGGTCCGGCTGCGGACCGGTGGGGAAGCGCTCAGCGGCTGAGGGAGCGGCGGGGCAGCGGGGAGGAGTAGACGACGCTGGTGGTCACCGCGCCGAGCGTGGCGATCTTCCCGCTGATCGACTCCAGGTGCTTCATGGAGCGGGCGGCGACCTTGAGGACGAAACAGTCGTCGCCGGTGACGTGATGGGCTTCGAGGACCTCGGGCGTCGTGTCGATCAGGTCGTGGAACGGCTTGTAGTTGCCGTGCGGATAGCGCAGCCGTACGAACGCGAGGATGGGCAGGCCCAGCCGGTCCTGGTCGACGATCGCCGTGTACCCCGTGATCACCCCGGCGTCCTCCAGGCGCCGGACCCGCTCCGTCACCGCGGACGGGGACATGGACACCGCGCGGGCGAGGTCGGCGAAGCTGGCGCGGCCCTCGGACTGGAGGGCTTCGAGGATGCGCCAGTCGGTGGCGTCGGGGGTGTAGGCGTCGCTCATGGGGAGAGATTCGCAGGGGAATCCCCGGTCGATCAAGCGAACGACCGGGGATTCTCGGCATCCGAACGGCTCAGAGCCGGGAGATCTCGTCCACCAGGTCGTCCAGGCCCAGCGGGCCCAGGGAGAGCGCCGCCATGTGCCAGGCCTTCGCGTCGAAGGCGTCGCCGTGGGCGGCCCGCGCGTTGGCGCGGCCGAGCAGCCAGGCGCGCTCGCCCAGCTTGTAGCCGATCGCCTGGCCCGGCATCGACAGGTAGCGGGTCATCTCGCTCTCCACGAAGGACGGCGGGCGGCTGCTGTGCATCTGGAAGAACTGCTGGGCGAGCTCCGGAGTCCACCGCTCGCCCGGGTGGAAGGGCGAGTCCGCGGGGATCTCCAGACCGACGTGCATGCCGATGTCCACGATCACCCGGCACGCCCGCATCATCTGGCCGTCGAGGTAGCCGAGGCGCCGCTCCGCGTCGGGCAGGAAGCCGAGTTCGTCCATCAGGCGCTCCGCGTACAGCGCCCAGCCCTCCGAGTTCGCGCTGACCTTGCCGATCGTCGCCTGGTAGCGGGAGAGCCGGTCGGCGACGTGCACCCACTGGGCGAGCTGGAGGTGATGGCCGGGCACGCCCTCGTGGTACCAGGTCGAGACCAGGTCGTACACGGGGAAGCGGGTCGCGCCGTCCACGGGCAGCCAGGTGCGGCCGGGGCGCGAGAAGTCCTCGGAAGGGCCGGTGTAGTACGGGGCGGCGGCGCCGCCCGGCGGGGCGATCCGGGACTCCACCCGCCGTACGCGCTCGGCCAGTTCGAAGTGGTGCCCGTCGAGCGCCGTGATGGCCTCGTCCATGAGCTGCTGGAGCCAGACGCGGACCTCTTCGACGCCCTCGATGTGGGTGCCGTGCTCGTCGAGGTGGGCGAGCGCCTCCCAGGGGTCGGAGCCCGGCAGGATGCGCTCGGCCTCGGTCCGCATCTCGCCGAGGAGCCGGTGGTACTCGGCCCAGCCGTACGCGTACGCCTGGTCGAGGTCCAGGTCGGTGCCGTTGAAGAAGCGGGTCCAGCGCTGGTAGCGCTCGCGGCCCACCGTGTTCGGGGCGTCGGCGACGGCCGGGGCGTACACGTCCCGCATCCAGTCCCGCAGGACCGCGACGGCCGCGGTGGCGCCCCGGGCCGCCGCCGCGAGCTCGTCCTTGAGCTCCGCGGGCAGGGTCTCGGGGCCGGCGGCGGCGAACTCCTCGAACCAGCCCGGCCTCCCGCCGTCGTCGCCGCCCGCCCACTCGGTGAGCTGCTCGACGAAGGTGGCGGTGGGGCGCGGCCCGGCGAAGAGCTTGCGCTCCAGGCCGAGCGCGAGCGAGGCGCGGTAGCCGTCGAACGCGGCCGGGACCGCGCGCAGCCGGGCGGCGACCGCCGTCCAGTCCTCCTCGGTCCCCGTCGGCATCACGGTGAAGACCATGCGGACGCTGTGCGCGGGCGAGCGCATGTTGCTGACCGTGCAGAGGCTCTCCTCGGCCTCGTAGATGGCGAGTTCCGCCGTCAGCCGCTCCCGCAGCAGCCGGGCGCAGCGCCGCTCGGCGTCGTTGTCCGCGCCCGGGGCCCGCTCCGCCTCGTCGAGCCGGGCGAGCGTGCGGCGGGCGAGGTCGGCCGTCGCACGCTGCCAGGCGGGGGAGAAGTCCGGCAGCCGTCCGGCGCTCTCCTTGACTCCCAGGAACGTACCGGTGATTGGGTCGAGGGCGATGAGTGCGTCGACGTAGTCGTCGGCGACCTGGCGGGGCAGCAGGCTGCTGGAAGTGTCTGGCATGGGGGTCATCCTGGCGCCTCCGGAGGGCCCGCGTCACCCTCGTCCGGGCTCAGTCGGCTGACAAGGAGGGGCCGGGGGAAGGCGGCAGGAGGGGGCCGCACTCCCACTGCTGGAAGATCAGCCGGGTCTCCACGCGGGCCACCTCGCGGCGCGAGGTGAACTCGTCGAGGACGAGACGCTGCAGGTCGGCGGGGTCCGCCACGGCCACGTGCACCAGGTAGTCGTCGGGCCCCGTGAGATGGAACAGCGCCCGGGACTCCGGCAGGGCCCGGATCCGGTCGACGAACGGACCGATCAGTTCACGCCGGTGAGGGCGGACCTGGACCAGAAGCAGTGCTTCGAGCCCACGCCCGAGTTTGGCCGGATCCAGACGTAGCCGGTGTCCGAGGACCACTCCTGTGCGGCGCAGCCGGGCCACCCGGTCGAGGCAGGTGGAGGGTGCGACGCCGACCTCGGCGGCGAGTTCGCGGTAGGTGGTCCGGGCGTCGTTCTGCAGGAGGCGAAGAATGTGCAGATCGACCGCGTCCAGTACGACGGAATCGGCCATCTGGCGAACGTAGCACGGCTGATTCCCGCTACTTCCCGGTATCCGTTCACAGTGCCGCCATGGACGCCATGGATCACGGCCTCTCGGCCACCCCGAGGGCCCTTGCCACCGAAGCCGTGCACGCCGGCCGCGAAGACCTCGCCGGACTCGGGCTGCACGCCCCGCCGCTCGACCTGTCCACCACCTACCCCTCGTACGACGCCCGGGCCGAGGCCGCCCGGATCGACGAGTTCGCCACCACGGGCGCCCGGCTCGACGGCCCGCCCGTCTACGCCCGGCTCGACAACCCGACCGTGGCCCGCTTCGAGGAGGCCCTCGCCCGCCTGGAGGGCGCCGAGGCCGCCGTCGCCTTCGCCAGCGGCATGGCCGCCCTCAGCGCCGTGCTCCTCGCCCGCGCGAGCCAGGGACTGCGCCATGTCGTCGCGGTCCGCCCGCTGTACGGCTGCAGCGACCACCTCCTCGACGCAGGGCTGCTCGGCACCGAGGTGACCTGGACCGACCCGGCGGGCATCGCCGACGCGATCCGGCCCGACACCGGCCTCGTCATGGTCGAGTCGCCCGCCAACCCGACCCTGGCCGAGGCCGACATCCGGGCCCTCGCCCACTCCTGCGGCTCCGTCCCGCTGCTCGTCGACAACACCTTCGCCACCCCGGTGCTCCAGCGCCCGGTCCAGCAGGGCGCCCGCATCGTGCTGCACAGCGCCACCAAGTACCTCGGCGGTCACGGTGACGTCATGGGCGGAGTCGTGGCCTGCGACGAGGAGTTCGCCCGTACCCTCCGTCAGGTCCGCTTCGCCACCGGCGGGGTGCTCCACCCGCTCGCCGGCTATCTGCTCCTCCGCGGCCTCTCGACCCTTCCGGTACGGGTCAGGGCGGCGTCCTCGACGGCCGCGGAGCTCGTCCGGCGGCTCGCCACCGACCCCCGCATCGCCCGCGTCCACTACCCGCGGATCGGCGGGGCGATGATCGCCTTCGAGGTGTACGGGGACCCGCACGAGGTGATCGCCGGGGTACGGCTCATCACCCCGGCGGTCAGTCTCGGCAGCGTCGACACCCTCATCCAGCACCCGGCCTCCATCAGCCACCGGATCGTGGCCGAGGGAGACCGGCGCTCGGCCGGCGTCAGCGACCGGCTGCTGCGCATGTCGGTCGGTCTTGAGGACGTCGAGGACCTGTGGCGCGATCTGACCCGGGCGCTCAGCGCTCCGCCCGCCGGGCCCCTTCGTGCTGCTGCTCCTGCTGCGTCAGGGCGTCCGGCCGCGGTGCCGGGGCCAGCCGGGCGGTGATCACCAGGGTGCCCTCCTCGATCTGGTAGTCGAGGGGGAGGTTCAGCGCCCGCATCGCGGCCACCATCCCCGTGTTGGAGGACTGCGTCACGGCGTACACGCTGTCGCAGCCGGTCTCCTCGGCCATCGCCACCAGCCGGCCGAGGAGCTCGGAGCCGATGCCGCGCCGCTGCCAGTCGTCCTCGACGAGGAGGGCGACCTCCGTCTCGTCGCCGTCCCACAGCAGGTGGCCGAGGGCGACGAGCCGGCCCGAGGCCGTCTGGACGGCGAGGGTGCGGCCGAAGCGGGGGCTGAGCAGGTGGCCGAGGTAGCGGTCGGCGTCGCCGACCGGGCCGTGGTAGCGCAGGCCCAGGGTGCGGGCCGAGCAGCGGTCGTGCATGGCGCGCGCGGCGGCCAGGTCGCGCTGGTCGGCCCGGCGGACGGTGATCTCGTTGCCCTCGGGCAGGGTCAGCACGTCCTGGCTGCGCGGGACGCGGGGGCCGAGCCGGGCGTCGAGCTCGACGAGGGCGCGGGCCCGGGCGAACTCCGTCGGGGTGAACGGCAGATAGGGCCGCTCGATGATGAGGGTGCCGCCGTGCGGGTCGCGCAGCCGCATCACGGTCTCCTCCAGGACGCCCTCGACCGGGGCCTGTTCGCCGGTGGGGCGGCCGGTGAGCGAGACCGCCGGCACCGAGTGGAGGGTGCAGCGGCCCAGCAGCTGGCGCAGCGCGAGCGGCAGTTCGGCCGCGTCGAGGGCGGTACGGGTGGCCAGGCCGAGGACCCGGGTGGGGGTGTCCACCAGGTCGTGGGCGTCGGCCCGCTCGGTCCAGGTGTCGCGGCCGCCGGCGGTCGCCGTCTCGCGTGCGAGGGCCTGCGCGGAGAGGTCGGCGGGGGCGCGCAGCAGGAACTCGTCGACGGTGCCGTCGCCCAGCGGGTGGGTCTGCAGGGTGAGGATGTCCACGCCCAGGCGGGCGAGGACGGTGCACAGCGCGGCGAGACTGCCCGGGGTGTCCGCGACGGTGGTCCGCATCCGCCACAGCGTCGTCTCGGCGGGCGGCGTGGGCTCCTCCGCTTCGTCGCGCGCGGGTGCCGGCACGGCCGCCGCGGTGAGGTGCCCGCCGGTGTCACCGGCGGGAGGGGCATGGCTGGCATGACTGTGCCGCCGCGCCCACCAGGTGTGGAACCCGGCGGTGGCGACCAGCGCGATCGCCGAGAAGACCAGGAGGTAGGGGCCGTCGGGGCCCTTGGCGATGGTCTTGGCGATCGTGTCGGCCACCACCACGGCGGTGAACATGGCGGCGAGCTCGATCAGGTCGTGCCGCCAGTGGTGCGGACGGCGGGTGCTCTTCGAAGACGTCACATCGGTCATGGCTTCACTGTGACCCAGCGGTGTTGCGTGATCACGAACGCTTTGTGACTGACGGGTTAAGCGCCGATCTGGCGGCTTAAAGACCGATTCAGGTCGTTTCTGTCAGAGGCTGATCGGCCCCCTGATGGAGTGCGTTCAGCAGTCGCCTCGCCTGCGCCACCAGCTGCGACGAGCCCCGCCCGGAGGCGAGCGCGTCGAGCCCGGCGACCCCGCCGACGGCCCCGCACCGCTCCACACAGTCCGCGGCGACCGCGAGGACCTCGCCGAGCCCGTGGACCGGCTTCGCCCGGGCCGGCAGCTTCGCGAGCATCGCCGAGAGGATCGCCCAGACCGTCCCGTACGCCCCCGTGGCGGCGGCCGTGCGGGCCGCGTCCGCCAGCCGGTTCGGCTTGACCGCGCCCTCCGCGAGCAGCCACGCCAGCTCCTCGCCGAGCCTCCGGGGGTTCAGCTCGCCCCGCGCCGTGAGGACGAGCACGGCGTCCACCGCGCGCAGCCGGTCGTCCGCGTCCACGCAGCCGAGACCGCACGCCAGGGCCAGCAGCACCGCCCGGCCCACCGGCCCCTCGGCCTCGGCGAGCGCGGTCAGCGGTTCGGTCGCTCCCCGGCCGTCCCCCTCGGCACTCTGCGCGAGGGGCGGCAGGAGGCAGGCCGCGAGCAGCTCACGGTCGGCCGGCAGCACGGGAGCCCACTGCGCCCGGTCCTCGATCCGGTGCCGGCAGCGACGGGGAGCCGACTCCGGGGCGCCGCCGAGCCACTGGAAGGCGGGCGGGAACTCCGCCCGCACCGTCGGCTGCTCACCGAGGTCGACCACCAGCCGGTCGACCAGGCAGTGCCTCCGCGGCGTCCTGTCCTCGTCCCGCCGGAGCACCCGCACAGTCGCCCCGACGGCGGTCTCCTCCCGCAGCCAGGCGGCGAGCCGGCGGCCGGCCGGGGTGCCGAGCGTCGCCGCCTCCACGGCCGCGCGCCGCGCCGACGGGTCGGCCCGCCGTACCCGGAGCAGGGCCTGCGCGAGATCGGCCGGAGCGGGCTCGACGCCCGCGTCCCGGTACTGCCGCAGCCGCTCCACCAGGACCGGCGGATCGATCGCCCCCGTGTGCCAGGTCGGCGTGGCGAGCAGGAACGGCAGCGCGTCCGTGCCCACCAGGCCGGCGGCCTCCCACAAGCGGGCGTCGAGGACCCCCGAAAGGGCCTGGTGGAGACAGGAGTCCGTGCTGTGCTCCTGGGGCCGGCGGAAGTCGACGAGCGCCGGGTCCAGCAGACCGAGCAGCCCGGCGAGGACCACATGGATCCCATGGATCCCATGGCTCTCATGGATCCCATGGCTCTCATGGATCTCATGGGTCTCTTGGGTGAAGTAGGGGGTCTCGTGCTCCCACCGGGGCCACGGGAACGCCTCCCGTACGGCCTCCGCCACGGCGGCCCTGTCCCGGTGCGCGTGCCGCACCAGGCCGTCCAGCGCCCGCTCGAACGCCACGGGGTCCTCCGAGAGCCGCTGCACCAGCAGCTCCGCGACCAGCTCCTCGACGGTCGTCGCCGGGGGCCGGACGAGCTGGACCTCGGGCACCGGCGGCAGGATCTCCTCGTACGGACGTGCCGGCTCCGGCTCCAGGTCCCCGCCGAACAGCTCCTCGGCGGCCCGCCGGTGCGTCGGGCTCAGCAGCCCCGCGGCCTCGGCCAGCTCGTGCCGCACGCCCGTGTCCACGGCGTTCAGGTGACGGCCCGCCAGCTTGAGGGCCCGCTCCTGGATGTCGGTGTCCTCGTTCCCGAAGGCCTCCGTCACGGCGGGCAGCAGCTCCCCGGCCGCCCCCGGCTCGCGCGCCAGCACGTTGCCGACCAGCGCCAACTGGGCCCGTACCAGTTTCTTCTCGGTGCGGAAGAGAACGCCGGACGTCATCTCTGCGAGCGCCGCGACCGGCACCGAGCCCGTCGAGGCGAGCTCCGCCAGGACGTCCTGCGCGTACCCGGCGACGATGGACGGCGCGTCGGCCGCGATCGCGACCCAGTCCGGGATCCGCGCCCTCAGCTCCTCCGCGTCCGGTGCGAGCAGCCGCACCGTCTCCAGCGGGAGGCGCAGGTTCCGGACGGGGCCGCCGCGCAGCAGCCGGGACACGCACACGTCCAGGACCTGTGCGCGGTCGAGGACGCCTTCCTCGACGAGCGTCCGCAGCGCCGACGGCCAGTGCCCCTCCGGCCGGCGCCCCGCCGGCCGGGTCAGCCGCTCGGGCGGCTCGGCCATCGCGAGGGCGTGCGCCACGAGGGCGGGCGTCTGCGGGTCCTCCCGGAGCCGCTCCACGAGCCGGTCGCCACTGAGGTGCCACGTCCATCCGGTGACGTAGCCGTCGGTCGGGGGGACGGTGTATCCGGCCCGGACGATCAGCCCGTGGAGCAGCGGATAACCGTTCTCCGCCACGGCCCGGCGCCTGGCCAGACGCCCCGCGAGGTCCGCGGCCCACTCCGGGTCGGGATCGCCGAGCGCCGCGAGGGCCAGGGGCTTGTCCTCCTCCCGGACCTGGAGCTCGCGCGCACCGAGCCAGCTCGCGGCGGCCGCCGCCGTCGGAAGACAGCCGGCGCCCGCGACGTACAGCGCGCTGCGGATGCGGTCCGGCACGTACGGAGGTGTCGCCCACTTCCCGGCACGCACCTCGGCGCGCAGCGCCTTCAGCCGGGTGAGCGCGCGCTTGCGCTCGGCGGCGTCCAGCGACTCCAGCAGGGCCGGCACCTCACGAGCCTCCCCGGCGAGCACGACGGCCAGCAGCCTGTCGACCCCGGAGCGGACCGCGGGACCGGAGTCGGGGCCCGGGCGTTCCCCGGTGCCGGCGCGTTCCGTCGTTCCGGCGCCGACCGCGTCCGCATCCCGAGCCGAACCGGTGCCCGCGCCTGCATCCGGAGTGCCACCCGCACCCGTACCCGTATCGCTCATCCCCGTCGCGTTCCCCATGCCGTCCCCCGTCCTGATCCCCACACCCCGCCACTCCGCCTCCACGGACGGTAGGCGAGCGCCGGTGCGGATCGCGTCATGGGAACGACGTTACGACCCCCCACTGACAATCGGCGGCGCCCGCCCCGACCAGCAGGTATCGCCCACCCGCCCCGGCCGAGCCCCCCGGCGGCTACTGCCCGACCCGCCCCGGCTGGAGCACCTTGCTGAACAGCACCGATCCGCCCTCGGCCCGCAGCCGCACGGTCAGCTCCCCGCTCCCGCCGTCGATGTCGACCTCGCCGAAGTACTGCGGGCTCTCCATCGGCGACAGGTTCGCCCGCTCCGGCGCCCGCACGAACACCCGCTCCGGGCCGAAGGTCGCGTCCAGGGCGTTCGCCGGGAACCCGCCCGCCGCCAGCGGCCCGGACACGAACTCCCAGAAGGGGGCGAAGTCCTGGAAGGCAGCCCGCTCCGGCGCGTAGTGCTGCGCCGAGGTGTAGTGGACGTCCGCCGTCAGCCACACCGTGCCGGTGATCCGCCGGTGCTTCACGAACCGCAGCAGCTCCGCGATCTGGAGCTCCCGGCCCAGCGGCGCGCCCGGGTCGCCCTGCGCGATCGCCTCGAAGTTCGCCGCGCCGTCCGGGACGACCAGACCGATCGGCATGTCCGCCGCGAGCACCTTCCACACCGCCCTGGACGCGGCCAGCTCCCGCTTGAGCCACGCCAGCTGCTCGGCACCGAGGATGCCGGTGGTGTCGTCGGCCTGCCGGCCGGGCGAGTTGGCGTTGCGGTACGAGCGCATGTCGAGCACGAACACGTCGAGCAGCGGCCCGTACCGCACCACCCGGTGCATCCGCCGCTCGCGGCCCTCACCGCGCGGGTGGAGGGTGGAGACCGGGAAGTACTCGCCGAACGCGCGCGAGGCGCGGGCCGCGAGCACGTCCACGTCCTTCTCCGTGTAGCGGACGTCGTCCAGGATCTGGCCCGGGTACCAGTTGTTCCGCACCTCGTGGTCGTCCCACTGCACCACCGACGGCACCTGTGCGTTGAAGGCCCGGACGTTGTGGTCGAGGAGGTTGTAGCGGAAGTTGCCCCGGTACTCGTCGAGGGTCTCGGCGACCTTCGACTTCTCCGGCGTCGTGACGTTCCGCCAGATCCGCCCGTCCGGGAGGGTCACGCTCGGCTTGATGACCCCGTCGGCGTAGATCGTGTCGCCGCTGCACAGGAAGAAGTCCGGGTCGAGCCGGCGCATCTCCTCGTACGCGCGGAAGCCCCCGATGTCCGGGTTGATGCCCCAGCCCTGCCCCGCGATGTCGCCGGACCACAGGAAGCGGACCCCGTCGCGCCGCCGGTCCGGCGCCGTGCGGAAGGTGCCGAGGACCGGCTCGCCCGCCCGGCGCGGGTCGTCCGGGTCGACGAGGGTGACCCGGTAGTGGATCTGCTCGCCCGCCGGCAGTCCGCGCAGCGCCGTCGTCCCGGTGAAGTCCGTGTCCGCGCCGATCAGCGGGCCGAGGTGGCGGCGCGCGTGCCGGAAGGACTCGGTCGCCGAGGTCTCCACCAGCATCCGCGCCGGCCGGTCCGAACGCACCCAGACCAGACCGGAGGAGGCCGTCACGTCACCCGCCTGCACACCCCACTCGGCCCGGGGCCGGCCGGACAGTGCGAACGCGGGAGCGGCGAGACCGGTGCCGCCGAGGGTGAGCGCCGCCGACGCGGCCAGCGAACCGCGCAGGACGCTGCGCCGGGCGGGGGAGGGGGAGGAGCCGGGCACGGGAAGGGACATGAAAAGGCCTCCGGGGTGGGGTCGTTCCGGTCGCGGACGGTGCGCCGCCCCGTACCGCACGACCGGGGCGCCGACCCATGCCTAACGGCCGGGAGCGGCGCCCGCGCGAACCCCGCGTGAACAGAACGCCCTTCGGTCCTCGCGGACCCGGGACACGCCCGGCCCGCACCGCCCCGTCATCCCCGCCCCAACGCCTCCCCCACCAACCGGATCCCGGTCGCGATCGCCGAGGGCGTCAGGTGCGCGTACCCGATGACGAGCCGTACGTCCCCGTCCGCCGGCCGCTCCGTGCCGTACTCCTCCAGGGGACGCAGCGGCACCCCGGCCTCCGCCGCCCGCGCGAGGAACCGTTCCGGAGGACCGAATCGCCCCGGTACGCGCGCGATGACGTGCAGTCCTGCCGCGATCCCGCTCACCCGGGTGCCGGGCAGATGCTCCGCGAGCGCCGCGAGCAGCGCGTCCCGCCGCTCCCGGTAGGCACGTTGGCAGCGCCGCAGCTGCCGGTCGTAGCCGCCGCGCGTCACGAACTCCGCGAGGACGGCCTGGTCGAGTACGGGATTGCCGAGGTCCATCGTCCGCTTGCGTTCGACGACCTCGTCGAGCAGCGCCTCCGGCACCAGCATCCAGCCCAGCCGCAGCCCGGGGGCCAGCGACTTGCTGACGGAGCCCGTGTAGGCGACCCGCTCCGGGTCGAGGCCCTGGAGCGCGCCGACGGGGGCGCGGTCGTAGCGGAAGTCGCCGTCGTAGTCGTCCTCCAGGACGTACCCGTCCACCGCACGCGCCCAGTTGAGGAGCGCGGCCCGGCGCTCCGCCGACCAGCCGATGCCGGACGGGAACTGGTGCGAGGGCGTCACGACCACCGCCCGCACCCCGGAGTCGGCGAGCGGCCCCGGGCGCAGTCCTTCCTCGTCGAGCGGCAGCCACACCGTCTCCATGCCGGTGGCGGCGAACAGCCGACCGTGCTCCGGGCTGCCGGGGTCCTCGATCCCGACCTGGCGCAGTCCACGCGCGCGGAGGACGAAGCCGAGGAGCGTCGACGCCTGCGCCACGCCCGAACAGACCACGAGCCGCTCCGGATCGGCGACCACGCCCCGCCGCCGTGCGAGCATCGCGGCCAGCGCCTCGCGCAGGCCGGGGAGCCCGCGCGGGTCCGGGTAGCCGAGCGCCGGGTGGGGGAGCCGGGTGAGTACGGACCGCTGGGCCGCCGCCCACGCGCTCCTCGGGAACAGCGAAAGGTCGGGGGTCCCCGGGCGGAAGTCCACCCGCACCCCCGGCGCCCTCGCGGCCAGGTCGCGGGCTCCGTGCACGGCCGCCCTGGCCGCACCGCCCACCCAGGTCCCCGCGCCCCGGTCGCTGCGCAGATACCCCTCGGCCGTCAGCTGCTCGTACGCCTCGGTGACGAGCCCCCGCGAGACGCCGAGGTCGGCCGCGAGCTCCCGGCTCGACGGCAGCCGCGTCCCGGCGGCGAGCCGCCCCGAGCGCACCGCCTCCCGCAGCGCCTCCTGCAACGCCCGTCCCCGCCGCCGCGCCGGAGCACCGGCGGCCGGCAGCAGCAACTCCCAGGCCGCCTGGCCCTGGCCCCCCATGTCACTGCCCCTTCCCGCCACCCCGCGCCGGGGCCGCCCGGTCCCTCCCGGTCGGGTCCCATGATGCCGGGGTGGCGACGGGATCCCGCGACGGGATCCCGCGACGGGATCTCGTGACCAGATTCCGCGACGGGATCCCGTGACCAGATTCCGCGAGGGGATCCCGCGAGGGGATTCCGCGACCGGGTTCCGCTACTGCCGCACGTCCAGGGCCAGGTGCCCGGACAGCGCCCGCAGGAAGTCCGGCGCGTCGAACAGCGCGCCGGCCGAGGCGACGCCCGTCGCGCGGGTCCGGCCGGTGAGGATCCGGTGGACCGCCTCCACCGCGAGCGGCGCGCTGACGGCGTAGATGTCCTGGCCTGCGGCGACGGCCCGGCGTTCCACGCCCTCGGAGCGCACGACGACGTCCACGAGGAAGGTCTGCGCGGACCGGCCGCGCTCGTCGACGGCGGTGGGTGCCGTCGCGTCCGGCGCCGACAGGTCCTGGGCCGCGTCGACCGCCATGTACGTGCGTACCTCGGGCACCTTCAGATGGCTGGGGACGGTCACCACGTCGGCCATCGTGAACTCGCCGATGACGGGCCGCCGGCCCAGCGGCGCGGGGAAGGGCCACTCCACGACCGAGAACGCGTCGTCGTGGTACTCGAGTCGACCGCCGGTGTAGCGGACGTGCCGGCCGTTCCGCCGCTCCCGGGACACCTTGCCCGCCGCGAGGGTGCCCGACGTGGGGTGCCAGCTGCTCAGCCCGTACGCGACGTGCACCTCGTCGGCGGCCGTCCAGTCGCCCATGGCCGTGGTGGCGAGGAGGTCGCCGAGGCCGCCGTAGAAGGCCATCGCGGGGAGGACGACCGTCCCGGCGGCGCGGGCCGGGTCGGCGAAGCGCGCGAAGGTGTCGGCGTTGGCCTCGATCTCGGCGGCCACGTCCACGTACGGGATCCCGGCACGCAGTGCGGCCTCGATCACCGGGGCGCCGGTCACGGCGAACGGCCCGGCGCAGTTGATCACGGCCGCCGCACCGGTCAGCGCGCGGTCGAGCGAGGCCGGGTCGTCGACCGACGCCGGGCGGACGTCGAGGCCCTCGTACGACGCGGCGAGCGTCCGCAGCCTGCCGGCGTCGCGGCCGGACAGCACCGGGACGAAGCCCCGCTCAAGGAGCTCCGCCACCACGAAGCGCCCGGTGTGGCCGTAGGCCCCGAACACCACGACCCGCTGACCCGATCCCATGACTTCTCCCGCCGTTTCTGGTTGTCAAAATTTGAACTACCCCCATCCTGGCGGTCGGTGGCGGCGACCGCGAGTGTCCGGAACGACATGCCCCGTACAATTACGGACATGAGGACGCTCGCACTGGCAGTCACCGACGGCATGCTGCACTTCGAACTCTCCCTCGCGTACGAGGTGTTCGGCGCCGCCCCGGACGCGGTGGACGTGCCCTGGTACGACGTGACCCTCTGCGGACCGGGCCCCGCGCGCGTGGAGCGGTTCCGCATGGAACCCGACCACGGGCTCGACCGGCTCGCGTGCGCGGACACGGTGATCGTCCCCGGCTGGGCCGACGTCGACGCGGAGCCGCCCGCCGAGCTGGTCGACGCGGTCCGCGCGGCCCACGAGGCAGGCGCGCGCGTGGCCTCCCTGTGCACGGGCGCCTTCGTCCTGGCCGCCGCCGGGCTCCTCGACGGCCGGCGCGCCACCACCCACTGGGCGCACACCGAGGCCCTCGCCGAGCGGTATCCCCGGATCGAGGTCGACCCGGACGTCCTCTACGTGGACAACGGCAGCGTGCTCACCTCCGCCGGCAAGGCCGCCGCCATGGACCTCTGCCTGCACCTCGTCCGCCTCGACCACGGCTCGGCCGTCGCCAACACGGCGGCCCGGCGCCTGGTCGTGCCCCCGCATCGGGACGGCGGCCAGGCCCAGTTCGTCACCGCTCCCGTGCCGACCCGGGAGGACCACCCGCTCACCGAGCTGCTGCCCTGGGCCGTCGCACGGCTCGGCGAGCCGCTGACCGTGGAGGACCTGGCACGCCGGGCCCGGATCAGCTCGCGCCAGCTGGGCCGCCACTTCCGCGCGGCGACCGGCACCACGCCCCTGCAATGGCTGCTCACCCAGCGGATCCGCCGCGCCCAGGAGCTCCTCGAGGCCACCGACGACAGCGTGGAGGCCATCGCGGAGGCCACCGGCATGGGCACGGCCACCACACTCCGCCGCCACTTCAACCGCACCGTCGGCGTCCCCCCGGACACCTACCGCCGCACCTTCCGCTCCCGGCCCCGCCCCGGCCCCGGTGAGAAGTGGTCCCCGATGCCGTGACGGAAGTGGACCTCAAAAGGGGCCGCTCCGCTCCCTAGCGTCGGAGGCATGAACGCGAACGCCTTGCGCGGAGTCCTCCTGGTGACCCTCGCCTACGCCCTCGTCGGCGCCTCCTTCACCGCCAACAGCCTGCTCGGCGCCTATCCGTACGCGGGTGGACAGGCGCTCCGGTACGCCGCCGCCTGCCTGCTCCTGCTCCCGCTGCTGGGCCGGGGCGGGCTCGCCCCCCTGCGACTCCTGACCGGCCGTCACTGGCTGCGGCTCGCCGCCCTCGCGGCCGTCGGCATGGTCGGCTTCAACCTGGCCGTGCTCGCCGCCGAGCGGACCGCCGAGCCCGCCGTCCCCGGAGTCCTGGTCGGCTGCGCCCCGGTCGTCGTCGCCGTCCTGGTGCCCCTGACCGAGGGCCGCAGGCCCGCCCCCGCCGTGCTTCACGGGGCCCTGCTCGTCGCCGCCGGAGCGTTCACCGTGCAGGGCTGGGGGCGGACGGACCTGGCCGGGATCGGCTGGTCGGTGGCGGCGCTCGCGGGCGAGGTGGGGTTCACCGTCCTCGCCGTCCCGGTCCTGCGGCTGCTCGGGCCGAAGCTCCTGACGGCCGCCGTGTGCGGGATCGGCGCGGCCGAGGCGGCCCTCGTCGGCCTGGTCGTCGACGGCGCAGGGTTCGTCAGGATGCCGACGGCCGTCGAGGCGGGCGCTCTGTTCTGGCAGGCGGCCCTGGCCACGGTCGTCGGATTCGTCCTCTTCTACATGGGCGTCCAGCGCGTCGGTATGGAGAGGGCCACTCTCTACACCGGTGCCATCCCGATCGCCGCCGCCCTGAGTGCCGCCCTCGTCGGAGGCGGCCTCTTCGGCCTCCCGCAGGCGACCGGCAGTCTCCTCGTGGGAGCGGGCGCCGCCCTGGGCACGGGCCTGTTCACCCGGGGCGACCGAAGCGCCCGGGCCGCCGCACCGGACTCGGTCGACGGGCCGGACTCTCTGGACAGGCCGGACTCGGCCGGCAGTCCGGCGCTCGACAGGCCCGTCTCAGCGGCTGCCGTCCAGGATGACGCGCGCCACCAGAGCCGGATCGTCGTTCATCGGCACGTGCCCGCAGCCGGGCAGCCGGACCAGGCGCGCGGCGGGCAGGGTCTGCTTGGCGCGGACGCCCTGGCGGCGCAGCAGCAGCCGGTCGCGGCTGCCCCAGGCGACGGTGACGGGAACGGTGGGGATGGAGTCACGGAAGAGGGCGGTCCGGCCCGCCGCCAGGGTCTGGTGGAAGCCGGTGGCCTCGCGCAGCGCCAGCGTCTCGGCGACGACGGCCTCGGGTGACCGGCGGCCGGGCCGGGCGTAGATGGTGCTGGTGAGGACCGTGCGCCCGGCGGCCGTACGGGACAGGCGCTCGATCAGCGGCACGGGCAGCGACAGGGCGGCGCCGCGCATCGCCCGCAGCGTCCCGAAGGCGTACCGCCGCTCGCCCTCGGACCAGAAGCCGGCGGGGGAGAGGGCGGTGACCGAGCGCACCAGCTTCTCCCGGCCCAGTTCCAGGGCGAGCAGACCGCCGAGCGAGTTCCCCGCGACGTGCGGCCGCTCGAAGCCGACGGCCTCGCAGAAGGCGCCGAGCACGGGCACGACGGTGGACAGGTCGTACGGGACGCCCTCGGGCAGTCCGTCGGAGGCCCCGAAACCGGGCAGGTCGGCGGCGATCACCTCACGCTCGGCGGCGAGGGCGTCCAGGACGGGTTCCCAGGCCTGCCAGTGGTGCCCGATGCCGTGGAGCAGCAGCAGGGGCTCACCCGCGCCCCGCCGCTCGTATGCCATGGACGTGGTGCGGGGACCCGCCGGGGTCTCGATCGTGAACGCGATCCGTGCGGGCATGCGGGCTCCTCGGTTCCTCGTGCAGCGCGTCGTGAACACCGGCAGGCGCCACCTTTTAGACGTCCCGTCAGTAAGAATTACCGCTCAGTAGCCAGGAGTTCAAGACGGGAGCCGGAAACTGGACACCACCGACGGCGTGGGCTGGGATGGGCGCGTGCCCACCTCTACCGACACCCTCACCGAACTCTTCGAGGAGCACCGCCCGATGCTCCTCGGCGTCGCCTACCGGATGCTCGGCCGCACCGCCGACGCCGAGGACGTCGTCCAGGAGGCCTGGCTGCGCTGGACCGCCTCGGACCGCGACGCCGTCCGCGAACCGCGCGCCTTCCTCGTACGGATCACCACCCGGCTCGCCGTCGACCGGCTGCGCCAGGCGCAGGCGCGCCGAGAGGCCTACGTCGGCCCCTGGCTCCCCGAGCCCCTCGTCACCGGCTTCGGCCCCGCCGCCCCCGACAGCGCCGAGCGCGCGATGCTCGCCGACTCCGTCTCCCTCGCGGTCCTCGTGGTGCTCGAATCCCTCTCCCCGCTGGAGCGGGCCGTCTTCGTGCTGCGCGAGGCCTTCGGCTTCCCGTACGGGGAGATCGCCGCCGCCCTCGACCGCTCCGAGGCGGCCGTGCGCCAGCTCGCCGGGCGCGCCCGGCGCCACGTCGACGAAGGAAGGCCACGCTACGACGTCGACCCGGCCGAGCGCCGCGACCTCACCGAGCGCTTCCTCTCCGCCGCGGCCGGCGGCGACCTCGGCGAGCTCCTCGCGATCCTCGCCCCGGACGTGCGGCTCGTCGGCGACAGCGGCGGCAAGTCCAAGGCCCCGCTGCGGATCATCGAGAGCGCCGACAAGGTGGGCCGCTTCCTCTTCGCCGTCGCCCAGGACTTCGCGGTCGGGTACGAGCTCCGCTTCCTGGAGCTCAACGGCGCCCCCGGCCTGCTCGTCCTCGTCGACGGGAGGCCCGACACCGTCTTCCAGATCGAGTCGCGCGACGGACTCGTCCAGTGCGTCCACATCATCCGCAACCCCGACAAGCTCCGGGGCCTCTCCGACGCCTGACGTCCCGCGCTCCAAGATCACGCCATTCGGCTCGATCCCGCCCCGCCTCTCCTTCCGGGAGGCGGGGCCTTTTGCTGCGCGGGCCTCACGAGGGCGCGAACGTCCTGTGAACGATCTAGGTCAGAGGGTCACATTCAGGGGCGTTCGGCGGAGGATTGGTCTTGACCAAGGGGGTGGCTCGCCTTATGGTCGCAGAGTTAGTGCAGGAACCTTTAATAAACAAGGGCGCGGAAAAACGCCGCGGGACACGGCGAATTGCGGAGGATCAGGGTGGGGACCACGCAGCTGGCATCGGCACCGGAGCCGAAGTACCAGCACCTCAAGACAGTGATCGGCGAAGCGCTCGACTCGGACTTCGCCGTCGGGGAGATCCTTCCCAACGAGCGCGAGCTCGCGGCCCGCTTCGGCGTCGCCCGCGCCACGCTCCGCCAGGCCCTGGAGCAGCTGGAGCTGGAGGGCCGCCTGCAGCGCCGCCGCGGTGTCGGCACCACGGTCGCCCCGCCGCGCGTCGGCGTCGACGTCTCCACCACCCAGCAGGCCTGGCCCGGCGTCGGCGACGACGTCTGGCAGCCGCAGGACTCCGCGGCCGACGTGGCCCCGGCCGCCGTCGCCCGCGTCCTGGAGACCGGCACCGACGAGCAGGTGCACGTCGTGCGCCGCATCCGCATCAGCCAGGGCCAGCCGGTCGCGGCCGAACTGCTCTACGTGCCCGCCGGGTCAGTCCCGGGCCTCAGCTCCATCGACGCCCCCGCCGGTCCCGCCCGCGCCCGCGCGGTCCTGCGCGAACTCCAGCACCTCGCCCTCGACGGCCAGGACCGCTCCGTGGAGCTCGGCTCCGCCCGGGCCGACGACGCCAAGGAGCTCGACCGGCTGCCGGGCGCGCCCGTCCTGGTGGTGACGACCCGCTACCTCTCCGCCGGGCGCACCGCCGCCGTCTCCGTCGCCACCTACCGCGCCGACACCTGCCGCCTCACCTTCGGCGACTCGGTCGACCTGGTCATGGCCTCGTAAGACCCGCGCATCGACACCGGCACCGGCCCGTCACCAGGAGACAACTCCTAGCGGCGGGCCGTCACCGTGCCGTCGACGGCGAAGAGCTGCTCCTCGACGTGGTCGAGCGCGAGCCGCAGGGCGCCCGTGCCGACCGCGGCCTCGCCGAGCAGGGACAGCACCACCCGGGGCGGCCGCAGACAGAACCGGGCCAGCTCGTCGCGGAGCGGCTGGAGCACCCCGTCGAGCCCCGCCGCCCAGCCGCCGACGACCACCAGCTCGGGATCGATGGCGAGGACCAGGGCCGCCACGTCGTGCACGAGTCGCTGGATGAACCGCTCCACCGCCGCCTGGGCGCGCGCGTCGCCCTTGCGGGCCAGTGCGAAGACCTCCGCGACCGCCTGCTCGTCCAGCGGGTGCAGCGGCTCGTCCGTCGTCGACAGCAGGGTCTCGGGCGTGACGCCCCGGCCCAGCAGGTGCAGGGCCCCGATCTCCCCGGCCGCCCCGCCGAAGCCGCGGTGCAGCCGGCCGCCGATCAGCGAACCGGCGCCGGGGCTCAGGCCGGCCAGGACGAAGACGATGTCGTCGGAGTCGGTCGCCGCACCCTTCCAGTGCTCGGCGACGGCCGCCGCGTTGGCGTCGTTCTCCACGATCACCGGGCAGCGGAAGGAGCGCCTCAGCCGCTCCCCGAGCGCGAGGCCCGTCCAGCCGGGCAGCGCCGTGCCGAGGCGCACCGTGCCGTCGGCCTCCACGATGCCGGGCGTGCCGACGCCGACGGCCCGCAGGTTGGACCGGGCGACCCCGGCCCTGCGCAGCACGTCGGCGACGACCGTACGCACCCGGTCGAGGCGCTCGTCCTCGGACGCCGTCTCCGACACCTCGCGGGACCCGGCGCCGATGATGCGCCCGTCCAGACCGGAGAGCAGGGCGGCCACGCGGTGCGGGCCGATCTCGATGCCGAGCAGATGACCGGCCTCGGCGCGGAAGCGGAACCTCCGTGCCGGACGTCCCTGCCGCCGGGTCTCGCCCTCCTCGGGCGCCGACTCGACGACGAGACCGCCCTCCATGAGGCCCTCGACGACCCCCTCGACCGTGGGCCGCGAAAGGCCCGTGATCCGGGTCAGATCCGTGAGCGTGGGCGCCTCGGCGCCCCGCAGCGCATGGAGTACCACCGCGGAGTTGATCCGCCGCAGCAGAGACGGATCCCCGCCGGTCAGCCGCCCCACCGTGTGTCCTCCCAGCTCGTGCGCTTCTCAGGCGGATGGTACTCAATGGGTCAGGATGCGGCGAGTGCCGCCCCCGGGGCGGATCCCAGGGGAGCGCGCCCCGCCTCGCCCCGGTCACCTGACGGAACGCCAACTGTCAGTGCCGGCCGCTTTACTGTCCCCATGACCACGGCAGGGCACCTGGCGACCATCGACTTACTCCGCACCCGCGCCTTCCCGGAGCGACCGGAGCGATCCGGACCCGTCGACAGCGGCCCCGGCTTCCACGTCGGGGAGCTCGCGACGAGCGAGGACTTCTGGGAGGACGACGGCAGCCGCAGCCTGCTCGTCGAGGAGCAGTACGAGGCGGAGCGCGACGGTCTCGCCGTCCTGCTCACCGCCCGCTGGGGCCCGCCGGAGGAGCTGACCCTCTGGTCCGTCCTGGAGCGGAGTATGGACGGCGAGGAGATGCCGGAACCGTGGTCCACCCTCAGCTGCCACACTCCGCGCCTGAAGCTGTGGCGGGCGGACGGCCGGTGGATAGGCCTCGGCGTCTCCCAGTGGGACAAGGAGCTGCCGTACCAGCTCCTCGCGGTGGTCACCGAGGTCGACCCGCCCTGAGCCCGCCTGGATCCAGGCCGCGGCCCGCGGCCGAACCGATCTCGGCCGCCGTCCGCAGCCGGACTAGCTCTCGGCCGCCGTCCGCAGCCGGGCGAACTCCTCGGCCATCGTCGCCGCCGTCCAGTGCGCGTTGAGACCGCTCGGATTGGGCAGCGCCCAGACCCGGGTGGACCCGATCGTCCGCTCCTGCGGTCCGATCGCCGCCTTGGGCTCCCCGAACGCCGTGCGGTACGCCGTCACGCCGACGACCGCCAGCCAGCGCGGAGCGAGCCGCTCCACCTTCTCCACGAGCAGCCGCCCGCCCTCGCGGTACTCCTCGCGGCTCAGCTCGTCGGCCCGCGCGGTCGGCCGCGCCACCACGTTCGTGATCCCGAGCCCGTACGTCAGGAGTTCCTCCTGCTCGTCCGGCCGCAGCAGCCTCGGCGTGAACCCGGACAGATGGAGCACAGGCCAGAAGCGGTTGCCCGGCCGGGCGAAGTGATGGCCCGTCGCCGCCGTCCACAGACCCGGATTGATCCCGCAGAAGAGGACGGAAAGGCCGCCCGCCACCACGTCGGGAACGACGCGGTCACGGGCGGCCTCCAGCTGCTCCTGGGTGAACCGGGGAGTCCGGGTCAGAGGATCGCTCCGGGGGTGTAGGCGGCGGCCTCCGGGTGCTGCTTGAGGATCTCCTCGATGCGGGAGACCACCGAGGCGACCTGGTCGGCGGCGGCGCCCGTGAAGGACAGCTTGTCCGCCATCAGCTCGTCGAGCTGCGCGCGGTCCAGCGGGATCCGCTCGTCGGCGGCCAGCTTGTCGAGGAGCTCGTTCTGCACGGTGCCCTGCTCGCGCATGGCGAGGGCGGAGGCGACGGCGTTCTCCTTGATGGCCTCGTGGGCGACCTCGCGGCCCACGCCGGCGCGGACCGCGCCCATGAGGACCTTGGTGGTCGCCAGGAAGGGCAGGTAGCGGTCGAGCTCTCGGGCGACGACGGCCGGGAAGGCGCCGAACTCGTCGAGCACGGTGAGGAAGGTCTCCAGGAGACCGTCGAGCGCGAAGAAGGCGTCCGGCAGCGCGACCCGGCGGACCACGGAGCAGGACACGTCGCCCTCGTTCCACTGGTCGCCGGCCAGCTCGCCGGTCATCGACGCGTAGCCGCGCAGGATGACCATCAGGCCGTTGACGCGCTCGCAGGAGCGGGTGTTCATCTTGTGCGGCATCGCCGAGGAGCCGACCTGGCCGGGCTTGAAGCCCTCGGTGACCAGCTCGTGGCCCGCCATCAGACGGATCGTCTTGGCGATGGAGGACGGTGCGGCGGCCAGCTGCACCAGCGAGGTGACCACGTCGTAGTCGAGCGAGCGCGGGTAGACCTGGCCGACCGAGGTGAAGGCGTGCGCGAAGCCGAGGTGACCGGCGATCCGCTGCTCGAGCTCGGCGAGCTTGCCGGCGTCGCCGCCGAGCAGGTCCAGCATGTCCTGCGCGGTGCCGACCGGGCCCTTGATGCCGCGCAGCGGGTAGCGGCCGAGGAGCTCCTCCAGGCGGGCGTACGCCACGAGCAGCTCGTCCGCCGCCGTCGCGAAGCGCTTGCCGAGGGTGGTCGCCTGGGCGGCGACGTTGTGCGAGCGGCCGGCCATGACCAGCTCCGCGTACTCGGCGGAGAGCTTGCCGAGACGGGCGAGGACGGCGACCGAGCGGTCCCGCATCAGCTCGAGGGAGAGGCGGATCTGCAGCTGCTCGACGTTCTCGGTGAGGTCCCGCGAGGTCATGCCCTTGTGGACGTGCTCGTGACCGGCGAGGGCGTTGAACTCCTCGATCCGGGCCTTCACGTCGTGCCGGGTGACCTTCTCGCGCTCGGCGATGGAGCCGAGGTCGACCTGGTCGAGAACGCGCTCGTAGTCGGCGAGGGCGGCGTCCGGAACCTCGATCCCGAGGTCCTTCTGCGCACGCAGCACGGCGAGCCACAGCTGACGCTCCAGCTTCACCTTCTGCTCGGGGGACCAGAGGACGGCGAGCTCCGCGGAGGCGTAGCGGCCGGCCAGAACGTTGGGGATGCGGGGCTTCGCAGTCACAGCAGTCACGTGGACAGAGTTTACTGGTGGTTTCTGCAGGCCAGCGCCAGGGTCCGATGTGGAGCTTGCTACGAGACGCAGGTCACCCGCCTGCGTCCGCGCCCCCGCCACGGACCGCCGACGGCCCGTACGGCAGCAGGCCGTGCCCCTGCCGCGCCCCCGCTACGGACCGGCCGGCGGCTCGTACGGCAGCAGCTCCGGGCGCTTGGGCGCGCGGCCGTCCCCCGAGGAGCGGCCCGTCAGGCGCCGTCCGATCCACGGGCCCAGGTGCTCCCTGGCGAAGCGTACGTCCGCGATCCGCCGGCTCGCCCAGCCGGGCCGTATCCCCGGGGGCAGCGGGGTGCGCCAGTCCTCCTCGGGCGCCAGGCCGAGCGTCTGCCACACCGCCTCGGCGACCCGGCGGTGCCCGTCGGCCGTCAGATGCAGCCGGTCCACGTCCCAGAGCCGGGGGTCGCCGAGCGACGGAGCCCCGTACAGGTCGACGACCAGGGCGCCGTGCTCGGCGGCGAGGGCGTCGATGTGGGCGAACAGCTCCTCCATCCGGGGGCGGAAGCGCTCCATGACCGGGCCGTTGCGGCCGGGGCTGCGCATCAGGACCAGCTGCCCGCAGGAGGGTGTGAGGCGTTCCACTGCCTCGGTGAGCAGGTCCCGCACCCGCACCATGTCGACCTTCGGGCGGAGGGTGTCGTTGAGCCCGCCGACGAGGGTCACCACATCGGCCTTCATGCCTGCGGCCAGGCCGACTTGCTCGTCGACGATCTGGCCGATGAGCTTGCCGCGCACGGCGAGGTTGGCGTAGCGGAAGCCGGGGGAGCGGGCGGCGAGCCGGCCCGCGAGGACGTCGGCCCAGCCCCCGTAGGAGCCGTCGGGCCTCAGGTCCGACATACCCTCGGTGAAGCTGTCCCCGACGGCGACGAGACTGTTGTACGTGGCATTGATCTCCATGGCGGAGCGATCATACCGTGCGGTATGCGAGCGCTGTCCTGGAGAACCCGGGAGGGGAAACCCGATGAGCGACGCGCTCCTGAGCACGCTGGCCGAGGCGCTGGCGGAACTGGTGACGGTGGTCGAGACCTCCGACGACGAGGACCTCGACCCGGACACGGCCGTGAAGTGGCTGGAGAGCACCGCGTACACCCTGGGCAGGCTCGGTGCCGCCGACCGCCGCACCCTCGACGGACTCTTCCGCGAGGCCGCGCTGCGGCAGCCCGAGGGCCCCTGGCGGGACGAGCTGCTCAAGGTCTCCGAGGGCTTCGGCCTCACCGAGGGGCCGGCCGGGGTCGCCCACGCCGCCGCCTGCGAGGCCGCCCTGGAGACCGCCCGGCGCTTCGCCGCGACCGTCCGCGCGGCCGACCCCGCGACCCCCGTCCCGACCTGCCCCGGCTGGACCCTCGCGGACCTCACCCGGCACCTCGGCACCGTGCACCACTGGGCCGGACACCTCGTACGGACGCGGGCCACCGTCCGGGTCCTCGCCCGGGACGTCCCGCTCGACCTTCCGGCCGACCCCGCCGCGTACCCCGACTGGCTCGCCGCCGGCGCCGAGCGGTTCGCCGCCACCGCGCGCGAGGCCGACCCGGACGCTCCGGTCTGGTCGCCCGGTGCCGACCCGCACGTCCGCCACTACCCCCGCCATGTGCTCTTCGAGACGTTGGTCCACCTCGCCGACGCCGAACTCGCCGTCGCCGGGACGGCGGGACCCCTCGACCCCGGCACGGCGGCCGACGCCATCGACCACTTCCTCGGGAACGCCCCGTACATCCCCTGGATCGCCGAGCCCCTCGCCCACCTCGACCGCGACGGAGCCGTCCTCCGTCTCGCCGCCCGCGACACCGGCGCCGTCTGGACCCTCGCCCTCGGCGGGGGAGGTTTCACCTGGACCCGGGGGACCGACGGCGGCGAGCCGACCGCCGGGGTCGCGGCCGACACCGGCGAGCTGCTGCTCCTGCTGCACCGCCGTTACGCGGCGGACGACCCCCGCTTCACCCACACCGGCGACCGGGATCTGCTCGACGACTGGCTCGCCGCCACCGCGCTCTGACACGCCGGAGGGCCCCGGGATCCGTCCCGGGGCCCTCCGCCGCGGGTGTCACGGCGCGGCGGGGCGTCCCACCAGCTCGCGCAGCACGTCCTCCATCGCCACGAGACCGGCCGGCTTGCCGTCCTCGTCGAGCACGGCCGCCAGATGCGTCCGGCTGCGGCGCATCGCGGTCAGGACGTCGTCCAGCGGCGTCGCCGCCCGGACCCGGGCGATCGGCCGCAGCGCCGACACCGGGAACGCCAGATCGCGCGGGGTGACGTCCAGGGCGTCCTTGACGTGCAGATAGCCCAGGATGCGCCGCTCGGCGTCGAGCACGGGGAAGCGGGAGAACCCGGTCCGCGCCGACAGCGCCTCCAGCTCCTCAGGGGTGGTGCCCACCTGCGCGTACACCACCTTCTCCGCCGGCATCACGACGTCCCGCACGGGCCGCCGGCCAAGCTCCAGGGCGTCGTGCAGGCGCTCGGCGGCCCGGTCGTCCAGGAGACCCGCGTCGCCCGCGTCCGTGACCATCCGGGCCAGCTCGTCGTCCGAGAAGGTCGCCGAGACCTCGTCCTTGGTGTCCACCCGCAACAGCTTGAGCAGGGCGTTCGCGAAGGCGTTGATCGCGAAGATCACGGGCCGCAGCGCCCGCGCGAGCGTCACCAGGGGCGGCCCGAGGAGCAGCGCGGAGCGCGTCGGCTCGGCCAGCGCGATGTTCTTCGGCACCATCTCGCCGAGCAGCATGTGCAGATAGGTCGCCAGGGCCAGCGCGATCGCGAACGAGATCGTCGCGGCCACGCCGTGCGGCACGCCGACCGCGTCGAAGACCGGTTCGAGCAGGTGCTCGATGGCCGGCTCGGCGACGATGCCGAGGACCAGGGTGCACAGCGTGATGCCGAGCTGCGCCGCCGCGAGCATCGCGGAGACGTGCTCCAGGCCCCAGATGACGCTGCGCGCCCGCCGGTTCCCGGAGTCGGCCAGGGGCTCGATCTGGCTGCGGCGGACCGAGATCAGGGCGAACTCGGCGCCGACGAAGAAGGCGTTGACCACCAGCGTCAGCAGACCGATCAACAGCTGGATCGCGATCATCGGCCCGTCTCCCCGTCCTCGATGTGGTGCCGCGCCGGGGCGTGCAGCAGCACGCGCGCGGCGCGCCGGCCCGAGGCGTCGACGACGTCGAGCCGCCAGCCGGCCAGCTCCATGCTGTCGCCGGCGGTGGGGATGCGGCCGAGCTCCGTCGCGAGGACGCCCGCGAGCGTCTCGTACGGGCCGTCCGGCACCCGCAGGCCGATCGTGGCCAGCTGGTCCGTACGGGCGGCGCCGTCGGCGGACCACAGCTCGCGCCCGTCCGCGTCCTCGCCCGCCCGCGCCAGGTCCGGCGTCTCGTGCGGGTCGTGCTCGTCGCGCACCTCGCCGACGACCTCCTCGACGATGTCCTCCAGGGTGACGACCCCGGCCGTGCCGCCGTACTCGTCGATGACGACGGCCATCGTCTGCTTGCCCGAAAGGCGGTCGAGCAGCCGGTCCACGGTGAGCGTCTCGGGCACGAGCAGCGGCTCGCGCAGCATCTCGCCGATCCGGCGGCGGTGCCGGTCCTCGGCCGGTATCGCGAGCACGTCCTTGATGTGGGCGATGCCGACGACCGCGTCGAGGCTGCCCCGGTAGACGGGGAAGCGGGACAGGCCGGTCGCCCGGGTCGCGTTGGCGACGTCCTCGGCGGTGGCCTGCACCTCAAGGGCGGTGACCTGCACGCGGGGCGTCATCACGTTCTCCGCGGTCAGCTCCGCCAGGTTGAGGGTACGGACGAACAGCTCGGCCGTGTCCGCCTCCAGGGCGCCCTCCTTCGCGGAGTGCCGGGCGAGCGCCACCAGCTCCTGCGGGGAGCGTGCGGAGGCGAGCTCCTCGGTCGGCTCCATGCCGAGGCGGCGCAGGATCCGGTTCGCGGTGTTGTTGAGGTGGCTGATCAGCGGCTTGAAGGCGGCCGTGAACACGCGCTGCGGGGTGGCCACCACCTTCGCGACGGCCAGCGGCGAGGAGATCGCCCAGTTCTTCGGGACCAGCTCGCCGACGACCATCAGGACGACGGTCGACAGGGCGGTGCCCAGGACGAGGGCGACCGAGGAGGCCGCCGAGGGCGAGAGTCCGATGGACTCCAGGGGGCCGCTGATCAGCTTGGCGATCGAGGGCTCGGAGAGCATGCCGACGACCAGGTTGGTCACGGTGATGCCCAGTTGGGCGCCGGAGAGCTGGAAGGTGAGGGAGCGGACGGCCTTGAGCGCGCCCGCCGCCCCCCGCTCGCCGCGCTCGACGGCCGCTTCGAGCTCGCCGCGCTCGACCGTCGTCAGGGAGAACTCGGCCGCGACGAACGCGCCGCACGCGAGAGCGAGCAGCAGCGCCACGACGAGCAGAAGCACTTCGGTCATCGGTTCACCTCCGTCCCATGATCAGTCAGCGGGAGAGGGATCGCTCGATGTCGACGCTCGGAACCAGTGCTACTGGGAGGCTCGCCCATGGGCGGACGTACACACCTTTCGGTCGTCGGGATGGGACACCATGGTAAAGGATCGGCAAAGTGGGGTGGTGGTCCCCCCGTCCCGACTACTTCGTGAACGGCTTCACCCATCGGCGCCACTGCTCCTGGCGCTCGTACCCCGCGGCCCCCCACGCGGCGTGCGCCGTCTCGTTCGCCACCAGGACCATCGCGTCCGCGCGGCGCCCACCGAGCGCGGCGAAGCGATCCTCCGCCGCGCGCAGGAGCGCGGCCGAGATGCCCTGCCGCCGGTGCGAGGGCAGCACGGCGAGCCGGTACAGCGAGGCACGCCAGCCGTCCCAGCCGGCGATCACGGACCCCACGATCCGCCCGTCGGGCAGCGTGGCCAGAATCAGCGCCTCGGGATCGCGCTCCAGCAGCCGGGTCACCCCGTGCACGTCGTCGGAGATGGACGTGCCCTCGGCGGACTCCCGCCAGAAGGCCAGTACGGCCTCCGCCTCGTCGGTCACGGCGGCGCGGATCTTCACATCGATCATGGCCCGATCCCATCACGAGGCGCGCCGGCCCTGCCAGGGATTACCGCCGTGCCGTGCCCAGGACGCAGGGCGAGGACGGCAGCCGGGGACCCTGCTCCGGAACGTCGAAGGAGCGATACGTGACGAGCTCGAAGCCCGCCGCCTCGATCGCCGCCAGCGGGGTACGGGAGGTGTGACAGCCGCCGAACAGCAGCGGCCAGACCGTGCGGTCCAGGCCCCGCTGCACCCGCGCGAGCCCCCGCGTGTCCGCCGCCCCGTGCTCGAAGAACCGCAGCTCACCGCCCGGCCGCAGCACCCGCCGCAGCTCGGCCAGGACCTCCGGCACGTCCCGTACGGTGCACAGCACGAGCGAGGCCACCGCCGCGTCGAAGGAGCCGTCCGCCCCCGGCAGCGCCTCGGCCGCACCCGACACCACGGTCACCGGGACGGCGGCCCGGCGCGCGGCCTCCTCGGCGAGCCGGCGCAGATGGGCCTCCGGCTCGACGGCCACGACCTCGGTGACCCCGGCCGGGTAGTGCGCGAAGTTCAGGCCGTTCCCCGCGCCGATCTCCACGACCCGGCCGGAGAGCCCCGCGAGCAGCTCGGTCCGCAGGGCACCGAGGCCGCCGCGCGCCTCGGCCGAGACGCTGAACCGGGCGTAGAAGCGGGCGAAGAGAGGGTGGTGGACACGTGGGGGCGGGCCGGGGTGCGTCATCGTCCGTCCCCTCATCCCGTCACGAAGCAGAACTCGTTGCCCTCCGGGTCCCGCATGACCTGGAAGGAGCCCTGCTCGTCGGTCACGAGCCCGCCGACCGCCACGGCCCCGAGGGGCAGCACCTCCCCGGCCGCCCGCGCCGGATCCACCACCTCCACATCGAGGTGGACCCGGTTCTTCGCGGCCTTGCCCTCCGGGACCCGCTGGAAGGCGATCCGTACGAACTCCGGCGGATCCACGTACGACCAGTCGGGGCTCCGGTCGACGGGCTCGCCGCCGAGGAGGCCGGCCCAGAAGCGGACGAGCGCCTCGGGGGCGGCGCAGTCGAAGACGATCTCCTGAACTCGTGCGCGCATATCGTCAGCGTACGGAGACGGGGGGCTTCCGCGCCCTGCGTAGGGCGTCAGCCGTCAGCCGTCAGCCGTCAGCCGTCAGCCGTCAGCAGTCAGCCGACGGAGGGCGGTGCCGCCTGTGTCTTCGTGAACTCCGCCGCGTCCCACGTGCCGCCGAGTTCCGGTGCCAGCCAGCCGCCGGCCGCCGCCCGGAACTCCGCCGGGTCCAGCGCCCCCGAACCCTCCGGTACTGCTCCGAGCAGCGGAGCGCCCGCCGCCTCCGGCAGGTCCGCCAGGTTGCAGCGCGCCGCCAGGTCCGGCGCGTCCGGCCAGCTGCCGACGACCACACCGAGCTGCTCGATCCCACGGGTCCGCAGCGCCTCGGCCGTCAGGGCCGTCGAGTTGAGCGTCCCCAGGCCGGCCGGCACCACCACCAGGACCGGTGCGCCGAGCAGCGCGGCCGCGTCGGCGAGCGTGCCGCCCTCCTCGTCGAAGCGGACGAGCAGCCCGCCCGCGCCCTCCACGAGCACCAGGTCGTGCTCCGCGGTCAGCTTCCGGGCGGCCTCGGCGACCTCCTCGGGCCCGACCGGGGTGAGCCCGGCCCGCCGGGCGGCCGTCCCGGGGGCCAGCGGCTCCGGGAAACGGCCCAGCTCGGCGGAGGTCGCGGCGCCCGAGAGACGTACGACCTCGTCGGCGTCGCCCCGCTCGTCCGGCCCGACGCCGGTCTGGGCGGGCTTCAGGACGGCGACGGACTTGCCGGCGGCGGTCGCGGCGGCGGCGAGTGCTGCGGTTACTACGGTCTTGCCGATCTCCGTGCCGGTGCCGGTCACGACGATGACGGTCATGGGGTGTCCCTTCCTTGCTTGCGGGCGCCGAGCACGTGGGCGCCGTAGGTACAGGCGGGCGGAGGCGCCCGCAGAGGCGCCGTTCCGCTGTGCCCACCCGTTCCGCCCTGCGGAACGATTGCCCACAACGGAAAAGGCGCCCCCGCCACAACGGCGTCAGCCCGCCTGCGCCGCCGCTCGCACCGCCGTGCAGATCCTGGCCAGGTCCTCGTCACCCGTCACGTACGGCGGCATCGTGTAGATCAGGTCTCGGAACGGGCGGAGCCAGACGCCCTCGCGGACCGCCGCGCGGGTCGCCGCCGCCATGTCGACCTCGTGGTCGAGCTGGACGACGCCGATCGCGCCGAGCACCCGCACGTCGCGCACGCCCGGGAGGTCGGCCGCCGGGGCGAGGCCGTCCCGCAGGCCCGTCTCGATCCGCTTGACCTCGACCTGCCAGTCCTGGGAGAGCAGCAGGTCGATCGAGGCGAGGGCGACCGCCGATGCCAGCGGATTGCCCATGAACGTCGGCCCGTGCGCCAGGACCGGGACCTCGCCGCGCGAGATCCCCTCGGCGACGCGGCTCGTGCAGAGCGTCGCCGCCATCGACAGGTAGCCGCCGGTCAGTGCCTTGCCCACGCACATCACATCGGGGGAGACCCCGGCCTGGTCGGCGGCGAACAGCGTGCCCGTCCGCCCGAACCCGGTCGCGATCTCGTCGAAGACCAGCAGCACGTCGTGCGCGTCGCAGGCCTCGCGCAGCACCCGCAGATACGCCGGGTCGTGGAAACGCATGCCGCCCGCGCCCTGCACGACCGGCTCCACGACCACCGCGGCCAGCTCGTGCGCGTGCTCGGCGATCCGGGCGCGGAGCAGCTCCGCGTACGACTCCTCGTACGGGACCGGCGGCGCGTCCACGAAGACCTGCCGCTGGAGCACCCCCGACCACAGCTGGTGCATCCCGCCCTCGGGATCGCACACGGACATCGGCTGCCAGGTGTCGCCGTGGTAGCCGCCGCGCCAGGTGAAGAGCCGCTGCTTCTCGGGGCGGCCGAGGGAGCGCCAGTACTGCAGGCACATCTTGGCCGCGACCTCGACGGAGACCGAGCCCGAGTCGCTGAGGAAGACGTGCCGCAGCGGCTCCGGGGTGATCTCCACGAGCCGGGCGGCGAGCCGGACGGCCGGCTCGTGGGTGAGCCCGCCGAACATGACGTGGCTCATCCTGTCCAGCTGGCCGCGCACCGCCTCGTTGAGGACGGGGTGGTTGTAGCCGTGGACCGCCGACCACCACGAGGACATGCCGTCGACCAACTCGGCCTGGCCCTCGGCGGGTTCGGCGAGCCGGAGGCGCACCCCGGACGCGGACGCGACGACCAGCGGCTCCGCGCGGCCCGGCATGGGGCCGTACGGATGCCAGACGTGCGCCCGGTCCAGGGCGAGGAGTTCGTCGTTACGCATTCGGCGCGAGGTCCGTGCCGGCGCCCCGGCGGCGCACGGCCACCAGGTCGGTGCGGGCCTCGTTCACGGCGGGAGCCGCCGGAGCGTGACCGCCGCAGGGGCCGCAGCCGGCGCCCTCCTCCGCGTGCGAGCCGCAGCCGGCCGAGGCCTCGGAGCCGCAGCCCGCCGAGGCCGTCGAGCCGCAGCCGCCCGCCGCACCGGCCGCCGCGAGCGCGTCCGCGCGGTGCTTCGGGAGGGTGGTCGTGCCGGCGCCCTCCACCTCGAAGCCCGCGTCCGCGATCATGTCCAGGTCGGCCTGGCCGGCCTGGCCCTCGCTGGTCAGGTAGTCGCCGAGGAAGATCGAGTTCGCGATGTTCAGCGCGAGCGGCTGCATCGTGCGCAGGTGCACCTCGCGGCCGCCGGCGATCCGCACCTCGACGTCGGGGCAGACGAACCGGACCATCGCGAGGATCCGCAGGCAGCGCTGCGGGGTGAGGTTCCACTCCTTGGCGAGCGGGGTGCCCTCGAAGGGGATGAGGAAGTTGACCGGCACCGAGTCGGAGTCGAGCTCGCGCAGGGCGTAGACGACGTCGACGAGGTCCTCGTCGCTCTCGCCCATGCCCGCGATCAGACCGGAGCAGGCCGACAGGCCGGCGGCGTGCGCCTTCTGCACGGTGTCCACACGGTCCGCGTAGGTGTGGGTCTTGGTGATGTCGCCGTACGTCGCCTCGGACGTGTTCAGGTTGTGGTTGTACGCGTCGGCACCGGCCTCCCGCAGCCGCTCCGCCTGGCCGTCCGAGAGCAGACCGAGGCAGGCGCACACCTCGACGCCCTCGTTCTGCTCCTTGATCGCCTCGATCGTCTTGCCGACGCGCTCCACGTCCCGGTCCGTCGGACCGCGGCCGCTGGCCACCAGGCAGACACGCTTGGCGCCGCCCGCGACACCCGCCGCCGCGGCCTGGGAGGCCTCGTCCGGCTTCAGCCAGGTGTACTTGAGGATCTCGGCCTTCGAGCCGAGCCGCTGCGAGCAGTACGAGCAGTCCTCGGGACAGAGACCGGACTTCAGGTTGACCAGGTAGTTGAGCTTCACCCGGCGCCCGAACCACTGACGGCGCACCTTTCCGGCGGCCGCCACCACATCGAGCAGTTCGTCGTCGGAGGTCGCCAGTACGGCGAGCGCTTCTTCACGGGTCGGCAGCTCGCGCCGCAGCCCCTTCTCCACCAGCGTGTTCAGCAGGTCCATAACCGCAGATCCTTGCCTACCGCCCGCCCTCGGGCCAAGGAGGATCCGAACAAACGCCCCGGATAGAGGTGTGTGGATGACCACATCCCGACCTCGGCATCCTGCGGTTAGGGTCTGTGCGCTGCCTACAAAAGGATCGCCGCATGCCACTGGCCGAGGACGCACGCGCCGTGGGCGCCGAGGACGCACGCGCCGCGGGCACCGACGACGGACGCGCCACGAGCCCGACCGACGACGACGGACGTGCCAAGGGCCCGAGCGCCGAGGACGTGCGGCTCACGGCCCAGAGCGCCGACGACGCACGTGCCGTGGCCCCGAGCGCCGGCGACGGACGCGACGCGGCCTCGAGCGCCGACGACGCACGTGCCGTGGCCCCGAGCGCCGGCGACGGACGCGACGCGGCCTCGAGCGCCGACGACGCACGTGCCACGGCCCCGAGCGCCAGCGACGGACGCGCCACGGCCCCGAGCGCCGACGACGCACGCGCCGCGGGCCCGCGCCGCGCCGCCTTCGGCTGGACCGACGCCGAGGCGCGCCGCCGGGCCGAGGCCGGTCTCGTCCGGACGCTGCGCCCCCGGGCGGCCGAGTCGGACCTCCTGGACCTGGCGAGCAACGACTACCTCGGCCTCACCCGCCGCCCCGAGGTCACCGAGGCGGCGGCCGAGGCGGCCAGGCGCTGGGGCGCCGGCTCCACCGGCTCGCGGCTCGTCACCGGCACCACCCGGCTGCACACCCGCCTGGAGCGCGAACTCGCCGAGTTCTGCGGCTTCGAGGCGGCCCTCGTCTTCTCCTCCGGCTACACCGCGAACCTCGCCGCGCTCACCGCGCTCTCCGGCCGGGGCTCGCTGATCGTCTCGGACGCCTCCAACCACGCCTCGATCGTGGACGGCTGCCGTCTCGCGCCCGCCGAGACCGCCGTCGTCCCGCACACCGACCCCGAGGCCGTCGCCAAGACCCTGGACGCCCACCCGGGGCGCCGGGCCCTGGTCGTCAGCGACTCCGTCTTCTCCGTCGACGGCGACAAGGCCCCGCTGGGCAGGCTCGCCGACGCCTGCCGCGCGCACGGCGCCGGACTCGTCGTCGACGACGCCCACGGCTTCGGCGTCCTCGGCGAGGGGGGCCGGGGCGCCCTGCACGAGGCGGCGCTCGCGGGCGACGAGGACGTCGTCGCCACCCTCACCCTCTCCAAGTCCCTTGGCAGCCAGGGCGGGGCGGTGCTGGGACCGGCCCGGGTGATCGAGCACCTGGTGAACGCGGCCCGCACCTTCATCTTCGACACCGGGCTCGCCCCGGCCGCCGCCGGCGGCGCGCTCGCGAGCCTGCGTCTGATCGCGGCCGAGCCGGGCCTCGCCGAGCGGGCCCGTACCGTCGCCGTCACGCTCCACCAGCTGCTCACGGAGGCCGGTCTCACGGCGGCCCGGCCCGACGCGGCCGTCGTCTCGGTCCACGCGCCCTCCCCGGACGCGGCGCTGCGGTGGGCGGCGGACTGCCGCGAACAGGGCCTGGCGGTCGGCTGCTTCCGGCCCCCGTCCGTCCCCGACGGCATCTCGCGGCTGCGGCTCACGGCCCGGGCCGATCTGACGGACGCGGAGATCGCGCGCGCGGTGGAGACGATCCTGCGGACCGCGCCCGAGGCCTGACGGACCGTCGGCGGCTCCAAGGGCGGTCACAGGCAGCAGAGTTCACCGCTTCGGGCGACAGATGGGGACATATCTTGGTGGAACGCCTGCCGGGGCGGCACGATCGGTGGCACTCTGACGCGAAGCGCGATCCGGGGCGGAAGCCCCGGCGGGAAAGGGACAGCGTCGCCATGGCAGACCATCAGGAAGCATCCGTCACTCTGCCGAGCGACCCCGCGTCGGTCCCCACGGCCCGGCGGTTCGTCGCGGAGGTCCTCGACGGCTGGGGCCTCGACGGTGCCGACGACCTGGCGGACGCGATCCGTCTGATGGTCTCGGAACTGGCGACCAACGCCGTCCTGCACACCTTCGGGCAGTCGCCCACCTTCACGGTCGACGTCCGTCTGGAGCGCGAGGAGCGGCTCCACATCGGCGTCACCGACAGCCATCCGCGCTGGCCCCGCAGGCTCCCGGCGGCCGTCCAGCAGGACAACGGCCGGGGCATGGTCATCATCCGCTCCCTGGCGGCGGAAGCGGGCGGCCGGCTCTCGGTCACACCGACCGAGGAGGGCGGCAAGACGGTCTGGATCACACTCCCGTGGACCTCGGCGGCCGCCTCGTACGTGTAGAGGGTCCCGGCGCAGGGGTGCGGCGGCGCCACCGCACCCCTGGGGCGGGGTCAGTGCCCGGCGGGCGTCATCGGACGCGGCCGTAGTAGACCTTCGACGTCCAGATCTTGTCGAGCTTCACCCAGGATCCCGTCTTGGGTGAGTGCCAGATCTTGCCACTGCCGGCGTAGATGCCCACGTGGTAGACGCTTCCGCCGGAGTGGAAGAAGACCAGGTCCCCCTTCTGTCTGCTGGACGCGGAGATGTGCCGGGTCTTGTTGTACTGCTGCTGCGCGGTGCGGGGCAGCGACTTGCCCGCCTGCTTGTACGCGTAGAGCGTCAGACCGGAGCAGTCGAACCTGGTGGGTCCGGCGCTTCCGTACCGGTACGGGGCTCCCTTCTTGGACGCGGCGACGCTCAGTGCCTTGTTCGCGTATGTGGTGGCTGCCTGGGCCTCGGGTGCCGCACCTGGTGCGAGCAGCGTGCCGCCGACGGCGGCGAGGGTGAGAGCCGAGACGGCTCCGGCCCGGGACAGCAGGGACGGGACGTGCATCTGCGCAGTCATGCGCAACCCTTCGTCAGCCGCCTGCGAAGGATGACCTGTCGGGTTCGGACTGGCGAAGATGCCCGGCCGCGGCTGCGGCTTCACCCCAAGGGACGTTCCCGCTGCGAGAACAGCGTGTACGTCCCGTACTGCTCGGGTCCTCCACTCCTGCCGATCCACTCCTGTCGACCAGACGCCCGGGACAGCGGCAGGACTCGGCGTCCGCCCGGACCGCCCCGCCCCGGATGGCGGGGGCTTGTCGTCGACAGGGATCTTGACCCACACCCGGGGCGAAATCCGAGCTGAAACGGCGATATGTGAGGCTCCTCACGACTGATCCATTCGGGTGGACAGGCTGCTTTCGTGATCGTCGGAGGTTTGGGCGACGAGCCTCGCACCAGCGCCGGAACGTCCCATTCCGCCAGATGCGTACACCTGTTGCGCAACTCACCCCGTGCACATGTCGACTCGTCGACTACGCCGAACGAGGGAGCGATTCTGCGATCCGTGTCGGCCGACCGGACCTCGACACGACATGCCGGAATGTCAACTCGCCCGTGCGCGGGGGACGGTGACGCGGTCGGCGCGGCGCTCACCGTCCAACACCCTCAGGGCGCGCGCCAGAGTGTCCGCGTGGACCTCGCTCTCGCCCCGCATATGCATGAGGGTCAGGGCCTCGCGCAGTGCGACCGCGCGTCCCACCAGGGCCTGTGCCGCGCGCAATGCCCCATAGGTATGCGTACCCCTGGATGGGTTGATCTTCCCCAGCAGGTCGACGACTTCGAGGTACGCGTCGATCAAGTCGCCCTCGGCGCGGGTCAGCGCGGGCAGTGGCGGCAGCTCGGGCACCACGGCCGGCTCACCGCGCCGCGCCGGCGTCGCGCCGGCTCGTGACGACGTGGTCCACCAGTCCGTACGCGACGGCCGCCGGTGCGTCGAGGACGGTGAGGCGGTCGATGTCGGCGTCGATCCGCTCGCGGTCCTGCCCGGTGTACTCGGTGAGCATCCCGGCCACCAGGGCGCGCAGCCTGAGCAGTTCGCGCGCGTGGATGTCGAGGTCGCTCGGCTGTCCCTGGAGGGGTTCGTCCATGGCCGGCTGTCGCAGGGTGATCCGGGCGCCGGGGAGGACGAGCCGCTTGCCGGGGGTGCCGGCGGCGAGCAGCACGGCGGCGGTGGAGGCGGCCTGGCCGAGGCAGGTGGTCTCCACGTCGCAGGAGAGCGTCCGCATCGTGTCGTGGATCGCGGTCATGGCGCTGATCGAGCCGCCGGGGGAGTTGATGTACAGCGCGATGTCCTGGCCGGGGGCCGCGTAGTCGAGGTGCAGGAACTGGGCGATGACGTCGTTGGCCGAGGTCTCGTCGATGGGTGTGCCGAGGAAGACGATCCGGGATTCGAGGAGCTTCGAGTAGGGATCGAGGGTGCGGGTTCCGAAACCGGTCCGCTCCGTGAACTCGGGCAGAACGTAGCGCGCGTCCATGGCTGAGCACCTCCAGCTGTCTGTAAAAAATGTACAGGACGTACAGACCGTAAGATGAGGAGCATGACCTACGAGATCCCGGTGACGCAAGCGCGGGCTGAGCTCGCCGACCTCATCAACCGCGTCGTGTACGGCGGTGAACGCGTCGTGGTCACCCGCCACGGGAAGCCGCTCGTCGCCCTGGTCTCCGCCGCTGACCTGGAAGAACTCGAAGCGGCGGAGAAGCCCGCCGACGAGCAGGTGGTCAGCTCGCTCTCCGGCCTCCACCCCGTCGACTCCGCTCCCGGCGAACGGCGCCGCTTCGGCATCGCCGCCCACCACCAGGAACCCGGCGCCTCCTGACCGCGCCCGGCGCGCGCTGACCGCACGCGAAAGGCCGCGCACCCCCGTCCGCTACAGCGGGGGTACGCGGCCGTCTTCGGGTGCGGGCCTCAGCCCACCGGCACCGGGGCGGGCTCCGCCGAGGGGGTCGCCTCCGTGCGGCGCCGCGCGCCGAACGCGGTCGCCGTCAGCCCGGCCAGCGCCCAGAGGGAGAGGACGAGGAGCGGGCCGCCCGCCGCCGCGCCGTCGAAGGCGGAGACGGACCGCAGGGCCGAGCCGCCGGCGCCGGGCGGCAGCCACTGGCCGAGGGCGCCCACCCCGGTGGGCAGCAGCTGCGGCGCGCTCGACATCCCCGAGAACGCGTTGCCGAGCAGGATCGTCAGCGTGGCCGCGAGTCCGAAGCCGGCCTTGCCGAGGAGCGTCGCGAACCCCGCGAAGGCCGAGCCGATCGCCAGGACGGTCAGGCCGAGGACCCCGGCCTCCGCCCACCAGTCACCGGTCAGCGCCCCTAGCCAGCTGTCCGCGAGCGCCGCGCCCACCAGACCCCCGAGCGCCGAGGCGCCGACCAGGGTCGCGACCGCCCTGGCCCCGCGCAGGCCGAGCAGCACGGTGGCGGCGCCGGTGGCCGCCCCGACGATGGCGAGGGGCAGCAGGCTCGCGCCGAGCACGGCGCCCCGGGGGTCGCCGGAAGGTGCCGCGACCACGTCCGTGACCGGGACCGGTGTCCCGGCCGGGGCCTGCGCGGCCACGGCCTCGCGCAGCAGCCCGGCCACGACGGGGCTTCCCGCGGAGGCGGTGAGGAGCTCCGTACCCGTCGGGGTGACGACCACGGCTCCGTATACATCGCGGTCCTCGATCGCGGCCCGGGCGGCCTCGGCGTCCTCGTAGCGGTGGATCTCGAAGGCCCCCTCGTGCCGGCCGAGCCGCTGCTCGACCGCGTCGGCCGCGGCGGCGGGCCCGGCCACGCCGATCGGCAGGTCGCGGGGTGCGATGCGCGCGGCCGGCCAGGCGAAGACGGCCAGGGCGAGGGCGGCGACGACCGGGATCAGGACGAAGACCGCGAGGGTTCTGCGTCCGGCTGCCGGCGGGGTGGTGGCGGCGGGCATGACGGCCTCGATTCAAAGCGAAGGATCGTTCGTTTTACGTGAGCTCAGCGTGCTCCGCCGCCCGGAAGTTGTCAAGAATGAATATTCGTTTTAAGTTCGGGACCATGGCACGTGTCTCCCAGGAACACCTCGACGCCCGCCGCCGTCAGATCCTCGACGGCGCCGCGCGCTGCTTCGCCCGCAACGGCTTCCACGCCACGTCCATGCAGGACGTGCTCGCCGAGGTGGGCCTGTCCGCGGGCGCGGTCTACCGCTACTTCCGCGGCAAGGAGGAACTGATCGGGGCCATCGCGACCGAGGCCTTCGCCGGCATCCGGGGCGCCTTCGAGGAGGCGTCCCGTGCCACCCCGCCGCCCACGCCCGACGTCCTCCTCGGCGCGGTGCTCCGGCTCTTCCTGGAGGAGCGCATCGAGGGCGCCGACCGTCCGGCCTTCGCGCGGCTGATCATCCAGGTCTGGACGGAGACCCTGCGCGACGAGCGGCTGGCCGCGACGCTCTCCGAGGGCTACGACGGGATGCGGGTCGCCTGGACGAGGCTCGTGACCGCCTACCGGGAGAACGGCCTCCTCCGCGCCGACGTCCCCGCCGACCATGTGGCACGCACCCTGATCGCCACCGCCCAGGGTTTCATCGCCCAGCAGGCGCTCTTCGGTGACGTGTCCGTGGAGATCCTGGAGGACGGACTGCGTGGCCTGATGTCGATGTCCGTACCCGAGGAACCGCACTCGCTCGGATGATCATGGAAATGCAAAGCCGGAGTTAACGAGCCGGAAAAACTTCCGCCCTAACGTGCAATGTCTGGCCGCGCACCGCATCTCCGCAGTTCAACAGAGTGTTGACCGTCGGTAGGGTCCGCAGCTGTCCGGGTCCCGTCCCGGTCGACGACTGTGAGGTGGAAGAGTGCAGCTGAGCCCGCACGAGCAGGAGCGCCTGCTCATTCACGTGGCGGCCGACGTGGCCGAGAAGCGCCGGGCCCGCGGTGTGCGGCTCAACCACCCCGAGGCCGTCGCGCTCATCACTTCCCACATCCTGGAAGGCGCCCGGGACGGCCGCACCGTCGCCGAGCTGATGGCCTCCGGACGCAAGGTGCTCACCCGCGACGAGGTCATGGACGGCATCCCGGAGATGATCCACGACGTCCAGGTCGAGGCCACCTTCCCGGACGGCACCAAGCTCGTCACCGTCCACGACCCCATCGTCTGACGGGCGGCCGCCGATGATCCCCGGAGAGATCCTGTACGCGGAGGGGCCCGTCACCCTCAACGAGGGGCGCCCCGTCACCCGCCTCACCGTCCTCAACAGCGCCGACCGGCCCGTCCAGGTCGGCTCCCACTACCACTTCGCCGAGGTCAACCCCGGTCTGGACTTCGACCGCGCCGCGGCCCACGGGCAGCGCCTGCACATCGCCGCCGGGACCGCCGTCCGCTTCGAGCCCGGCATCCCCGTCGAGATCGAGCTCGTCCCGATCGCCGGCCGCCGGATCGTCCCCGGCCTGCGCGGCGAGACCGCCGGACCGCTCGACCCCGGCGAGGCCATCACCGAAGCCACCACCGACCGGGACCAGGACCAGGACAAGGACGGCGACCGTGCCTGACCTCCACCGCGCCGTCTACGCCGACCTGTTCGGCCCCACCGCCGGCGACCGCATCCGGCTCGCCGACACCGACCTCCTCGTCGAGATCGAGGAGGACCGCTGCGGCGGCCCCGGCCGCGCCGGCGAGGAAGCCGTCTTCGGCGGCGGCAAGGTCATCCGCGAGTCCATGGGCCAGGCCCGCACCACCCGGGCCGAGGGCGCCCCCGACACCGTCATCACCGGCGCCGTGGTCATCGACCACTGGGGGATCGTCAAGGCGGACATCGGCATCCGGGACGGCCGCATCACGGCACTCGGCAAGGCCGGCAACCCCGACACCATGGACGGCGTCCACCCGGACCTCGTCATCGGCCCCGAGACCGAGGTCATCGTCGGCAACGGCCGCATCGTCACCGCGGGCGCCGTCGACACCCACGTCCACTTCATCTCGCCGACCGTCGTCGAGCAGGCCCTCGCCACCGGCGTCACCACCCTCGTCGGCGGCGGCACCGGCCCCGCCGAGGGCACCAAGGCGACCACGGTCACGCCCGGCCCCTGGCACATGGCCCGGATGTTCGAGGCCCTGGACACCTTCCCCGTCAACATCGGCCTGCTCGGCAAGGGCAACACGATGTCCCGGGAGGCGATGCACTCCCAGCTGCGCGGCGGAGCCCTCGGCTTCAAGATCCACGAGGACTGGGGCGCCACCCCCGCCGTCATCGACGCCTGTCTGAGCGTGTGCGAGGAGACCGGCGCCCAGCTCGCCATCCACACCGACACCCTGAACGAGGCGGGCTTCGTCGGCGACACCCTCGCCGCCATCGCCGGGCGCACGATCCACGCCTACCACACGGAGGGCGCCGGCGGCGGGCACGCCCCCGACATCATCACCGTCGTCTCCGAGCCGTACGTGCTGCCCAGCTCGACCAACCCGACCCGGCCGCACACCGTCAACACCATCGAGGAACACCTCGACATGCTGATGGTCTGCCACCACCTCAACCCGGCCGTCCCCGAGGACCTCGCCTTCGCGGAGTCCCGCATCCGGCCCTCCACCATCGCCGCCGAGGACGTCCTCCACGACCTCGGCGCCATCTCGATCATCTCCTCCGACTCCCAGGCCATGGGCCGGATCGGCGAGGTGATCATGCGGACCTGGCAGACCGCGCACGTCATGAAGAAGCGCCGCGGCGCCCTGCCCGGCGACGGTGCCGCCGACAACCACCGGGCCCGTCGTTACGTCGCCAAGTACACGATCAACCCGGCCGTCGCCCAGGGCATGGACCACCTCATCGGCTCGGTCGAGCCCGGCAAGCTCGCCGACCTGGTCCTCTGGGAGCCCGCCTTCTTCGGCGTGAAGCCGCTCGTCGTCGTCAAGGGCGGCCAGATCGCCTACGCGCAGATGGGCGATGCCAACGCCTCCATCCCCACGCCCCAGCCGGTCCTGCCCCGCCCGATGTTCGGCGCGCTCGGCCGGGCCGCCGCGGCCGGTTCGGTCAACTTCGTCGCCCAGGCGGCGATCGAGGACGACCTGCCCCGAAAGCTCGGGCTGCACAAGGAGTTCACCGCCATCGGCTCCACCCGGCGGGTCACCAAGGCCGACATGCGCGAGAACGACGCCCTGCCCCGGGTCGAGGTCGACGCCGACACCTTCTCGGTGACCATCGACGGCGAGACGGTCGAACCGGCCCCCGCCGCCGAACTGCCCATGGCCCAGCGTTACTTCCTCTTCTGATGACGACACGCTCGGCTCTCCTCGTGCTCGCCGACGGGCGGTTCCCCGCCGGCGGGCACGCCCACTCCGGCGGCGCCGAGGCCGCCGTCAAGGCCGGCCGCATCAAGGACGCCACCGACCTGGAGGCCTTCTGCCGGGGCCGCCTGCACACCACCGGCCTCACCTCGGCGGCCCTCGCCGCCGGGGCCGCGCACGGACTCGACCCGTTCGAGCTCGACGCGGCGGCCGACGCCCGCACCCCTTCGGAAGCCCTGCGCGCCGCCGCCCGCAAGCTCGGCCGCCAGCTGATGCGGGCCGCCCGCGCCGCCTGGCCGAGCCCCGAACTCGACGCGCTCGCCGACGCGTTCCCGCGCGGCGCCCACCAGCCCGTCGTCCTCGGCACCGCCGCCCGGGCCGCCGGACTCGGCCCCGAGGACGCGGCGCACTGCGTCGCGTACGAGACGGTCGGCGGCCCGGCGACCGCGGCCGTCCGCCTCCTCAGCCTCGACCCCTACCAGGCCACCGCCGTCCTGGCCCGCCTCACGCCCGAGATGGACCAGGTGGCCGCACGCGCCGCCGAAGCCGCCCGGCAGGGCGTCGACGCCCTGCCCGCCGCCTCCGCCCCGCTGCTCGACCTCACCGCCGAACAGCACGCGGCCTGGCCGGTCCGCCTCTTCGCCTCGTAAACACGCAGCACCCCCCAGGAGCCGCCCCATGCACCTCGACCACGCCCACACCCACCACGGCGCCGTCTCCGCCGACGCCCACCGGCCCGACGGCACCCGCCGCGCCCTGCGCATCGGGCTCGGCGGACCCGTCGGCTCCGGCAAGACCGCCACCGTCGCCGCCCTCTGCCGCGAGCTTCGCGACACGCTCTCCCTCGCCGTCGTCACCAACGACATCTACACCCGCGAGGACGCCGAGTTCCTGCTCCGCAACGCCGTCCTGCCGCCCGAGCGCATCCAGGCCGTGGAGACCGGCGCCTGCCCGCACACCGCCATCCGCGACGACATCTCCGCCAACCTCGAAGCCGTCGAGGAGCTCGAGGACACGGTCGGCCCCCTGGATCTCATCCTCGTCGAGTCAGGCGGCGACAACCTCACCGCCACCTTCTCCAAGGGGCTCGTCGACGCCCAGATCTTCGTCATCGACGTGGCCGGCGGCGACGACATCCCCCGCAAGGGCGGCCCCGGCGTCACCACCGCCGACCTCCTCGTCGTCAACAAGACCGACCTCGCCCCGCACGTCGGCTCCGACCTGGACCGGATGGCCCGCGACGCGAAGGAACAGCGCGGCGAGCTGCCCGTGGCCTTCACCTCGCTGCGCGGTGAGAACGGCGTCGCCCCCGTCGCCGACTGGGTCCGGGCACAGCTCGCGGCGTGGACCGCGTGAGCCTGCACGCCACCGCCCGGATCGCCGCCGAGGCCGACGGCGGCCTCCCGCTCCTGGTGAGCGACGGCCCCCTCGCCCTGCGCCGCACCCGGGCCGCCGCACCGTACACCCGGGTCACCGTCGTCGGGGCCATGAGCGCCCCGCTCGGCGGCGACCGGCTCGCGATCGAGACGGAGGTACGGGACGGGGCCCGGCTCCTGGTCGACTCGGCCGCCGCCACCCTCGCCCTGCCCGGCCGGAGCGCCGACCCCGCCACGTACGACGTCAGGATCGCCGTCGGCGAGGACGCCGAGCTCCGCTGGCTGCCCGAACAGCTCATCTCCGCCGCCGGCTCGGACCTGCGGATGCGCACCACCGTCGACCTCGCGTCCACCGCCCGGCTCGTCCTCCGTGAGGAACAGGTCCTCGGCCGGCACGGCGAGCCGCCCGGCACCCTCACCACCCGCCTCACCGTCCGCCGCGCCGGTCGCCCCCTGCTCGACCAGGAGCTGGCCTTCGGCCCGGGCGCGCCCGGCGGCTGGGACGGTGGCGCGGTCCTCGGCGGCCACCGGGCCACCGGCCAACTCCTCGTCGTCGACCCGGCGTTCGCCGACAAGCCGGTGGAAGCACGGCGGTTCGGGGAGAACGCCGTGGTCAGCCCGCTTGCCGGGCCCGCCGCCCTCGCCACCGCCGTCGCCCCGGACGCGCTCGCCCTGCGCCGGCTCCTCGACGAAGTACTTGTCGGAATCGTCCCGTTCTGACCGTCTCCGCACGTTCACCGCTCAGCGGTACACCTGTCACCGGTTATTGGTTCGGCAAAGAAACAGGTGTACGCCCTTTCATCGTGAGCCCCAGGGACGAAAGGATCCCCCGGACACACAGACTCCTTCTGGGGGAGGACCATTGAGACGCACAGCAGTGCTCGGCTCGGCCGGCACTCTGATAGCGGGCACGCTCATGGCGACCGCGCTCGCGGCGCCCACGGCCGGTGCGGTCACCGGCCACGACCGTGACGAAGAGGCGTGGGGCGCGACCATCGCCGCCGCCGAGGCCGCCAAGGCCGGCATCGACTGGCAGGACTGCCCGGCCGACTGGGGCTTGGCCAAGCCCATCCAGTGCGGCTGGGTCACCGTCCCGGTCGACTACGCCAAGCCGAACGGCAAGAAGATCAAGCTCGCCGTGGACCGCGTCGTGTCCACGGGCACGCCCGCCGAGCGCCAGGGCGCGCTGCTCTACAACCCGGGCGGCCCCGGCGGTTCCGGTCTGCGCTTCCCGCGCCGGGTCACCACCAAGAACCCGCTCTGGGTGAACACCTCGAAGGCGTACGACTTCGTGGGCTTCGACCCGCGCGGTGTCGGCCACTCGGCGCCCATCTCCTGCGTCGACCCGACCGAGTTCGTCAAGGGCCCGAAGCTCGACCCGGTCCCGGACAGCGAGGCGGACAAGCTCGCCCAGCGCAAGCTGGCCGCCGAGTACGCCAAGGGCTGCGCCGAGAAGAGCGGCGACATGCTGCCCTACATGACGACGCGCAACACCGCCCGTGACCTCGACGTCATCCGGGCCGCGCTCGGCGAGAAGAAGCTCAACTTCATCGGCGTCTCGTACGGCACCTACCTGGGCGCCGTCTACGGCACGCTGTACCCGAACCACGTGCGCCGCATGATCGTCGACAGCGTGGTCAACCCGGCGAAGAGCAACATCTGGTACCAGGCCAACCTGGAGCAGGACATCGCCTTCGAGGGTCGTCTGAAGGACTGGATGACCTGGGTCGCCCAGAACGACGCCACGTACCACCTCGGCGACACCCTGGAGAAGGTCCAGCAGCAGTGGGTGACCCTGCGCGCCGCCGCCAAGAAGGAGCCCCTGGGCGGCAAGGTCGGACCGGCCGAGCTCATCGGCTTCTTCCAGAGCGCCCCGTACTACGACTCCGGGTGGGCCCCGGTCGCGGAGGCCTGGAGCGCGTACGCCGCGGGTGACCCGCAGCCGCTCATCGACGGTGCCGCCGCCGACCTCACCGACACCGCCGGCAACATCGCGTCGGAGAACGGCAACGCCGTCTACACCGCCGTCGAGTGCGCCGACGCGCCCTGGCCGACGAACTGGAACAAGTGGGACCGGGACAACACCGCCCTCCACGAGAAGTACCCGTTCATGACCTGGGCCAACGCCTGGATGAACCTGCCGTGCGCCACCTGGTCCGCGCCGCGCCAGAAGCCGACCCAGGTCAAGACCGGCAAGGGCCTGCCGCCGGTGCTCATCGTCCAGTCCGAGCGTGACGCGGCGACGCCGTACGCCGGCGCGGTCGAGCTGCACAAGCGCTTCAAGGGCTCGCGTCTCATCACCGAGCAGAACGCCGGCTCGCACGGCGTCACCGGCCTGGTGAACCCCTGCATCAACACCCGGGTCGAGACGTACCTGCTCACCGGCAAGGTGGACAGCCAGGACGTGACGTGCGAGCCGCACGCCACGCCCAAGCCGTAACACCCGCACCACGCCACAAGGGGGCGGTCGCCACACGGCGGCCGCCCCTCCGCGCGTCCGCGCCCGTGCGTCAACGCGAGGCGAGCCAGGCGTCCTCGGCCGCGTAGTCGAACCAGTCCTGCCCGTACTTCGCGAGGTTCGGGAACGCCTCCAGCCACTCCCGGCCCGCGAGCCGCTCCGTCAGCCACTCCACCGTCGCCGGCAGCGACTCCGCGTACCCCACCACGGGCCGGTAGCCCAACTCCCGCTCCGCCGCCGTCATGTCGTACACGATCGGCGCGTCCAGACCCCACGGCGTCTCACCCACGATGCCCACCGGCGGCGGCCCGTCCACGAGCACCAGCTCGCTCTCCACGCCCACGACCGCGTCCACGGCCGCCGAGATCTCCGCGACCGTCGGCACCTCGGGATCGCCGGCGTTCAGCACCCGCGTGCCGGGCCGCGCCGCCGCGAGCCGGATCAGCTCGGCCAGGTTGTCCACGTTCGCCGGATGGAACTGCGACAGGCCGCCGTACGCGAGCACCCGCACCGGCCTCCGGTCGAGCGCCCGCTTCACGAAGAACAGCTCGCGCGGCGACCGGCAGTGCGGGCCGTGGATCGAGCCGGCCCGCAGCAGCGTCGTCGGCAGCAGCTCCCCGGCCGCCGTCAGCGCCTGCTCCAGGGCGACCTTCCGGGTGCTGTACGTGCTGTCGCCCGGGGCCACCGTCGCCAGCGACTCCGGGATCGGCACCGGATAGCGCGGGAAGCCGTCCGGCCGGTCCTGGGTGTCGAAGCTGCGGCCCTGCTCGTCCTCGTACACCGCACCGCTGGAGATCACCACCGCCGAGCCGATCCGGTCCGCGAGCCCGGTCAGCTGGGCGGCGTGCCCGGCGTCGTACGCCACCATGTCCACCAGGACGTCGGTGCCCTCGCCGAGCGCCGCCGCCAGCGCGCCCTCCTCGTCCCGGTCGAGCCGGACCGCCCGGACCCCGTCCGGCCACCTGTCGTCCCTGGAGCCGCCCCGCGAGGCGGCCGTCACCTCCCAGCCGTCCGCGACGAGCGCCCGCACGGCCGCCCGCCCCACCTGTCCCGTCGCACCCAGCACGAACGCGTTTCCCTTGGTCATGACCGGGACGCTACGGCTGCCCGGGGCGGCGGCACAGTGCATTGCGCCGTGCGCGGATCCGCCCTCAGCGTTCCCCGTCCGGGAACTTCTCCGAGGCGGCCTCCGCGGCCTTCACCACCGCCGCGTACTCGTCCACGTACTCCTGGCCCGACAGGCGCAGGATCTCGTACATGATCTCGTCCGTCACCGCGCGCACCACGGCCTTCTCGCCCGCCGAACCGGCGAACCGGGAGAAGTCCAGCGGCTCCCCGAACCGGATGGTGACCCGGCGGATCCTCGGCACGACCTTCCCCGGCGGCTGGATCTCGAAGGTCCCCACCATCGCGCACGGCACCACCGGCACCCCGGCCGTCAGCGCCATCACCGCCACCCCCACCTTCCCCTTGTACAGCCGGCCGTCGTGCGAACGCGTCCCCTCGGGATAGATACCGAGCAGCTCGCCCCGGTCGAGGACGCCGAGGCCCTCCCGGATCGCCGCCTTCCCGGCCTCCTTCCCGGACCGGTCCACCGGGATCTGCCCGGCGGCCCGGAAGAAGGCGGCCGTCAGCCGGCCCTTGAGCCCCGGCCCCGTGAAGTACTCCTGCTTCGCCAGGAACGTGATCCGCCGGTCCAGGACCACCGGCATCAGGAAGTGGTCGGAGAAGGAGAGGTGATTGCCCGCGACGATCGCCGCGCCCTCCTCCGGGATGTGTTCGAGCCCCTCGATCCGCGGCCGGAAGAGCAGCCTGAGGAGCGGTCCGAGCAGGACGTACTTCATCAGCTGGTAGAACACGCGCGGCCCCCGTTCGTCGTCCGTCAACGCCCGTTGTATCCCTGCCGGGGCCCGTGGTCCACTGGTGGGGGAGCGTCACATGACAGGCGAGCGCGGGGTCAGGCGCCCCGGCCGCGTCCTCACCGCGCTGCTGTGCGCGCTGACGGCGGCCGGGCTCTACGGCTGCTCCGACTCGGGCCCGTCGGAGCCCAGCCCCACGCCGACGACCGCGCCCGCCACCCCACCGGCCACCCCACCCGCGACCACGCCCACGGGCGTCTCGCCCTTCACGGGGCTCCCCGCCCGGCCCGCCCCCGTCCTGGCCGTGAAGCTCGACAACGTCCCGGCGGCCCGCCCCCACACCGGACTCGGCGCGGCCGACCTCGTCTACGTCGAACAGGTCGAGGGCGGCGTGACCCGGCTCATGGCCGTCTACTCCTCCCACCTCCCCGCCCTCACCGGACCCGTCCGCAGCGCCCGCGAATCCGACATCGCGCTGCTCCGCGACTTCGGCCGCCCGGTCCTCGCCTACTCAGGCGCCCAGTCCGCCCTCACCCCGCTGCTGCGGGCCGCGCCCCTCCACCTCGTCACGGAGACCACCACGCCCCAGGCCTTCCGGCGCTCGGCGGACCGTCCCGCCCCGCACAACCTCTACCTGCGCCCCGGCCGCGCCCTCGCCGCCGTCCCGCGCGCCGACGACGCCCGGGACATCGGCTTCCGCTTCGGGCCCGCCCCGCCCGGTGGCACCCCGGTCACGACCTCGTCCGTCCGCTACCCGGCGGCCCGCTACACCTTCACCTGGTCCGCCGCCGACCGCGCCTGGCGGGTGGCGATGGACGGCCGCGCGGCCCGCACCACCGACACCGGCCCGCTCACCCCGGAGACGGTCGTCGTCCAGCGCGTCACGATCCGCCCCTCCCGCTTCCACGACCGCTTCGGCTCGGTCTCCCCGTACAGCGAGACCGTCGGCAGCGGCACGGCGCTCGTCCTGCGCGACGGACGCGCGCACGAGGCCCGCTGGTCCCGCCCCTCGGCGACGTCCGGCACCACCTTCACCACCCCGGCCGGAAAGCCCCTGCCCTTCGCCCCGGGCCAGACCTGGATCGTCCTGGCCCCGCGCGGCTAGGGAGCGACCTGGGCGCGCCGCTCAGGACGTGGTGCCCGGCGGGCGGGGACGCGGAGAAGGTGGTACGGAGCTGTCCGCCGCCGCCATCCCGATCGTCACCACGATCAGGACCACCAGGCCGAACCAGAGCCAGCCGCTGCTGCCGAGTGCCACCGTGTAGGCCGTCGTCAGCACCAGCGCGGCGCACGTGAGCACCGCCATCGTCTTCGTGGGACCGGACATCAGCCCGCCCTCCTCCCGGCCGGGGCCGGTTACGCCGTCCAGCCCATCGTCACCCCGCGAGAGGGGCGCGCGCTACTCCCGGGACGCTCCGACGTGCGCCGGAACGCGAAAGGGCCCGGCGCCGCGCACGGCACCGGGCCCGAGAAACGGCCGGGGAAAGGTCAGCGGCTCCGCGCCTGCAGGCTCGCCAGATACGCGTTGTACGCCTCCAGCTCCTTGTCGCCGTCCCGGTCGGCGGCCCGGTCCTTGCGGACGGCCTGCCGCTGCTCGGAGTGGTACCACTGGTAGACCAGCGCGATCAGGACGAGGACGGACGGGATCTCGCTGAACGCCCAGGCGATGCCGCCCGCCGCGTTCTGGTCGGTGAGCGCGTCGATGCCGAGCGAGGCCGGCGGGTTCTTGTACGACTCCACCAGCGGCTGCGTCGCCATCATCATCGCGATGCCGAAGAACGCGTGGAACGGCATGCCCGCGAACAGCTCCAGCATCCGCATGACGTACCCCGGCCGGTGCGGGCCCGGGTCCACCCCCATGATCGGCCAGAAGAAGACCAGGCCCACCATCAGGAAGTGCACCATCATGCCGATGTGCCCGGCCTTGGACCCCATCAGGAAGTCGAAGAGCGGCGAGAAGTACAGCCCGTACAGGCTCGCGATGAACATCGAGATCGTGAACGCCGGGTGCGTGATCACCCTCATGTACCGGCTGTGCAGCAGCTTCAGGAGCAGCTCGCGCGGCCCCGTCGAGCCCCGGCCCGCCACCGGCAGCGCCCGCAGAGCGAGGGTCACCGGCGCCCCGAGCAGCAGCAGGATCGGCGACAGCATGGAGATCACCATGTGCTGCACCATGTGCACGCTGAACATGACCATGCCGTAGTCGTTGAGCTTGGTGCACATCACCAGGGCGACGCTCAGCACGCCCACGGTGAAGAACACCGTCCGGCTGACCGGCCACGCGTCACCGCGCCGCCGCAGCCGCGCGACCCCCCACCCGTACAGACCGAGCGCCGTCAGGCATCCGATCAGGAAGAAGAGGTCGGGAGAGAACTCGAGGCCCCGTCCCAGCGTGAACGGCGGCAGATCCGTGGTCATGCCGTGCCCGCTGTGATCCATCCGTACACTCCTGGAGCCCGATTCGCGCTTGTTGTCCGCACCAGACTAGAACCGCCCCCGGCCGCGACTGCGACCGGGGGCGGATGTCACGGAGGGGAGCCGTCAGAGCACGCACTCCGCCTCGTCGTACCGGTCGGCCGGGACCGTCTTGAGGGTCTCCACGGCCTGCGCGAGCGGGACCATCGTGATCTCCGTGCCGCGCAGGGCGGTCAGCATGCCGAACTCGCCGCGGTGCGCCGCCTCGACGGCGTGCCAGCCGAAGCGGGTGGCGAGGACGCGGTCGTACGCGGTGGGGGTGCCGCCGCGCTGGACGTGCCCCAGGATGACCGGGCGGGCCTCCTTGCCGAGGCGCCCCTCCAGCTCTGCGGAGAGCTGGTTGGCGATGCCGGTGAAGCGCTCGTGGCCGTAGATGTCGGTCCCGGCGGTCTTGAAGTCCATCGAGCCCTCGCGCGGCTTGGCGCCCTCGGCGACGACCACGATCGCGAACCGCTTGCCGGCCTCGAAGCGCTCGCCGACCCGGGCGGTCAGCTCGTCGATGTCGAAGGGGCGCTCGGGGACGACCACGGCGTGCGCGCCGGCGGCCATGCCGGAGTGCAGCGCTATCCAGCCGGTGTGGCGGCCCATCACCTCGACGACGAGGACCCGCTGGTGCGACTCGGCGGTGGTCTTCAGCCGGTCGAGGGCCTCGGTGGCGACGGTGACGGCGGTGTCGAAGCCGAAGGTGACGTCGGTGGAGGCGATGTCGTTGTCGATCGTCTTCGGGACGCCGACGATAGGGAGGCCCGCCTCGGAGAGCAGGTTGGCCGCCTTGAGGGTGCCCTCGCCGCCGATCGGGATGATGGCGTCGAGGCCGAGGTCGGCGACGTGGCCCTTGGCCCGCTCGACGCCGTCGACGAGGTGCGCGGGCTGGACCCGCGAGGAGCCGAGGATGGTGCCGCCGCGGGCCAGGATGCCGCCCACCGCGTCGAGATCGAGCTTGCGGTAGTCGCACTCCAGGAGGCCCTTCCACCCGTCGTGGAAGCCGATGACCTCGTCGCCGTGATCGACGACGGCGCGGTGCACGACGGAACGGATGACAGCGTTCAGACCGGGGCAGTCTCCGCCGGAGGTGAGCACGCCAATGCGCATAGCCCAAAAACCTTTGCAACGTGGGCCGACTCCCGGACCACGTCGTCCGGCTGGATCCCCGCCACCCTATCGCCGCAGGGTGGCGGGGCCGAACCGGATGTCCGCACAGTGGACAACGTACGTTCGTACGAGGGACCCACAGCGGTGCGCGGATTGACCCGGGCGGGCCGGGTCGCCTCCGCTCGGGCGGGCTTGGCCCGCGTCGCTCAGGCGGGCTGGGTCGCCGCCGCGATGCGCTCCGCGCGCAGCGCCTCGTACCAGCGGTCGTCGGTCGGCGGCAGCGCGTTCACGTCGAGGGCCAGTTTCAGGAGCAGGTCCGCGATCTGCGGGTTCCGCGCCATGACGGGGCCGTGCATGTACGTACCGAAGACGGTGTCGTTGTACGCGCCCTCGGTGCCGTCGCCGGTCCCGTTGCCGTTGCCGAAGACGGTCCGGGCGAAGGGCCGGGCCGTCGGGCCGAGATGGGTGATGCCCTGGTGGTTCTCGAACCCGGTCAGCTGGGGCAGGCCCAGGCGCGGGTCGATGTCCGCGAGGACGTCGCCGACGCAGCGGGCGCCCTCGCCGCGGGTCGAGATCACGTCGATGAGCCCGAGGCCGGGCTCGCGCTCGCCGAGGTCGTTGATGAACTCGTGGCCCAGGATCTGGTACCCGGCGCAGACCGAGAAGATGATCGCGCCGTTGGAGGCGGCCCGGCTCAGGCCGCCGTCCCGCCGCAGCCGCTCGGCCGCGAGCCGCTGCGGACGGTCCTCGCCGCCGCCGATCAGGTAGATGTCGCCCGAGGTCGGCACCGGCTGGTCGCTGCGGACGTCGACGCGCTCGACGCTGAGGCCGCGCTGTTCGGCACGGCGCTGGACGACCAGGACGTTGCCCTGGTCGCCGTAGGTGCTGAGCAGGTCCGGGTAGACCCAGACCAGGCGCAGGCTGCTGTCACTCATGCTGCAAGTCCTCTACGGGTCAGTTGCCGACGCGGCGGCGGACGTCCTGGAAGGCGGTGTAGTTGGCGATCAGCTCGATCTGCCCGGGCGGGGCCATCGCGACGGCCTCGTCGATCGTCTCGCAGACGCGGAAGTCCACCCCCGCGACCTCCAGGCGGACCGCCAGGTCCAGCTTCCGGTCGCCGATCACCATGATCGGGTGGCCGGCGAGCCGGCCGTAGTCCACGTCCCACAGCCAGGAGGTGTCCGTGCCGTCGGCGCCGCGCGCGTTGACGGAGAGGATCACCGGGGCGGGCGGCCCGTCGATGAGGGAAAACGTTTCGAGCCAGCCTGCCGGGTTCTTCGCGAGGAGCAGACGCAGGTCGCGGTTCTGGAAGGAGACCACGTCGTAGCGTCCGGCGACGGCCTGCACCTGGTACATGCGCTCCAGGGCCACCTGCGGCGGCACCCCGAAGACGGCGGCGACGGCCGCCGAGGTCGCGGCGTTCGCCTTGTTGGCGCGGCCGGGCAGCTGGAGCCGGATCGGCCAGGCCGAACCGTGCGGGTCGAGCACGTGGTCGCCGCTGAGCGCCCAGCTCGGCGCGGGACGGCGGAAGCCGCACTCGCCGCAGAACCAGTCGTCGCCGGGGCGCTGCATCACACCGCCGCAGGCGGGGCACGACCAGGCGTCGTCCTTCCACTCCTGGCCGGCGGCGACCCACACCACGTTCGGGGAGGAGGAGGCGGCCCACACGATCAGCGGGTCGTCGGCGTTCGCGATGACCACGGCCTTGGTGCCGTTGAGGCCCTCGCGCCACTTCTCGGCGAGCATCCGGGTCTCGGCCGCGCGGTCGAGCTGGTCGCGGGAGAGGTTGAGCAGCGCGATCGCCTTGGGCGTGGTGTCCCTGGCGACGCCGGCGAGGTACTTCTCGTCGACCTCGATCACGCCGAACTTGGACTCCGAGCCGCCGGCCAGCGCCGAGGTGATGCCCGCGGGCATGTTGGCGCCGAGGGCGTTGGAGACCACGGGACCGGCGGCGCGCAGGGCCTCCGCGATCAGCCGGGTCGTGGTGGTCTTGCCGTTGGTCGCCGACACCAGGACGACGTCCAGGTGCTGCGCGAGCCGACCGAGCAGGTCGGGGTCGAGCTTCAGCGCCACCCGGCCGCCGATCACCGATCCGCTGCCGCGCCCGGCCGCACGCGACACCGCGGCCGCGGCCTTGCCCGCCGTCACGGCCAGCTTGGCGCGCGGCGACAGCGGCTCTGGATTACCGGGGTGTCCTGACATCGTTCTTGTTCCTCCTTGCGTCGGTCCGGGCTCAGCCTATCGAGATCCGGCCAGCAGCCCGAACAGCGGCACCGGCAAGCGGCCGCACGAAACACGGAGGTCACGCCGGACCGTACCCTTACGGCCATGCGAAACCGCCCCATCCCCGGCAGTTCCGGCCTCGTCCGAGCGATGACGCTCCTCGGCGACCCCGTACTGCACACGCCCTGCGCGCCCGTCACCGACTTCGGACCCGAACTGGCCCGTCTCGTCGAGGACATGTTCGCCACGATGTACGCGGCGCACGGCGTGGGCCTGGCGGCGAACCAGGTCGGCGTGGGCCTGCGGGTCTTCGTGTACGACTGCCCCGACGACGAGGAGAACCGCCACCTGGGGCATGTGGTGAACCCGCGCCTGGTGGAGGCGGACGGCGACGAGATCCGCGGCCCCGAGGGCTGCCTGTCCCTGCCGGGCCTGGAGGCGCCGACGCCGCGCTTCGACCGCGCGGTGGTGGAGGGCGTCCGCCTGGACGGCACTCCGATACGGATCGAGGGCACGGGGTTCTTCGCCCGCTGCCTCCAGCACGAGACGGACCACCTGGAGGGCGGGGTCTACGCGGACCACGTCACGGGGTGGCGCAAGTCACGCCTGCTGCGCACGATCCGCAAGCAGCCGTGGGGGAGCGGGGCGGACCGGATCGCCTAGGGAACGGGGGTGTCCGCAGGCCCCCGCCGCTTCGGAACTCCGTCAGAACCCCGGCCCGCCCGGCCGGTCGTCCGCCTCCGCCAGGCGACCCCACAGCAGGTCCGCCAGGCTCTTGACGAGTTCGGCGCGGGAGCAGGGGCGTTCGCCGAGCCACCAGTCGCCGGCCGCGTGCATCATGCCGACGATGCCGTGGCCCCAGATCCTGGCCTGGGCCTCGGCGGCCGGGCCCAGGTCGACGCGCTCGGCGATGACCTGCCCGAGCTCCTCGCCCATGCGGCGGAGCAGCGGGGCCGAGTGGCGGCCGACGTCGAAGCCCTGCTCGGTCTGGTGCGGCTCCTCCGCCGGGTGCATGAGGAAGCGGTAGACCTGGGGCATCGCCTCGATGGACGCCAGGTACGTGTCGAGCGTGGCCTCGACGCGGCGGCGCCGGTCGGCGGGCGCGTCGAGGGAGGCGCGCAGCGAGGCGAGGAGCGCGTCGGTGTGCCGGGTGGCGAGGGCGCGGTAGAGCCCGCCCTTGTCGCCGAAGTGGCGGTAGAGGATCGGCTTGGTGATCCCGGCCTCGGCGGCGATCGCGTTCATGGACGCCCGGGGGCCGTCCCGGAGCACCACCCGGTCCGCCGCCTCCAGCAGCTCGCGGCGCCGCTGCTCGGCGGGCGTCTGCTGGTGGGTGTCCCGGTGTGCGATGTCCATGTGCGTGTCTCCCCGCCCGTGCGATTCGTGAGGCTGTCGCAACGTAACACCCGGCCGGGATCCGATGTCGGTCGGGCCGAAGGGCTCCATCGCAGGTTGACAGCCTCTACCCGTCGGTAACAGACTGCTGTTACCGCAAGTAACGTCATGCTGGGAGGGAACATGGGCGAGTTCACGCTCGAACTCAACGAGGACCAGAAGCAGGTCCGCGACTGGCTCCACGGCTTCGCCGCCGATGTGATGCGCCCCGCGGCCGCCGAGTGGGACGAGCGTGAGGAGACTCCCTGGCCGATCATCCAGGAAGCGGCCAAGCTCGGCATCTACTCCCTCGACTTCTACGCCCAGCAGTTCTTCGACCCGACCGGCCTCGGCATCCCGATGGCGATGGAGGAGCTCTTCTGGGGCGACGCCGGCATCGCCCTCTCCATCGTCGGCACCGGCCTCGCCGCCGTCGGCGTCCTCGCCAACGGCACAGAGGAGCAGATCGGCACCTGGGTCCCCCAGATGTACGGCGACGCGAACGACGTCAAGGTCGCCGCCTTCTGCTCCTCCGAGCCCGACGCCGGTTCGGACGTCGCCTCCATGCGCACCCGCGCCGTGTACGACGAGGCCAAGGACGAGTGGGTCCTCAACGGCACCAAGACCTGGGCGACCAACGGCGGCATCGCCAACGTGCACGTCGTCGTCGCCGTCGTCGACCCCGAGCTCGGCTCCAAGGGCCACGCCTCCTTCATCGTGCCGCCGAACACCCCCGGCCTCTCCCAGGGCCAGAAGTTCCAGAAGCACGGCATCCGCGCCTCCCACACCGCCGAGGTCGTCCTGGAGGACGTCCGCGTGCCCGGCTCCTGCCTGCTCGGCGGCAAGGACAAGCTGGACGAGCGCCTCGCCCGCGCCCGGGAGAAGGCCAGGGCGGGCGGCGAGCGCGTCAAGAACGCCGCCATGGCCACCTTCGAGGCCTCCCGCCCGGCGGTCGGCGCCATGGCCGTCGGCACCGCCCGCGCCGCTTACGAGGTCGCCCTCGACTACGCCAAGACCCGCGTCCAGTTCGGCCGCCCGATCATCGAGAACCAGGGCGTCGCCTTCCAGCTCGCCGACATGGCCACCCAGATCGACGCCGCCCGCCTCCTCGTCTGGCGCGCCTCCTGGATGGCCACCGCCGGCAAGCCCTTCACCGCGGCCGAGGGCTCCATGTCCAAGCTGTACGCGAGCGAGGTCGCCAAGAAGGTCACCGCCCAGGCCATCCAGATCCTCGGCGGCAACGGCTACACCCGCGAGTACCCGGTGGAGCGCATGCACCGCGACGCGGCCATCTACACGATCTTCGAGGGCACGAGCGAGATCCAGCGCATGGTCATCAGCCGCGCGCTCGCGAAGTAGCGCGACCGTTCACACGATGCAGAACTCGTTGCCCTCCGGGTCCTGCAGGACCACCGCGTAGTAGTCCATGCCGTTCGGCTCGTCCATCGCGTAGAGGACGGTCGCGCCGAGCGCCGTCAGCCGGGTCACCTCGCCGTCCACGCGCTCGCGCCGGACGGCGAGGGGGACCTCGCGGCCGCCGCCGACCTTGAGATCCAGATGGACGCGGTTCTTGACGGTCTTGGGCTCCGGGACGCGCTGGAACCAGACGCGGGGACCCACGCCCCTCGGGTCGACGATGGACTCCGGGAGCTCCCCGGCGTCCTCGCCCAGCTCGTCCTCCGGCACGCCGATCGCCTCCCAGTACGCCCGCCAGGTGGCGTGGCCGGCGGGCGGCGGGTCCGGGACGTACCGCAGGGCGTCCAGCCAGAAGGGCACCAGGCGCTGGGGGTCGGCGCAGTCGATGGTCAGCTGCAGTGTCAGCTCGGGTCGCTCGTCCATGAGGGCGAGCCTCGCAGACGCCACTGACAACGGGCCCCCGGGCCGCCGGGCATTTCACGCCAACAGGCTGGATCCGGTCGGCTGTTCGACCCCGGCTGGCTGTGGGTTACTTCCTGAGGAACAATCACCGGGCCAGTGACGATCAAGGGGGAACCGATCATGGCCACCACCGGAACCGAAGCACCCCGGCTCGAGGGACTTCCGCTCCTCGGCTCCATGCTCGATCTCAAGAGCGACTCGCTGGGCACCTACCTGCGCGCCCAGCGCGAGCACGGAGACGTCGTGAAGATGACCGCGGGCCCGCCCGGGATCCGCGCCACCTTCTACGGCATCTTCTCCGCCGAGGGCGCCCAGCAGGTCCTCGCCGCGGAGTCCGCCAACTTCCGCAAGGACAACGCCTTCTACCAGGAGATCCGCGAGTCCTTCGGCAACGGCCTGCTGACCAGCCAGGACGAGGACTACCTCCGCCAGCGCCGGCTCGTCCAGCCCCTCTTCACCAAGCGCCGCGTCGACGGCTACGCGGGGGCCGTCGCCGCCGAGGTCACCACACTCATCGGCGAATGGCAGGACAACGGCGCCGAGACCGTCGACGTCCTCCACGAGATGACCCGCCTCGCCCTGCGCGCGGTCGCCCGCATCCTCTTCGGCACCGACGTCGACGCGGCCGTCGAGATCGTCGAGCGCTGCTTCCCCGAGGTCGGCGCCTATGTGCTGCGCCGTGGCTTCTCCCCGGTCAGCTTCCCCCGCGACTGGCCCACCCCCGGCAACCGCAAGGCCGCCGCCGTCCACCAGGCGCTGTACGAGGTGTGCGACCGGATCATCGCCGAGCGGCGCGGCTCCGGCCGGGCCTCCGCCGACGGCGACGACCTCCTCACCCTGCTCGTCGAGGCCGAGAGCGCCGAGGACGGCAGCTTCGACGCCACCGAGCTGCGCGAGCAGGTCCTCGTCTTCCTGCTCGCCGGACACGAGACCACCGCCACCTCCCTCGGCTTCGCCCTCCACCTCCTCGCCCGGCACCCGGAGGTGCTGAAGCGGACCCACGAGGAGATCGACCGGGTCCTCGGCGGCCGTACCCCCGGCGCCGCCGACCTGGACGCGCTGCCCTACCTCACGCAGGTGCTCAAGGAGACGATGCGCCTCTTCCCCGCCGCCCCCGCCACCGGCCGCCGCGCCGTCGCGGAGACCGTGGTCGACGGCGTCACCATCCCGGCGGGCGCGGACGTCATCGTCTCCTCCTGGGTCACCCACCGGCACCCCGCCTACTGGGAGGACCCGGAGCGCTTCGACCCGGACCGCTTCACGCCCGAGGCGGAGGCGGCCCGCCCCCGGTACGCCTGGTACCCCTTCGGCGGCGGCCCGCGCGCCTGCATCGGCCAGCACTTCTCGATGCTGGAGTCGGTGATCGCGCTGGCGATGATCCTCCAGAAGTACGGCCTGGAGGCCGTCGACACCGAGGTGCCGGTCGGCGCCGCGATCACCCTGTACGCGACGGGCCCGGCCCGTTGCCGCCTGGTGCCGAGGCAGGCCTGAGGACGCCGGACACGGGAGCGGCCCGACCGGGCCGCTCCCGTGTCCGCCCTACGGCCTGGTCGCGACGACGACCGTCGCCCACCACTCCTCGGAGGTGACGACGCGCGGCGCCAGACCGGCCCCGGACATCACCGCGAGGGCCGTCTGCGCCTGCCGCTCGCTCGTCTCCACCAGCAGGTGCCCGCCCGGCGCCAGCCACTCCGGCGCCTCGGCGGCGACCCGCCGCATGACCTCGAGCCCGTCCGCGCCGCCGTCGAGCGTGACGTGCGGCTCGTGGTCACGGGCCTCGGGCGGCAGCAGCTCTATCTCCCCGCTCGGTACGTACGGCACGTTGGCGACCAGAACCCCCACCCGGCCGCGCAGCTCGGGCGGCAGCGGCGCGAAGAGGTCCCCCTCGTACACCCGCCCCCCGCGCGGCTCGACGTTCCGCCGGGCGCAGCGCACCGCCGCCGGCTCGATGTCCGAGGCGTGCACCTCCACGCCCTCCACCCGGTCGAGCAGCACCGCGCCCGCCGCGCCGGAGCCGCAGCACAGGTCGACGCAGACGGCGCCGGGCCGGGCCAGCTCCACCGCGTGGCCGACGAGGAACTCCGTACGCCGCCGGGGCACGAAGACCCCGCCGTCGACCTCGATCCGCAGACCGGCGAACTCCGCCCAGCCCACGACGTGCTCCAGGGGCAGGCCGGAGGCCCGCCGCTCGACCATGAGGTCGAGCTCGGCGGGCCCGGCCGCGGCCGCGAGGATCATCTCCGCCTCTTCCTCGGCGAAGACGCACCCGGCGGCCCGCAGCCGTTCGACGACGCGCGCGTCAGACAAGCTGGGCCTCGATGGCGGAGACGACCTCGGGGGCATCCGGCTCGGTGCGGGGACGGAAGCGGGTGACCTGCCCGTCGCGGCCGATGAGGAACTTCTCGAAGTTCCACTGCACGTCACCGGCCTCGCCCTCGGAGTCGGCGACCTTCACCAGCTCGGAATAGAGCGGGTGGCGCCCGTCCCCGTTCACGTCCGTCTTCTCCAGGAGCGGGAAGGACACCCCGTACGTCGCCGAACAGAAGGTCGCGATCTCCTCGGCGCTGCCCGGCTCCTGCCCGGCGAACTGGTTGCAGGGCACCCCGAGCACGGTGAAGCCGCGCTCCCCGTACTCCTTCTGCAGCCGCTCCAGACCCGCGTACTGCGGGGTGAGCCCGCACTTGGAGGCCACGTTCACCACGAGCACGGCCCGGTCGCGGTAGTCGGCAAGGGAGACCGGCTCACCGGTCAGGGTCTTCAGCGGAATGTCGTACAGGCTCATGGACTGCTCCTCGTCGGAATAGGGTTTGATCTCAGCATGGGAGACGAACCACTGGCAATCGCGATCGATTCCACACCCGAGCCAGGACCGCGCCGCGTGTACTGCCGCCTCTGCGGCCGCCCCCTGACCGGCGCGGACTCCCGCCGCACGGGTCTGGGCCCCACCTGTGACGCGAAACTCCACCCGGCGCCCCCGGACATCCGCACCCGCCGCCACGAGGTGGAACAGGACACCCTGCCGGGCCTGGACCCGTCGGCCGACTGAGGCGAGGACCCGCCAGGCACGATGCCTAGGCCCGCCGGCCTTCGACGAGGGGGATCCGGGGCGGTCGACGGGCGTCTGCGGGCCGGCCCGGCGGGGGCGGTCCCGGCGATCACCGTGCCGATCCGGGCCCGCGGCGACCACCGCACCGCGTATGCCCGCTACGAGCGGCGGATGCGCCCCTTCGTCGCGCTCAACCAGGCCCTTGCCACCGAGAATCCCGGCGGACCCGCCTCGGAGGAGTCCGTCGAGCGCGCCAAGAACGCACTCTCCCTGGACGACTGCGCCCCGACCCAAACAGGCGCCGCCGGGCGCGGCGCGCGACGCTATCAGCCGTCAAAACCGTTGGGCCAGCGGTTTCGTGGCCCGTCAGGATGTCCGGCGATGAGACCGAAACCCGAGCGACCGGAGTCCTGAGCATGTCCACCCTGCGCGTCACCGCCGAAGTCCTCACCGTTCATCCGCATCCCAACGCCGACGCCCTCGAACTCGCCCAGGTCGGGCTCTACCGGGCCGTCGTCGCCAAGGGGATCTACAAGACGGGCGATGTCGCCGTCTACATCCCCGAGCAGGCCGTGCTGCCCCTCGCGCTCGTCGAGGAGCTGGGGCTCACCGGGCGGCTCGCCGGGGGGAACGCGGACCGGGTGAAGGCCGTCCGGCTGCGCGGGGAGCTGTCCCAGGGGCTCGTGTGCCGGCCCGCCGCGCTCGCCGGGACCGACCTGGCGCGGGCCGCCGCCGAGGGAACCGACTTCGCGGAGACGCTCGGGATCAGCAAGTGGGTGCCGCCGATACCGCCGACGATGGACGGAGAGGTCGAGGCCGCGCCCGATCTTCTGCCCTGGGTCGACATCGAGAACCTGCAGCGCTACCCGGACGTGTTCGAGCCGGGTGAGCCCGTCGTCCTGACGGAGAAGCTCCACGGCACCGCCTGCCTGCTGACCTTCCACGCCGAGGACGGCCGTGTCCAGGTCACGTCCAAGGGGTTCGGGGCGAAGGGCCTCGCCCTCCGGGAGGACCCGCGCAACCTGTACTGGCGCGCCGTCCACGGCCACGGGCTCGCCGGCGTCGCCGAGCGGCTCGCCAAGAGGCTCGGCGCCCGCCGCGTGGGGCTCTTCGGCGAGGTGTACGGCTCCGGGGTCCAGGACCTCGCCTACGGCGCCGACGCCCGCTCCGAGACCGTCGGCTACGCCCTCTTCGACGTGTCCGCCGAGATCGACGGGCAGGTGCGGTGGCTGGACCCCGAGGCGGTGATCGACGCCGGTGAGGTGGCGTTCGTGCCGCGCCTGTACTCCGGGCCGTACGCCCTCGGCACCGTCCTCGCGCTCGCCACCGGCCGCGAGACCGTCTCCGGACGGGAGACCCACCTGCGGGAGGGCGTCGTCATCCGGCCCGCGACCGAGCGGTACAGCCCGGTCACCGGCGGCCGGGCCATCGCCAAGGCCGTCAGCCCGGCCTATCTGACCCGCAAGGGCGGTACCGAGTTCGAGTGAGCGGAAGGACTACAGCTTCCTGAACAGGCCCTCCTGGACCACCGACACGAGCAGCCTGCCCTCGCGGTCGTAGATGCGGCCGCGGGCCAGGCCCCGGCCGCCCGTCGCGATCGGGGACTCCTGGTCGTACAGGAACCACTCGTCCGCCCGGAACGGCCGGTGGAACCACATCGCGTGGTCCAGGGAGGCCATGTCGAAGCCCCGCGGGCCCCAGAGCGGTTCGACCGGGATGCGGACCGCGTCCAGGAGCGTCATGTCCGAGGCGTACGTCAGGGCGCACGTGTGGACCAGCGGGTCGTCGCCCAGGGGGCCGACGGCCCGCATCCACACCGCGCTCCGCGGGTCCGCGTCCTTGACCTCCTCCTGGGTCCACCGCAGCCGGTCCACGTACCGGATGTCGAAGGGCTGCCGGCGGGCCATCCGCTCCAGGGCCTCCGGCAGCGCGCCCAGGTGTTCGCGGATCTCGTCCGCCAGGTTCGGCAGGGTGTCCGGGTCGGTCAGGTGCCGCGGCGGCAGCTGATGCTCGAAGGCACCCCCCTCCGGCCTGTGGAAGGAGGCCGTGAGGTTGAAGATCGTCCGGCCTTCCTGGACGGCCGTGACCCGCCGGGTGGTGAACGACCGGCCGTCCCGCACCCGCTCCACCTGGTACACGATCGGCACCCCGGGCCGCCCGGGCCGCAGGAAGTAGGCGTGCAGCGAGTGCACCGGCCGGTCGCCCTCCGTGGTGCGGCCGGCCGCCACCAGGGCCTGCCCGGCGACCTGCCCGCCGAAGACCCGCTGCAGCGACTCCTGCGGGCTGCGCCCACGGAAGATGTTCACCTCGATCTGCTCCAGGTCGAGCAGGTCCACGAGCCTCTCGGCGGGGTTGGTCATCCCGTTTCTCCTCTACAGCTGTCCGACGGACGTCACGCGGACCACCGCCCGGCCCTCCTCGTCGGAGGCCGCGAGATCCACCTCCGCGCTGATACCCCAGTCATGGTCGCCGTTCGGGTCGGCGAAGGTCTGCCGGACGCGCCACAGGCCGTGCGCCGCGTCCTCCTCGATCGCCAGCAGCTTCGGGCCGCGCGCGTCCGGACCCGTACCGAGGTCGTCGTACTCGTCCCAGTAGGCGTCCATCGCCTCGCCCCACGCGTCCGCGTCCCAGCCCGCCTCCGCGTCCAGCTCGCCGAGCGCGTCGACGTTGTCGAGGGCCGCCAGCTCCACCCGGCGGAACATGGCGTTGCGCACCAGGACGCGGAAGGCGCGGGCGTTCGCCGTGACCGGCTTGACCTGGTCGGCCTTCTCCTGCGCCTCCTCGGCCGTCTGGACCTCGGGGTTGGCCAGCTGCTCCCACTCGTCGAGCAGCGAGGAGTCCACCTGGCGCACCATCTCGCCCAGCCAGGCGATCAGGTCCTCCAGGTCCTCCGTCTTCAGGTCGTCCGGGATGGTGTGGTCGAGCGCCTTGTACGCGCTCGCGAGGTACCGCAGGACGATGCCCTCGGTCCGCGCCAGCTCGTACCAGGAGGTGAACTCCGTGAACGTCAGGGCCCGTTCGTACATGTCACGGATGACCGACTTCGGCGACACCGGGTGGTCGCCGACCCACGGGTGCGACTTCCGGTAGACGTTGTACGCGTGCCAGAGCAGCTCCTCCAGCGGCTTCGGGTACGAGATGTCCTGGAGCCGCTCCATCCGCTCCTCGTACTCGACGCCGTCCGCCTTCATCTGCCCCACGGCCTCCCCGCGCGCCTTGTTCTGCATCGCGGCGAGGATCTGGCGCGGGTCGTCGAGCGTCGACTCGACGACGGACACCATGTCCAGGGCGTACGAGGGGGACTCGGGGTCCAGCAGGTCGAAGGCGGCCAGCGCGAACGTCGACAGCGGCTGGTTGAGCGCGAAGTCCTGCTGGAGGTCGACCGTCAGACGGATCGTGCGGCCCTCGGCGTCCGGCTCGTCGAGCTGCTCCACCACACCGCCGTCGAGCAGTGAACGGTAGATCGCGATGGCCCGGCGGATGTGCCGCAGCTGCGCCTTGCGCGGCTCGTGGTTGTCCTCCAGGAGCTTGCGCATCGCCTCGAAGGCGTTGCCCGGCCGGGCGATCACCGAGAGCAGCATGATGTTGGTGACCTTGAAGCGGGAGGTCAGCGGCTCCGGCTCGGCCTCGATCAGCTTCGCGAACGTCGTGTCGGACCAGGCGACGAAGCCCTCGGGGGCCTTCTTGCGGACCACCTTGCGGCGCTTCTTCGGGTCGTCGCCGGCCTTCGCGAGCGCCTTCTCGTTCTCGATGACGTGCTCGGGGGCCTGCGCCACCACGAAACCGGCGGTGTCGAAGCCGGCCCGGCCCGCCCGGCCCGCGATCTGGTGGAACTCACGGGCGCGCAGGGTGCGCACGCGGTTGCCGTCGTACTTGGTGAGGGCAGTGAAGAGCACCGTGCGGATCGGCACGTTCACGCCGACGCCGAGGGTGTCCGTCCCGCAGATCACCTTCAGGAGGCCCGCCTGGGCGAGCTTCTCCACGAGCCGCCGGTACTTCGGCAGCATGCCCGCGTGGTGCACGCCGATGCCGTGCCGGACGTACCGGGAGAGGTTCTGGCCGAACTTGGTGGTGAAGCGGAAGTTGCCGATCAGCTCGGCGATCTGGTCCTTCTCCTCGCGCGTGCACATGTTGATGCTCATCAGCGACTGCGCGCGCTCGACGGCCTGCGCCTGCGTGAAGTGCACGATGTAGACGGGCGCCTGCTTGGTCTCCAGGAGCTCGGTCAGGGTGTCCGTGATGGGCGTGAGCCGGTACTCGTACGACAGCGGAACCGGCCGGGTCGCCGAGCGGACCACGGAGGTCGGCCGGCCGGTGCGCCGGGTCAGGTCCTTCTCGAACATCGACACGTCGCCGAGCGTCGCCGACATCAGGACGAACTGCGCCTGGGGGAGTTCGAGCAGCGGGATCTGCCAGGCCCAGCCGCGGTCCTGCTCGGCGTAGAAGTGGAACTCGTCCATGACGACCTGGCCGATGTCGGCGTACTTGCCGTCCCTCAGCGCGATCGAGGCGAGGACCTCGGCCGTGCAGCAGATCACCGGCGCGTCCGCGTTCACGGAGGCGTCCCCGGTCAGCATGCCGACGTTCTCGGTGCCGAAGAGCTTGCACAGGTCGAAGAACTTCTCCGACACCAGCGCCTTGATCGGCGCGGTGTAGAAGGTCACCTGGTCATTGGCGAGCGCGGTGAAGTGCGCACCGGCCGCGACCAGCGACTTTCCCGATCCGGTGGGTGTGGACAAGATCACGTTGGCCCCGGAGACGACCTCGATCAGCGCCTCTTCCTGGGCCGGGTAGAGCGTGATGCCCCGCTCCTCGGCCCATGAGGAGAAGGCCTCGAAGAGGGCGTCGGGGTCGGCGGTCGGCGGCAGCTGATCGATAAGGGTCACGCCCCCATCTTGCCCGCATTCCGCTCGGATGAGGGAACCGGCCATCGGCAGTCTTGATCACGGACGATAGGCTCGTCCGTCGACCGGCCGTCAACTCGGCGCCGGCAGGGGAGAAACGGGGCGGACCAACCATGATGGGACCGGCGCATTCGCTGTCCGGAGCGGCGGCATGGCTCGGGGTCGGAGCGGCAGCGGCCGCCTTCGACCACCCGATGCCGTGGCCGGTTCTCGTCGTCGGCGCGCTCATCTGCGCGGGCGCGGCCCTCGCGCCCGACCTCGACCACAAGTCGGCGACCATCTCCCGCGCCTTCGGGCCGGTCTCCCGGGGCCTCTGCGAGATCGTCGACAAGCTGTCGTACGCCGTCTACAAGGCCACCCGTTCCTCGTCCGACCCCCGCCGGTCCGGCGGACACCGGACCCTCACCCACACCTGGCTCTGGGCGGTCCTGATCGGCGCCGGGGCCTCCGTCGCTGCGGTCACGGGCGGCCGCTGGGCCGTCCTCGCGATCCTCTTCGTGCATCTGGTCCTCGCCGTGGAAGGCCTGCTGTGGCGGGCCGCCCGGATGTCCAGCGACGTCCTGGTCTGGCTGCTCGGGGCCACCAGCGCGTGGATCCTCGCGGGCGTCCTCGACCAGCCCGGCAACGGCTCGGACTGGTTCTTCACGGGGCCCGGCCAGGAGTACCTGTGGCTGGGCCTGCCCATCGTCCTCGGTGCGCTCGTGCACGACATCGGCGACGCCCTGACCGTCTCCGGCTGCCCGATCCTGTGGCCGATACCGGTCGGCCGCAAGCGCTGGTACCCGCTGGGCCCGCCGAAGGGCATGCGCTTCCGCGCCGGCAGCTGGGTCGAGCTCAAGGTCCTGATGCCCGTCTTCATGCTCCTGGGCGGCGTGGGCGGCGCCTCGGCGCTCGGTTTCATCTAGCAGTACGCGGGTTCTCCGAGCCGTACGCGGGTGCTCCGAGCCGTTCGCGGGTTCTCCGAGCCGTACGCAGACGGAGGGGCCCGCACCGGACATCCGGTGCGGGCCCCTCCCTCGTGGCTCAGCCGTGCCAGGACCGCCACAGCGCGGCGTACGCCCCGTCCGCCGCCACCAGCTCCTCGTGGCTGCCGAGCTCGCTGATCCGGCCCGCCTCGACCACCGCGATCAGGTCGGCGTCGTGGGCGGTGTGCAGCCGGTGCGCGATCGCCACGACCGTCCGGCCGTCCAGGACGCGGCCGAGCGAGCGCTCGAGGTGCCGGGCCGCGCGCGGGTCGAGCAGGGAGGTCGCCTCGTCGAGGACCAGGGTGTGCGGGTCCGCGAGGACGAGCCGGGCCAGCGCGATCTGCTGGGCCTGCGCCGGGGTCAGCGAGCGGCCGCCCGAGCCGACCTCGGTGTCCAGGCCCTCGTCGAGCCCCCGGGTCCAGCCCTCCGCGTCGACGGCCGTGAGCGCCGCCCACAGCTCGGTGTCCGTGGCCCCCGTCCTGGCCAGGAGCAGATTGTCGCGGAGAGAGCCCACGAAGACGTGGTGCTCCTGGTTGACCAGGGCCACGTGCTCGCGGACCCGCTCGGCGGGCATCCGGGCCAGCTCGGCGGCCCCGAGGGTGACCGAACCGGTCCTCGGGGCGTAGATCCCCGCGAGCAGCCGGCCGAGCGTGGACTTGCCCGCGCCCGACGGTCCGACCAGCGCGAGGCGGGTGCCGGGCGCCACCGTCAGGGACACCTCGTGCAGCACGTCGACGCCCTCGCGGTAGCCGAAGCGGACCGCGTCCGCCTCCACCGCCCGGCCCTCGGGCCGCACCTCCCGGTCGCCCGCGTCCGGCTCGATCTCCCGGACGCCGACCAGCCGGGCCAGCGACACCTGCGCGACCTGGAGTTCGTCGTACCAGCGCAGCACGATCCCGACCGGATCCACCAGCATCTGCGCGAGCAGCGCGCCCGTCGTCAGCTGCCCCACGTCGATCCAGCCCTGGAGCACGAACACCCCGCCGAGCAGCAGGACCGCGCACAGCACCGTCGTGTGGGTCAGGTTGATGACGGGGAAGAGCACCGAGCGCAGGAAGAGCGTGTACCGCTCCCAGGCCACCCACTCCGAGATCCGCCGGTCCGAGAGCGCGATCCGCCGCCTGCCGAGGCGGTGCGCCTCGACCGTGCGGCCCGCGTCGACGGTCTCGGCGAGCGCGCCGGCCACCGCCGCGTACCCCGCGGACTCCGAGCGGTACGCGGACGGCGCCCGCTTGAAGTACCAGCGGCAGCCCACGATCAGCAGCGGCGCCGCGAGCAGCGCGGCGAGCGCGAGCGGCGGCGCGGTCACCGCGAGGCCGCCGAGCAGCAGCCCCGCCCAGACGACCCCGATCACCAGCTGCGGCACGGCCTCGCGCATCGCGTTGGCGAGGCGGTCCACGTCCGTGGTGATCCGGGAGAGCAGATCGCCCGTCCCGGCCCGTTCGAGGACGCCCGGCGGCAGTCCGACCGCGCGGACGAGGAAGTCCTCGCGGAGGTCCGCGAGCATCTCCTCGCCGAGCATCGCCCCGCGCAGCCGGACCAGCCGCGTGAACACCGTCTGGACGAGCAGCGCGAGCGCGAACAACGCGACCGTACGCTCCAGAGGGAGGTCACGGACCCCGTCCGCGAGGCCGTCCACCACCGAACCCAGCAGGTACGGACCGGCCATCGAGGCGGTCACGGCGACCGCGTTCACCCCGATGAGCAGCGCGAACGCCCGGCGGTGTCGGTGCAGCAGCTCGCGGACGTAGCCGCGGACGGTGGCGGTCCCGGCGACGGGCAGCGTCGTCGCCGTCTTCGGGGCCGCCGGGTCGTACTCCGGCGGCGCCAGGCCGATCATGCCGATTCCCCTTCCAGTGCGTCGAGTTCGACGGCGCGGCCGCCGGACGTGGCGAGCTCCTCGTCCGTCTCGCGGCTGACGACCGCGCGGTAGCGCGGCTCCGTGGCGAGCAGTGCGCGGTGGCTGCCGACGGCGACCGCCTGGCCCTCGTGGACCAGGACGACCCGGTCGGCGCGGTCAAGCAGCAGCGGCGAGGACGCGAGGACCACGGTGGTCCTCGTCCTGCGCAGCTCCGCGATCCCGCTCGCGACGGCGGCCTCGGTGTGCGCGTCGACCGCCGAGGTCGGCTCGTCCAGGACGAGGACCTCCGGGTCGGTGGCGAGCGACCGGGCCAGGGCGAGCCGCTGGCGCTGGCCGCCGGAGAGCGAGCGGCCCCGCTCGGTGATGCGGGTGAGCATCGGGTCGCCACCGGTGGCGACGGAGGCCTGCGCGAGCGCGTCGAGGACGTCGTCGCACTGGGCGGCGGCGAGCGCATGCTCGGCCCGGACCTTGCCCGACGTGGGAACGTCGAGGAGCTCGCGGAGGGTGCCCGAGAGCAGCACAGGCTCCTTGTCCTGGACGAGGACGACGGTACGGGCGTCCTCCAGCGGCAGTTCGTCGAGCGGCACCCCGCCGAACAGCACCGAGGTGTGGTCGGCGTCCGGTTCCGTCGGGTGGCCGCCGAGCCGGTCCGCGAGCCGTCCGGCCACGTCCGGATCGCCGCAGACGACGGCCGTGAACAGCCCTGCGGGGGCGCGCAGGCCGGTCAGCGGGTCGTACAGGTCGCCGCCGGCCTCGACCTCGCGGGGCGTCGCGACCGTGCTCGTCGTGCGGGTCAGGGAGAGGACCCGGGCGGCCCGCTTCGCGGACGGCCGGGAGAAGGAGAAGGCCTGGGCGATCTCCTCGAAGTTCCGCAGCGCGTGATGGGTGAGGGCCACGGCGCTGTAGACGGTGACCAGCTCGCCGACCTCGATGCGTCCGTCGAGCGCGAGCTTCGTCCCGTACGCCACCACGGCGATGAGCAGCAGGCCCGGCAGCACGACCTGGATCGCGGCGATCAGCGCCCACATCCGCGCGCTGTGCACGGCGGCCGCGCGGACCTCCTGGGAGGCGGCGCGGTAGCGGCCGAGGAAGAGCTCCTCGCCGCCGATGCCGCGCAGCACCCGGAGTCCGGCGACCGTGTCGGAGGCCAGCTCGGTGGCCTTGCCGGCCTTCTCGCGCTGGACGTCCGCACGGCGGGTGGCGCGGGGGAGCAGCGGCAGCACGGCGAGGGCGAGGACGGGGATGCCGACGGCGACGACGACGCCCAGGGCCGGCTGGTAGACGACGAGGCCCACGCAGATGATCACGAGGGTGACGGCGGCCGCGGCGAAGCGCGACAGCGCCTCGACGAACCAGCCGATCCGCTCGACGTCACCCGTCGACACGGCGACGACTTCTCCGGCGGCGACCCGCCGGGTCAGGACCGAGCCCAGTTCCGCGGTCTTGCGGGAGAGGAGCTGCTGCACCCGGGCGGCGGCGGTGATCCAGTTGGTGACGGCGGTGCGGTGGAGCATCACGTCGCCGGCCGCGATCGCCGACCCGAGGGCCACGAGCAGCACCCCGGCGAGCGCGAGCCGTCCGCCGTCGCGGTCCACGACCGCCTGGACGGCGAGGCCGACGCCGAGCGGCAGGCCGGCGATGCCCAGATGGTGCAGCAGCCCCCAGAGCAGGGATTTCACCTGCCCGCCGAGCTGTCGTCGGCCGAGCCAGAGGAGGAACCGGGTGCCCGAGCGGACGTCGGGGACCCCCGGATCGGCGTAGGGAAGATCTCGAATCTGCATGGCTGCCCAGGATCTCCGGGTCTGTTCTGGAGGATCGCGCGCCGGTGGTGTGCCACGGCGGTGTGCGACCACGACGGGGAAACCGTGCAAGGTTCGCTTTTTCCCCCGGGAGCGGCAATCGATTTTCCCCAGGAGGGAACAGATCGCGCCATGTCCGCTCATCGTCCTCTGGACCGCGCCGCCCGCGCGCGCTTCACTTCCGGGCCATGAGATCACTCAAGATCACGAGCGTGATAGGCGGTCTGCTGCTCGCGGCCGGCGCGCTGATCACCGCCCACCCGGCCGCCGCCGACGGTCCGAACGGCCCGACGCCGCCCGCCGAGTTCAGCACCGACTGGCACGACCCGGTCACCGCCGCCCAGCCCGTCGACACCCCCGGCACCCGCAGCTGCGAGGTCACCCTCGCCGCGGCGCAGTTCCGCGACTTCACCCCGTACCGGGGGAGCTACACCCCGCCGAAGGAGTGCGGCACGAGCGCCCGCTGGAACAAGGTCGTCCTGCGGCTCGACGGACAGGTCAAGGGCCGCCAGTACGACCGTCTGGGCTACCTCGCCCTCGGCGGCGTCGAGATCCTCCGCACCTCCACCCCCGAGCCCTCGCCCGACGGCATCAGCTGGTCCGTCGAGAAGGACGTCACCCGCTACCGCGACACGCTCAGCCGCCCGCAGCCCGTCGAGATGCTCATCGGCAACGTCGTGAACGAGACGTACACCGGGGTCATCGACGTCCGCGTCACCCTCACCTTCCACACCGCCGAGGGCCGGGTGAAGCCCGCCGCCGGCACCCCCGACCGCGTCGTCCCGCTCACCGACGCCACCCTCACCACCCCGCGCAACACCGAACGCGTCCTCGCCGAGGTGTACGCCACCGGATCCGGCGGCGGCTGCGAGGAGTTCTGGTACCTCACCGTCCCGGATGCCGCCCCCTACTCCTGCAAGGCCACCGACGGGCCCTACCGGGAGGTGCGGATCTCCGTCGACGGCAAGCTCGCCGGCATCGCGGCTCCCTTCCCGCACGTCTGGACCGGCGGCTGGTCCAACCCCTTCCTCTGGTACGTCACGCCCGCGCCGCGCGCCTTCGACGTGCAGCCGATCGTCTACGACCTCACGCCCTTCGCGGCCCTCCTCAACGACGGCGCGGCCCATCGCGTCGAGGTCTCCGTCGCCGGCGTCCCCGCGGGCCAGTCCGGCTGGAGCATCCCCACCAACGTGCTCCTCTGGCAGGACGAGGGCAGCGAGGTCGTCACCGGCGCCCTGGACCGGCACGAGCCCGGTACCCCGCGCAACTCCGCCGTGTACACGGCCGGTTCGCCCGACGTCCTGGCGGCCACGGGCGGCGACACGCTCACCGTCGCCGGGCATCTGAACACCTCGCACGGCCGGGTCGACACGACCGTCACCCGCACCGTCGACCACAGCTCCACGCACCGCTGGGGCGCCGACGAGAACCCCGACGCGCTCACCGCCCGCTGGACCGACGACGAGACCGTGACCGTCGGCCGGACCGCGACCCGCACCCGGCACACGTACACCATGGACGGCGAGATCGGCGTCGACGGTGCGAACCGCCTGCGGACCGTCCTCACCGTCGGCGACCGCGCCGCCGTCGACGTCGTCCGCGACGGAAAGCGACTGTCCTTCTCGCGCCTGGACGACACGTACACCGGCGACGCCTCCTTCACCCTCGGCGTCCCGCGCGACCAGCGGCACGCGGTCGGCACCAGCACCGAGCGTTACCGGCTGTACGGCTCCGCAGGCTGCTACGACCGGACCCTGACGACCGTCCAGGGCACGGTCACCCAGGACCTGCGGCGCTGCTGAGACGACACGCGGCCGCCCCGGCCCCTCGCGGCGAGGGACCGGGGCGGCACGGCCCGGTCAGGCGGGCTTGGCCGAGTCCACGCCCGAGCGGCTCTTCTTCCACTCGCCGCGCGTGAAGTCCGGGATCTCCTGCGGCGCGCCGTTCGCCTTGATCGAGGCGTGGCTGAGCGGCACCGGGGCCGTCCAGGTGGCCGCGTCGTACACGTCGAAGTCCGGCGGAAGGCCCAGCTGGAGGCACTGCATCAGGCGGTAGACCATGATGTAGTCCATGCCGCCGTGGCCGCCCGGCGGGTTGGCGTGCTCCTTCCACAGCCAGTGGTCGAACTCGGTCGCGTACGCCGAGAAGTCGCCCCACACGTCGTCCTTGTGGTCCGGCTCCAGATAGATCCGGGCCGGGTAGTCCTCGAAGACCCCGCGCGTCCCGCCGAGGCTGTTGATCCTGCTGTACGGGTGCGGGGTGGACACGTCGTGCTCGAGACGGATCAGCCGGCCCTTGGCCGTCGTGACCATGCTGACCGTCCGGTCGCTCTCGATGTACGTCTCCTTCCAGCTCGGGTCGCCGGGCGGCATGTTCGCCGCGCGGTACTCGGCGAGACCCAGGGCCGGAGTGCCGAAGCTGCTGATGCTCACCACCCGGTCGCCCCGGTTGACGTCCATGTAGTTGGCGACCGGACCGAAGCCGTGGTTGGGGTACAGGTCCCCGCGCAGCCGCGTGTGCCACAGCCGGCGCCACGGCCCCTCGTAGTACGTCGGCGAGAACATCAGGCCGCGCAGGTCGTGGTTGTACGCCCCCGCGCCGTGCAGCAGCTCCCCGAACTTGCCGGCGTGCGCCATCCGCAGCACCCGCATCTCGTTCCGCCCGTAGCAGCAGTTCTCCAGCTGCATGCAGTGGCGGCGGGTCTGCTCCGACAGGTCGACCAGCTCCCACAGCTGGGTGAGCTCCATCGCGACCGGACACTCCACGCCGACGTGCTTGCCGCCCAGCATCGCCGCTCTGGCGATCGCGAAGTGGGTCTCCCAGGGCGTCGCCACGTAGACGAAGTCGAGGTCCGTGCGGGTGCAGAGGTTCTCGTAGTCGTCCGCGCCGTGGGTGTACAGGGCGGGGGCGGGCTGTCCCGCGGCGACGACCGTCGCGGCGGCGCGCTCGGCCTTGTCGCGCACCGGGTCGCAGACGGCGACCACCCGGACCCAGGGCAGCGAGAGGAAGTTGCCGATCATGCTCGCGCCGCGGTTGCCGAGCCCGACGATGCCGATCCGGACGGTCGAACGGCCCTCGAACGGCACCCCGGCCATCGTGGCGCCCCGGCGCTTCGGCACGGCCGCGGCGACGGCCTGCGGTGCGGTGACGGTTTCCGGTGCGGCGGCGGGAACGGATCCGGTGGCGGCCTGGGCGGTCGTCGCGGCGGCGATGCCGAGCCCTGCCCCCGCCGCCCCGGCGGTGGTCCTGAGGACCTTGCGGCGGCTCGGGGTGCGCGGTGTCTGCTCGTTCATGGAACCTCCCGGAGCTGTGTGCACGGTTGTTTCATGGAGCCCGCACAGGACCCTGGCCCCGGTGGCCGATGGTGCGCAAGGGCGCCGATAGGACTCTTGCGACGGGTAGTTGGACTTTACTGTTCCGGTTCCCGCGCCGAGTCGGAGCAGGCGCCGATGATCACTCGAACATACGAAGGGCCCCTCACCGCTCGGGGTGAGGGGCCCTGCTCGCCGGGGCGAACGGCCGGCTGACGGGTGGTCAGGGGCGGGTGTCGCCGCTCCCGGGGGAGGAGCAGCGATCAGGGACGCGTGGCGCGCTCCAGGGCGAGGAGCACCGATCCGTAGCTCCGGCCGGTCGCCCGGTCCATCCCGATCTCGCACATGCGGTTGGCCGAGAAGTGCGCGTCGAACGGCCGGGCCGTGACCTCGGCCGCCTCGCGTGCCGTCGCCGAGGCCGTCAGCTCCGGATGCAGCATGCCCCGGTCCCCGGCGAAGGCGCAGCAGCCCGCGTCGGCCGGGACGACGACCTCCTCCGCGCAGGCCCCGGCGAGCGCGGTGAGCTTCTCCTCGTCGCCCAGGTGCCGCATCGAGCAGGTCGGATGGACCACGGCGGAGGCGACGCGGCGCCGCACCTCGAGCCGGGGGAGCAACTCGTCCGCCGCCCACACGAGCGAGTCGAGCACGGTCAGTTCGGCGTGCAGCTCCCGGTTGTCCTCCGTCAGGTACGGCACCACCTCCTGCGCGATCCCCAGGGTGCACGAGGAGGCGTCCACCACCAGCGGCAGCCGCCCGCCGGCCGTCCACCCCCAGGCGGCCTCGACGATCCGGTTCGCCATCACCTCGTTGCCCCGCTCGTACCCCTTGGAGTGCCAGATCGTCGCGCAGCAGGTTCCGGCCACGTCCTCCGGGATCCACACCGGCCGCCCGGCCCGCGCGGACACCGCGACGACGGCCTCCGGGAGCGAGAGCCCCCGCTCGCCCTCCGGGTTGCCGAAGATGCGGTTCACACAGGCCGGGTAGTAGACGGCGACGGCCGCCGGACGGTGGGTGCGGGGCAGCCGCCGCGCCGCCGCGCCCGGGATCTCCGGCAGCCACTCCGGTACGAGTTCGGGGCGCACGGCCTTGCGGGCGAGACCGGTCACCGGTCCCAGGACCCGGTCGCCGATCCGGTCGGCGGCGGCGACCGCGAGCCGCGCGGAGGCCTCCACGGCGCGGAAGTTCTTCGCGGCCAGAGCGGCGATCCGCTCCTCGCGCGGCGAGTGCCGCTCGTGCCGGAACTCCTTCATCAGCGCCCCCGTGTCGATCCCGACCGGGCAGGCGAGCTTGCAGGTGGAGTCGCCGGCGCAGGTGTCGACGGCGTCGTAGCCGTACGACTCCAGGAGCCGGGCCTCGACGGGGGAGCCGTCGGACTGGCGCATCATCTCCCGGCGCAGCACGATCCGCTGGCGCGGAGTGGTCGTCAGATCGTGGCTGGGACAGGTGGGTTCGCAGAAGCCGCACTCGATGCACGGGTCGGCGATCCGCTCGACGGTCGGGATCGTCTTCAGACCCCGCAGATGGGCCTGCGGGTCGTGGTCCAGGACGATCCGCGGGGCGAGCACCCCTGCCGGGTCGACGGCCTCCTTGATCCGCCACATCAGCTCGGTCGCCTTCGCCCCCCACTCCAGCTCCAGGAAGGGCGCGATGTTGCGGCCGGTGGCGTGCTCGGCCTTCAGCGAGCCGTCGAAGCGCTCGACGGTCAGCTTGCAGAACTCGTCCATGAAGGCCGCGTACCGCTGCACGTCGGCGGGGTCGGCCGCGTCGAAGGCGAGCAGGAAGTGGAGGTTGCCGTGGGCCGCGTGGCCCGCCACGGCCGCGTCGAAACCGTGGCGGTCCTGGAGCCCGAGCAGCGCGTCGCAGGCCTCCGCGAGCCGGTCCGGCGGCACCGCGAAGTCCTCGGTGATCAGGGTCGTACCGGAGGGGCGGGAGCCGCCGACGGCCGTCACGAAGGCCTTGCGGGCCTTCCAGTAGCCGGAGATCCGTTTCGGGTCCCGGGTGAACTCGTTCTCCACGGACGCCACCGGGGCGACCAGGCCGAGGCCGTCGAGCACGCCCGCCGCCGCCCGCTCGCACGCCTCCAGGGCCGCCGTGTCCGGCGCCCGGAACTCGACCAGGAGCGCCGCCGTCTCCTTCGGCAGCTCCGCCCAGTCGGCGGGCACGCCCGCCACGCTCACCGAGGCCCGCAGCGTGTTGCCGTCCATCAGCTCGACGGCGAGCGCCCCCGCCTCGTTGAACAGGGGCACGGCCGCGGCGGCGGCCGGAAGCGAGGGGAAGAACAGCAGGGCGGTGGAGACCTTCCGGTCCAGCGGCAGGGTGTCGAAGACGACCTCGGAGATGAAGCCGAAGGTGCCCTCGGAGCCGACCATCAGACCCCGCAGGATCCGCACCGGGGTGTCGCCGTCGAGGAAGGCGTCGAGCCGGTAGCCGTTGGTGTTCTTGATGGCGTACTTGGCGCGGATCCGCGCGGTCAGCTCGGCGTCCGCCTCGATCTCCGCCTTCAGCGCCATCAGCTCCGCGCACAGCCTCGGCTCGGCGCGCGCCAGCTCCTCGTCGGCGTCCGGGTCCGCCGTGTCGACCACGGTTCCGCTCGGCAGGACGACGGTGAGGGAGGCGACGGTCCGGTACGAGTTCCGGGTGGTGCCGGCGGTCATGCCCGAGGCGTTGTTGGCGACGACCCCGCCGATCGTGCACGCGACCGCGCTGGCCGGATCGGGCCCCAGGACCCGCCCGTGCGGGGCGAGCGCGGCATTGGCCCGCACCACCGTGGTGCCGGGACGGATGCGGGCCCGGGAGCCGTCGTCCAGGACCTCGACGCCCACCCAGTGGCGGCGCACGTCCACGAGGATGTCCTCGCCCTGTGCCTGCCCGTTGAGGCTGGTCCCGGCGGCCCGGAAGACCACCTCGCGGCCCTTGCCGTGGGCGTACGACAGGACGGCGGAGATGTCGTCGATGTCCTCGGCGACCACGACGACCTGCGGGACGAAGCGGTACGGGCTCGCGTCCGAGGCGTACCGCACGAGGTCGGAGATCTTCGACAGGACCTTCCCCGGCCCGAGGAGCTCGGTGAGCTCCTCGCGCAGCCGCCGCGGGGTGCCCCGGGCCTGGAGCTCGGGCACGCGGTCCGGGGCGGGGGTCCGCTTCGTACCGGGGCGGAGTGCCCGCGGGTCGGGCTCGAGCAGCGGCATGTCACGGCTCCCCTTCGGCGCGCCCCCGCACCCGACGGGTCAGCAGCCGCGCTCCGGGCCGGGGTCGACCAGGGCGGACAGCAGACCTTCGAGCACCTCGCGCTGATCGACGGTCAATGGAGCAAGGATGTCCTCTGCGGCGGCCCGGCGCGCGCTGCGCAGCTCGCGCAGCGTGGCGCGGCCCGCGTCGGTGAGCTCGATCCGCACGACCCGGCGGTTGCTCGGGTCGGGCACCCGGCGCACCCGGTCGCCCGCCTCGAGTCCGTCGACGAGACTGGTCACGGCCCTCGGGACGACCTCAAGACGGGCCGCGAGGTCCGCCATCCGGGGCGGCTCGCCGAAGTGCGCGACCATGCGCAGGAGCCGGGACTGCGCCGGTGTGATGCCGACCGGCTCCAGGTGGCGCTTCTGGATGCGGTGCAGGCGCCGGGTGAGCCGCAGCAGCTGCTCGGCGAGGAGGCCGTCGGTGTCGGAGGCCCCGCTGGGCCGGTCGGTTGCGCTCGGCCGGTCGGACCCGTTCGGTCGCTCGGACCCGTTCGGTCGCTCGGAGCTGCTCGGACGGTCGGAGGTGCTCATACGGGAACAATATCAGGACCATGTTCATTGTGAGTATAGGTAACAGTGAGCTATGCTCCGATGGAATCGTCTACCCTCGAAGGAGCCCATGCGCCCCCACGACCAGTCCGACTGGACGCCCCCGCCCCGCGACTCCGGCCAGCCCAAGGAGCCCGCCCAGGTGCGGCGGATCCTTCGGCTCTTCCGCCCCTACCGCGCGCGCCTCGCGCTCGTCGGCCTCCTGGTCGGCGCCGCCTCGCTCGTCTCGGTCGCCTCGCCGTTCCTCCTCCGGGAGATCCTGGACACCGCCATCCCCCAGGGCCGCACCGGGCTGCTCAGCCTGCTCGCCCTCGGCATGATCGCCACGGCCGTCCTGACCAGCGTCTTCGGCGTGCTCCAGACCCTGATCTCGACCACCGTCGGTCAGCGCGTCATGCACGACCTGCGCACCGGGGTCTACGAGCAGCTCCAGCGGATGCCGCTCGCCTTCTTCACGCGCACGCGTACGGGCGAGGTGCAGTCCCGCATCGCCAACGACATCGGCGGCATGCAGGCGACCGTGACCTCCACGGCCACCTCCCTCGTCTCCAACCTCACCGCCGTCGTCGCGACCGTCGTCGCCATGCTCGCCCTCGACTGGCGCCTCACCCTCGTCTCGCTGCTCCTGCTGCCCGTCTTCGTCTGGATCAGCCGCCGCGTCGGCCGCGAGCGCAAGACGATCACCACCCAGCGGCAGAAGCAGATGGCCGCCATGGCCGCGACCGTCACCGAGTCCCTCTCGGTCAGCGGCATCCTGCTGGGTCGCACCATGGGTCGCGCCGACTCGCTGACCAAGTCGTTCGCCGAGGAGTCCGAGCGCCTCGTCGACCTCGAAGTGCGCTCCTCCATGGCCGGGCGGTGGCGGATGTCCACCATCGGCATCGTCATGGCCGCCATGCCCGCCCTGATCTACTGGGCCGCCGGCATCGCCCTCGGCTCGGGCGGCTCCGAGATCTCGCTCGGCACGCTCGTCGCCTTCGTCTCGCTCCAGCAGGGCCTCTTCCGGCCCGCCGTCAGCCTGCTCTCCACCGGCGTGCAGGTGCAGACCTCCCTCGCGCTCTTCCAGCGCATCTTCGAATACCTCGACCTGCCCGTCGACATCACCGAGGCCGACGAGCCGGTCCGGCTGCCGGAGATCCGCGGCGAGGTCTCCTTCGAGAAGGTCGAGTTCCACTACGACCCCGAGGGGGAGGGCCGCCCGACCCTGGACGGCATCGACCTGACCGTCCCCGCCGGCGGCAGCCTGGCCGTCGTCGGCCCCACCGGCTCCGGCAAGTCCACCCTCAGCTACCTCGTGCCCCGGCTGTACGACGTCACCGGCGGCCGCGTCACCCTCGACGGGGTCGACGTGCGCGACCTGGACTTCGACACCCTCGCCCGCGCCGTCGGCGTCGTCTCCCAGGAGACGTACCTCTTCCATGCCTCCGTCGCCGACAACCTCCGCTTCGCCAAGCCGGACGCCACCGACGAGGAGATAGAGGCGGCCGCGCGCGCCGCCCAGATCCACGAGCACATCGCGTCGCTCCCCGACGGGTACGACACCCTCGTCGGCGAGCGCGGCTACCGCTTCTCGGGCGGCGAGAAGCAGCGCCTCGCCATCGCGCGCACCATCCTGCGCGACCCTCCGGTCCTGATCCTCGACGAGGCGACCAGCGCCCTCGACACCCGGACCGAGCACGCGGTGCAGCGCGCCATCGACGCCCTGTCGGCCGGCCGCACCACCATCACCATCGCCCACCGGCTCTCCACCGTCCGCGACGCCGACCAGATCGTGGTCCTGGAGGCCGGCGGGATCGCCGAGCGCGGGACGCACGAGGAGCTGCTCGCCCAGGACGGGCGGTACGCGGCCCTGGTCCGCCGGGACGCCCGTACCGAACAGGCGAACGTGGGAGCGGTTGTTCCCCAGAACGTGTGATCGTGCCGGGATTCGTTGCCCGACTCCCGTACGGCATCGGATGATTACGGAGTGCGAGCGACGGGCTGCAGACCGCGACCGCACGGTCCCACTGATGTACCTGTACGAGGAGAAGCACCACCATGAACGTCATCACCAACCTGCTCGCCGGCGTCCTCCACTTCCTGGGCTGGCTCGTCTGACGATCGCAGTGCCCGGCGCCGTCGGTCCCCCGTCCCAGGGGGCCGGCGGCGCCGCCGCGTGCGCGGTTACCCGGATTCGCGTACGGATCGAGTTAGCGTGCGGCCATGACGTACCGGTCGTCCTCCCCGTACGCACCCCCGCGCCGTCCCCGCCGCCCGTCCCTGCCCCGGCCTCCCCGCCGCGCCCGCCTGCCCCGGCCTCCCCGCCGTGCGCGTCTCACCCGGCGCGGGCGGTTGACGCTGCTCCTCGGGGCCGTCCTCGCCGTGGCCGCCGCCGTCACCGTGCCGCTGCTGCTCAGCCACGACGAACCCGCCGTGGAACAGCCCCGCACGCTCCTCATCCCGGAGGGCTGGCGGGCCGGCCAGGTCTACACGGCCGTCGACCGGGCCCTCCGCCTTCCCGACGGGACCGCACGGAAGGCCGCGACCGCCCCCGGCGTCCTCCCGCTGCCCGCCGCGGCCGGCGGCAACCCCGAGGGCTACCTCTTCCCCGCGACCTATCCCGTGCTCTCGACCACCACGCCCGAGGCGCTGCTGCGCTTCATGGCGGACACCGCCGCGAAGCACTACGGCGTCCAGCGGATCGCCGAAGGGGCGCGGGCGCACGGACTGAGCCCGTACGAGACGGTCGTCGCGGCCAGCATCGTGCAGGCCGAGGCCGACAACCCCGAGGACATGGCGAAGGTCGCCCGCGTCCTCCACAACCGGCTCGCCCAGGGCATGCCGCTCCAGATGGACTCGACGCTCCACTACGCCCTCGGGCGCAGCACCGTCGACACCAGCGTGGCGGACACGAAGTCGGAGAGCCCGTACAACACGTACGCGCGCAAGGGGCTGCCGCCGACGCCCATCGGCAACCCCGGGGACCAGGCCATCGACGCGGTCATCCGTCCGGCGGACGGCGACTGGCTCTACTTCGTGACGGTCGCCCCGGGGGACACCCGCTTCACCGCCGACTACGCGGCCCATCAGGCGAACGTGGCCGAGTTCAACGCCAACCGGGGTGCGGCGCAGCGCTGAACAGTCAGGTCAGACCGTGAGCCGGTCGCCGTCGAGGAGACGGCGGACGTCGGCCACGGCCGCGCGGCCGGCCCGGTTGGCGCCGATCGTCGAGGCCGAGGGGCCGTAGCCGACGAGGTGGACGCGCTCGTCCCGTACCGCGCGCGTGCCCTCCACCTGGATGCCGCCGCCCGGTTCCCGCAGCCGCAGCGGCGCCAGGTGGTCGATCGCCGCGCGGAAGCCCGTCGCCCACAGGATGACGTCGACGTCGACGGTCCGGCCGTCGTCCCATGCCACGCCGGTCGGGGTGATCCGATCGAACATCGGCTGCCGGTCCAGGATCCCGCGCGCGCGTGCCGCGCGGATCGCGTCGTTGAGGGGCAGCCCGGTGACCGAGACGACGCTCTGCGGGGGCAGCCCGCGCCGCACCCGCTCCTCGACGAGGGCGACGGCCGCGCGGCCCTCCGCCTCGCCGAAGGGACCCTCGCGGTAGACGGGCTCGCGCCGGGTCACCCAGGTCGTCTCCGCGGCGACCTCGGCGATCTCCATGAGGTGCTGGGTGCCGGAGGCCCCGCCGCCGACCACGAGCACCCGCTTCCCGGCGAACTCCTCGGGGCCCGGGTATCCGGCGGTGTGCAGCTGGCGGCCGCGGAAGGTCTCCTGCCCGGGGTAGCGGGGCCAGAACGGCCGGTCCCAGGTGCCGGTCGCGTTGATCAGGGCCCGCGTCGCGTACACGCCCTCCGAGGTGTCGACCCTGAGCCGCCCGCCCTCGCCCTCCCGGACGGCGGTGACGTCGACGGGGCGGTGGACCCGCAGGTCGAAGGTCCGCTCGTACGTGTCGAAGTACGCGCCGATCACCTCCGAGGAGGGACGCGCGGGATCGGCCCCGGTCAGCTCCATGCCGGGCAGCGCGTGCATCCCGTGCACCTTGCCGTACGTGAGCGAGGGCCACCGGAACTGCCAGGCGCCGCCCGGCGCGGGGGCGTGGTCCAGAACGACGAAGTCCCGGTCCGGCCCCAGCCCGGCCCGCCGCAGATGAAAGCCGGCGGACAACCCGGCCTGCCCGGCCCCGATGACGACGACGTCCACCGCCCGACCCTCTTCGAACCCGAAATCGTTCACCCTTCCACCAACCGGGGCGGGGGTGGGGTTCTTCCCACCCCCGCCGGCCGGAGGCCTACCGCCCGCCCGGTACCAGGAGCGGTGCGCCGCCCGGGGCCGAGGCCGGGCGGCCGTTCGTCGCCGGGACGGCGAGGAGGGGGGAGGCGGGGGGTGACGGCAGGAGGCCGCGGGCCGCGAGTTCGGGGGTCACGCCCTCGCCGAACCAGTACGCCTCCTCCAGGTGCGGGTAGCCCGACAGGACGAAGTGCTCCACGCCCAGGTCGTGGTACTCCTCGATCCGGTCCGCCACATCGGCGTGGCTGCCGACCAGCGCTGTCCCGGCCCCGCCCCGTACCAGACCGACGCCCGCCCACAGGTTCGGCGAGATCTCCAGCCGGTCGCGGTCGAGCGAGCCGCCGCCGTGCAGCGCCAGCATCCGCTGCTGGCCCACCGACTCGCTCCGCCCGAGGAGCTCCTGCGCCGCGGCCACCGTCTCCGCGTCGAGGTCGGAGAGCAGCCGGTCGGCCGTCGCCCAGGCCTCCCGCGCCGAGTCGCGCGAGATCGTGTGCAGCCGGATCCCGAACCGGACCGTCCGGCCGCGCTCCTCCGCGAGCCGCCGGATCCAGTCGATCTTCTCCTTCACCTGCCACGGCGGCTCGCCCCACGTCAGGTACACGTCCGCGTGCTCCGCCGCGACCGGTCCGGCCGCCGCCGACGAGCCGCCGAAGAAGATCTCGGGCAGCGGGTCCGGCGGCAGCGCGGTGAGCCCGCCCTCGATCCGGAAGTGCTCGCCCTCGAAGTCGTACGGCCGCCCTCCCCACACGCCCCGCACCACCGACAGGAACTCGGCCGTGCGCGCGTACCGCCGGTCGTGGTCGAGATGGTCGCCGAAGCGCCGCTGCTCGGCCGAGTCGCCACCGGTCACCACGTTCAGCAGGAGCCGTCCCCGGGTGATCCGCTGGTACGTGGACGCCATCTGCGCCGCGAGCACCGGGGAGATCACCCCGGGCCGGAACGCCACCAGGAACTTCAGCCGCTCGGTGTGCTGCGCGAGCGCCACCGTCGTCAGCCAGGCGTCCTCGCACCACGTGCCGGTCGGCGTCAGCACCGCCTCGAAGCCCAGCTGCTCGGCCGCCTTGGCGATCTGGACGAGGTAGTCGATGTCGGGGGCGCGGACCCCGGACACGGTCCGGTTCCGGGTGATCCCGCCGTCCGTGTAGGCGTGCCGGTCGACGAGGGTCCGGCCGTCGCCGCCGGTCGGCAGGAACCAGTGCAGATGGACGGTCATCAGGAGGCCTTTCCGTAGCTGCGCGCCGGGGTCGTGGACGGCGGCAGGTTCTTGTTGAAGCGGGTGTCGACGTAGTCGGCGAAGCGGAACGTGTGCGGGATCAGCCTGAGGTCGGCGAAGGTGTCGGCGATCTTCTGCTCGGAGGCGACGGCCGCGTCGTCGAGGGCGACGGGGATGCGGGTCCCGTTGCTGCGCTTCACGGACGCCAGGGCCACCTCGTACGGCAGTCCCGTCTCCTTCGCCCAGACCTTCGCCCACTCCTCGGGGTGGTCGAACACCCAGCCCTGGGCGCGGCGCAGCCGCTCGACGAAGTCGCCGATGGCCTGCGCCTTCTCCTTGTCGGCCAGTGCCGAGGGGGCTGCGACCTGGAAGCCGAGGCCGTTGACGAGACCGCGCCCGTCGGTCAGGATCCGGCCCTTTCCGCTCAGCAGGACCTGGGAGGTGTACGGGTCCCAGACCGCCCAGGCGTCGACCTTGCCGCTGGTGAACGCGGCCAGGGCGTCCGCCGGCTGCAGGAGGCTGACCCGGACGTCGGACAGTTCCAGGCCGGCCTTCCGGAGCGAGGCGATCAGCTGGAAGTGGGCGGAGCTTCCCTGCGCGACGGCGACCGTCTTCCCCTTCAGGTCCCGCGCGGTGCGCAGCGGCGAGTCCTTCGGGACGAGCAGCGCCTCGCCCGCGGAGTCGCCGCGGGTCGACGCGACCACGGTGATCTTCGAGCCCGCGCCTGCGCCGAAGACGGGCGGGGTGTTCCCGACGGAGCCGAAGTCGACGGCCTTGGCGTTGATCGCCTCGAGGAGCGGTGGGCCGGAGGTGAACGTCGACCACTTCACCCGGTACGGCAGGTCGTCGAGTTCACCGGCGGCGCGCAGCAGGGCCTCGGAGCCGCCCTTCTGGTCGCCGACGTTCAGGACGACGGAGCCCTTGCCGTCGGAGTTCGAGGCCTCGCCGGCCGCGGAGGCACCGGAGCAGGCGGAGGCGAGGAGGGCGAGCGGCACGAGCAGTGCCGCGGTGGACAGGCGGAAGGACTTCATGGGTGTCTCCTTGCGGTGGGTATAAGGGGGCATCGGTGTAGAGGGGGCATCGGTCAGGCGGCCGCCTGTTCCGTGAACTCGCCTTCCGTCACTCCGAGTTCGGCGAGCAATCGGGTGCGGAGGGCCGTCAGCGCGGGGCTGCCGGGAAAGCGCGGGCGGTCGAGGGCGACGGTCGTGTCGTACGCGATCGCGCCGTCCCGCATCACCAGGACGCGGTCCGCCAGCAGCAGCGCCTCGTCGACGTCGTGCGTGACGAGCAGGACCGTGCAGCCGCGCCGCTGCCACAGCTCGGCCACGAGCCGCTGGGCCTTGATCCGCGTCAGCGCGTCGAGCGCGCCGAACGGTTCGTCGAGCAGCAGCAGATCCGGGTCCCGTACCAACGCCCGGGCGAGCGACGCGCGTTGGGCCTCGCCGCCCGACAGGGTCTTCGGCCAGGCCCCCGAGCGGTGGTCGAGTCCCACCTCCGCGAGCGCCTTCTCCGCCACCGCCCGGTCCGGCTTCCCCGGCAGCCCGAGCAGGACGTTCCGCCAGACCTTCTTCCAGGGCATCAGGCGCGGCGCCTGGAAGGCCACCGCACGGCGGCGCGGCACGAGGACCGTGCCGGAGACCTCCCGGTCGAGCCCCGCGAGGATCCGCAGGAGCGTCGACTTGCCGCAGCCGCTGTGGCCGAGGAGCACCGTGAACTGCCCCGCGAGCAGGGACAGATCGAGCCCGTCGACGACGGGACGCCCGTCGAAGGAGCGGGTGAGCCCCTGGACGGTCACTGCCCCGTGAAGGTCGGTCGCCATTGCAGCAGCAGCCTTTCGAGAGTACGGACGAGGGCGTCGGCCAGCAGGCCGAGAAAGGCGTAGACGACGAGGCAGACGACGATCACGTCCGTGCGGAAGAACTCCCGCGCCTGGTTCATGAGGAAGCCGATCCCGGCGTCGGCGTTGATGGACTCGCCGAAGACGAGCGCGAGCCAGGCCGTCGCGAGCGAGTAGCGCAGGCCGGTCATCGCCCCGGGCAGCGCGCCCGGCAGGACGACGTGCCGGACCAGGCCCCACCGGCCGAGCCCCAGGGACTCGCCCGCCTCTACGAGCCCCGCGTCCACGCCACGGATCCCGGCGTACACGTTCAGATAGAGGTGGAAGGCGACGCCGAGGGCGATGAGCGCCACCTTGGGGGCCTCCCCGATCCCCAGCCAGATGATGAACAGCGGGATGAGCCCCACCCACGGGACCGTCCGCAGCATCTGTACGGGCGCGTCGACGAGGTCCTCGCCGAGCCGCGAGAGCCCGGACACCAGGGCGAGGGCGACCCCCACCACCCCGCCCAGCAGCAGCCCCACGGCGACCCGCCGCAGCGAGACCCCCATGGCGGTCGGCAGCGTCCCGTCCCCGACCAGCTCCGCGGCGGCCCGGGCGATGGTTCCCGGTGAGGCCAGCACGTCCGCCGGCAGCAGCCCCGCCGCACTGCTCGCCTGCCACAGGGCGAGCAGGAGGACGGGTCCCACGGCCCGGCGCAGCCAGCGCGGAACGGCCGGGTCGCCGCGCCGCCGCGAGCGACCCGGCTCCCGGGCGGACGTCAGGGACTCGACGTCCGGCAAAGGCGATATGTCGGGCGGGGTGGAGGGAGGGGCATGGCCGACCGTCATGACGGACTCCGGGGGAGAGGGAGGTGAAGGTACGCGTCAGCGTCCGTGGGCGCGGAGCGGGCACGCGCGCACGGCGATCAGAGCCTCAGCGGAGGCGGGGTGCAGGTGAAAGGGCGTCAGCGGCCGCGGCGACACGCGGCGGAGGCCACCCGCAGCAGGTCGATGTGACCGCGCGTGGTGAGCAGGGCTGTACGCAACATGGCGCGAACGTAGCGGCCGACACGCGCCGGGTCAACGGTGTCTCGGACGCTGGACGCGCGGGCCCGCAGGCGAACCGATGTGTGACCGTGCCCCGTGCGTCCGACCGCGTCTCGGACCCTGGATGCGCGGACCCCGCCCGTCGAACCGACGTCTGGCCGTGCCCCGCGCGTGATCACCGCGCTCTACGCTCCAGCTGACCGGAAGCGTTCACGACGGGGGACAGGACATGACATACCGGCGCGCGGCGATACCCGCACTGATCGGCGGGCTGCTGCTGACCGCACTCCTGTGGTGGGCCGGGGCCACCGCGGACGCCCTGCACCTCCCCGGCAGCGGCGAGCGCCTCGGCGCCGACGCGGTCGCCGAACTCCAGAGCTGGCTGGCCCCGTGGGCGTACGACCCGCCGGCCTTCCTCGACGCCGGCGCGATGGCGTCGGGCTACGTCGGGGACACCATGGGCGACGACAACCGCTCCTTCTACAACGGCCTTTACACGACCGGGGTCCAGATCCGGTACGGAGCCGTGTTCGCCCTCTTCGTGCTCGGCGCGCTCCTCCTGATCCGCAGGCTGCCCCCGGTGCGCGGGCGGACCACCGCCGCGTTCCTCGCGCTGTGGGCCTGGGGCGCGGTGGCCGGAACCCTGGCGCTCGCCGTGTCCGCCCCGTGGCTCATCGCCTCTACCGGACACGGCAGTTACCGCTTCCTGCCCCAGCTGGCGAGCGTGATCGCCGCCGGACGCCAACTCCCCGTCGCCGTCGGACTCGTCGCGGCGGGAGCCGCCGTCCTCGTCGCACGGATCGCCGTCAAGGGCGCCGGCCCGCTGCCCCGCACGGACGTCCCGGCCCGCGCCGCGCGCCTGGCCGCCACGGCGGGGACGGCCGTGATCGCGCTGTCCGTCGTGGTCCTCTCGTACCACTCGGTCGCCGCCGCCCTCCAGGAGCTCACCCCGGGCGGCGGACTCCTCTCCGAGCCGGGGGACCTGCTGCGCCAGTGGCTGCTGCTCGGCGCGTGGTCGGGCCCGGAGGGCGTCCCGCTGGGCGAGTGGCTCCTCTACCGCGCCTCCGACGTCGCGCTCCTCGTCGTCTTCTGGTGGGCCCTGCGCGCCCTCCCCGGGCTGCTCACCCGGGTCACCCTCCCCGCCATGGCGGTCGGCGCGGTCTGCGCCACCGTCCTCGCCCTCCTCGCGAGCCAGCTCGTGCGGATCGCCGTCGTCCAGGCGGGCCCGCAGCAGAGCCTCCTCCACTTCTCCGCCGTCATCGGCAACGGCATCCCGGCGGCCCTCACCTGCGGCCTCGCGGCCGGCGTCGTCGCCACCACGGTCCTCGGGCTCGCGCTGCGGGGCGCGCCGGACACCGCGGCCTAAGCTGCCGTACGGCACAGGTCCCGACCCAGGAGCGCACCCCATGAACGACCGCGACCGGCAGCACCCCTACCCCGACGCGTTCGGGCCGGACGAGGCGCCCGCGCCGCACGCGCTGCTCGCTCCGGTGACCTGGCTGCTCGGGACCTGGGCCGGTCGCGGGCGCGGTGGCTATCCCTCGCTCGCCGAGGAGTTCGCGTACGAGCAGGAGGTCACCTTCAGCCATGACGGGCGCCCCTTCCTGCACTACGAGGCGCGGGCCTGGCTCATCGACGAGGCCGGCGCCCCGCTGCGGCCCTCGGCCCGGGAGAGCGGCTGGTGGCGGCTGCAGCCCGAGGGCCGGGTCGAAGCGCTGATCACCCAGCCGACGGGCATCGCGGAGATCGCCGTCGGCCACGCGGACGGCACCACCGTGGACCTCACGACCCACGAGGTCGCCCTCGCCCCGACCGCCAAGCAGGTCGACGCCACGCGCCGCCGCTACACGCTCACCGGCGGGGACACCCTCGACTTCGTCCACGACCTCGCCGCGGTCGGCCGGCCGCTCCAGCACCACCTCGCCGTACGGCTGCGGCGCGAGAGCCGGGGCTGAGGCGGGACCTTTCGGCTCCTGCACAATACGGGGGTGAGCGATGACGACCCGTACCTGTGGCTGGAAGACATCTCCGGCGAGGCCGCCCTCGCGTGGGTGGCCGAGCGGAACGCCGAGACGGCGGACGTGCTGGCCGCCGACGCCGGGTTCGCCCCGCTGAAGGCGCGCGTGAGGGAGGTCCTCGACGCCTCGGACCGGATCCCGTACACCACGCGGCGCGGCGCGTACCTCTACAACTTCTGGCGCGACGCCGACCACGTGCGCGGGGTGTGGCGGCGCACGACCCTGGAGCAGTACCGCAAGGACGCGCCCGATTGGGAGGTCCTCCTCGACGTCGACGCGCTGGCCGCCGCCGAGGACGAGAAGTGGGTGTGGGACGGGGCGACGGTGCGTCGTCCCGCCTACGACCGGGCCCTGGTGCGGCTGTCCCGGGACGGCGGCGACGCCGTCGTGGTCCGCGAATTCGACCTCGCCAGGCGGGAGTTCGTCGACGGCGGCTTCGAGGTGCCGGAGGCGAAGACGCGGATCGGCTGGGTCGACGCCGACACCGTCTTCCTCGGCACGGACACCGGTCCGGGCTCGCTGACCGACTCCGGCTACCCGCGCACCGTCCGCCGCTGGCGGCGCGGCACGCCGATCGAGCGGTCCGAGCTCGTGTACGAGGCGGAGGACGGCGACGTGTCGGCCTGGGGCTACCGCGACGACACGCCCGGCTTCGAGCGGGACTTCGTCGGCCGCTCGCTGGACTTCTTCCGCAGCGAGACGTACCTCCTGGAGCCCGACGGCACGACCGTACGCATCGAGGTCCCCGACGACGCGCTCGTCCACGTCCACCGCCGGCACCTGCTCGTCACCCTGAAGTCCGCGTGGCTGGGGCAGCCCACCGGCTCCCTCCTCGCGTTCGACTTCGACGCCTTCCTCGCGGGCGACCGCACCCCCGAGGTGCTGTTCACCCCCGACGCGCGCACGGCCCTCGCCGGCCACTCCTGGACCCGGCACCATCTGATCCTGGAGACGATGCGGGACGTCAGCACCCACATCGAGGTCCTCACCCCGGGCGCCGACGGCGCGGGCTGGACGCGCACCCCGCTCGTCGGCGTCCCGGCGCTCTCCGCCGTCGGGGTCGTGGACACGGACCCGGACGTCTCCGACGAGTACTTCCTCGACGTGTCCGGCTTCCTCCAGCCGTCCAGCCTCCACCGCGGGCACATCGGCGGCGACACGGAAGTCCTCAAGCAGGCCCCGGACCGCTTCGACACCGCCGGACTCACGGTCGAGCAGTACTTCGCGACCTCGCCCGACGGCACCCGCGTGCCGTACTTCGTCATCGGCCCCGACCACGCCGTCACCGGCCCGGGACCCACCCTGCTCTACGGCTACGGCGGCTTCGAGGTCTCCCTCACCCCCTACTACGGCGCCGTCACCGGCCGCGCCTGGCTGGAGGGAGGCGGCACGTACGTCATCGCGAACATCCGCGGCGGCGGCGAGTACGGACCGGACTGGCACCAGGCCGCCCTGCGCGCGGACCGGCCGCGGGCCTTCGAGGACTTCGCGGCCGTCGCCCGGGACCTCGTCGCCCGGGGCATCACCACCCCCGACCGGCTCGGCGCCTCCGGCGGCAGCAACGGCGGCCTGCTCATGGGCGCGATGCTCACCCGGTACCCGGAGCTGTTCGGCGCCATCGTCGCGCAGGTCCCGCTGCTCGACATGACCCGCTTCCACAAGCTCCTCGCGGGCGCGTCCTGGATCGCCGAGTACGGCGACCCGGACGACGAGACGGACCTCGCCCACCTGCGGGAACTCTCCCCGTACCACCGCCTCGCGGGCGACCGGACCTACCCGCCGGTGCTTCTGATGACCTCCACCCGCGACGACCGCGTCCACCCCGGCCACGCCCGCAAGACGGCGGCCCGGCTGCGCGAGCTCGGCCACCCCGTCCTGTTCCACGAGAACACCGGCGGCGGCCACGCGGGCGCCGGGGACAACGAACAGGCCGCCCACAACAGCGCCCTCGTCCACACCTTCCTCCGGCGGCACCTGACCTGATGCGCCTGATCTGACGCGCCCGACCTGATGCGCCTGACCTGACGCCGCCTGACCTGGCCGACTGCTCCCGCAGCCGGCCCTGACCGGTCCTGCGGACAGCCCTGCCCCCGGTCCTTCGGTCCTACAGCCAGCCCTGGCGCTGCGCCTGCAGCGCCATCTGGAAGCGGCTCGTGGCGCCGAGCCGGGCCATCAGGACCTGGATGCGGCGGAAGAGCGTACGGCGGCTGACCCCGATCTCCCGGGCGATGACGTCGTCGCTCGCGCCGCCCGCGAGCAGCCACAGGAGCCGCCGGTCGGCGGGCAGCAGTCCGGCGGGCAGCACGCCCGCCGGACGGGCCCTGCCGCCGTGGAACGGCAGGGCGCTCTGCCAGGTCTGCTCGAACAGGGCGACGAGCGCGGAGAGCAGCCCGCACGGCTGCACGACCAGCATCGTGTTGTGCACGTCCGCCTCCCTGATCGACAGGGACACCAGCGCGTACGCCTCGTCGATGATCATGAGCTTGACCGGGACCGACGGCAGCACCCGGGCCTGCTCACCCGCCTCGATGCACGGCTCGATGACCGTCCGCATCTTGTCCGGGTACTCCAGGGACGCCTGGGAGTAGATGACCCGCTGCGTCACCCCACGGGCCAGCGTCGCGAGCGCGTCGTCGGTGGAGCCCGGAATGGGCGTGTACGGCGGGGAGTCGAACTGCCGGATCTGCTCCCGGGCACTGGCCCAGGCCTGCCGGCTCCGCGGGCCGATGGCATCGCCGGTGACGACCTCCACGAGATCGTCGTTGTACGCGGCGAGCCGCTGCCGCCGGAACGACTCGAAGGCGCCCCCGACCGTGATCCTCGACTCGTCGAGCTCGGCCGCCCGGTGCCGGCCCAGGATCTCCAGGCCCGCGGCCGGAGGCACCGGCGCCACCAGGTCGGGGCCCTGCGCCGCCGGGCTCGCCAGGCCCGCGTCGACCAGCTCCCCGTACGCCGCCGAGAGCTCCGGGCCGTCGAGACCGGCCGCGGCGCCGATCGCGCTCAGTGGCGCGGGACCGAGCTCCAGGAGCCGGATGTAGACCCGCCGGGCCTCGCCGCCGATCCCCAGGAGCCGCAGCGCCTCACCGAGCTTCTCGTTCGCCATGGACCGCATTATCGACCCGCCCCGGAGGCCCCCGCCGCCCGGGGTGTGGCCGATTCGTGCCACTGGCCGATCCGGGCACCCGGCGGGCCCGCGGCGCAGTACCGTCCGGGTGCCGCCGACGCACGGCGGCCGAGAACCTATCCGGAAGAAGGTGCAGGACGTGGCGAAGGGTCGCAAGAACGGCCTCTACAACGGCGTCTCCGAGGAGCTCTCCGCTCTGATGAGGACGGGGTGGGCGGACACCGAGCGGCACGACCTCGAACCGGCCGAGCAGGCCCCGTACGCGGCCGCGCGCCGCGCCGCGCTCTCCGCGCGCTTCCCCGGCGAGCGCCTGATCGTCCCCTCCGGCAATCTCAAGTACCGCTCCAACGACGACAACTACCCCTTCCGCCCGTACTCCGGCTATGTGCACATGACCGGCGACCAGGCCCGTGACGGCGCGCTCGTCCTCGAACCGCGTGCCGACGGCGGCCACGACGCCTACTGCTACCAGCTGCCCCGCGACAGCCGCGACAACGACGAGTTCTGGATCGGTTACACCGCCGAGCTGTGGATGGGCCGCCGCCGCTCCCTCGCCGAGGCCGAGACCGTCCTCGGACTGCCCTGCCGTGACGTCCGCACCATCACCGAGGACCTCGCCGCCGGCTCCGGCCTGCCGACCCGCATCGTCCGTGGCATCGACCCGGCCCTCGAAGCCGCCGTCACCACCGACGAGGAGCGCGACGCCGAACTGGAGGGCGTGCTCAGCGACCTCCGCCTCGTCAAGGACGCGTGGGAGCTCGGCGAGATGCGCAAGGCGGTGGACTCCACCGTCCGCGGCTTCACCGACTGCGTCGCCGAACTCTCCCGGGCGGTCGCCTCCTCCGAGCGGTGGATCGAGGGCACCTTCTTCCGCCGGGCCCGCCTGGAGGGCAACCACGTCGGCTACGGCTCGATCTGCGCGGCCGGCGACCACGCCACGATCATGCACTGGACGCAGAACGACGGCCCGGTCCGCCCCGGCGAGCTGCTCCTCCTCGACGCCGGCGTGGAGACGCACTCCCTCTACACCGCCGACGTCACCCGCACCCTCCCCATCAGCGGCACCTTCACCCCCGTCCAGCGCCAGGTGTACGACGCGGTGTACGAGGCCCAGGAGGCCGGCATGGCCGCGGTGAAGCCGGGCGCCCCGTACCGCGACTTCCACGAGGCCTCCCAGCGTCACCTGGCGGCGCGCCTCGTCGAGTGGGGCTTCATCGAGGGCCCCGTCGACCGTGCCTACGAGCTCGGGCTCCAGCGCCGCTTCACCATGGCCGGCACGGGCCACATGCTCGGCCTCGACGTCCACGACTGCGCCCAGGCCCGCACGGAGGAGTACGTCGACGGCGTCCTCGAACCGGGCATGGTGCTCACGGTCGAGCCCGGCCTGTACTTCCAGCCGGACGACCTGACCGTGCCCGAGGAGTGGCGCGGCATCGGCGTCCGCATCGAGGACGACCTCGTCGTCACCGAGGAGGGCCACGAGAACCTGTCGGCCGGTCTGCCGCGTTCCTCGGCCGAGGTCGAGGCGTGGATGGCCCGGTTCGCCGGCTGAGCATGAGGTGAGCCGCCCGGGGGGCCGTCCGCGCGATGTCGCGTGGCCGGCCCCTCGTGTTGTCCCGGAGTTCGGTCCGTCGCCGGTTCGGGCGGGGATCGTGGGGCGGATGGGGCGTGTGCGGGTGGGGATCTTCGGGCTGCTCGGCCTGGTGTGTGTGGCGCTGTACGTCGCGGGGTCGGGCGGTCTCCCGGGTTCGGGTGTGCCGGGAGTCGCCGGGCAGCCGGGCCCGACGGGAGCGCCGGCCGGATGCGCGGTGTCCGTCCCGTACGCCGCCGGTGTCGGCGGCTACGCGAGCTACCGCATTCCCGCCGCCGTGCGGACGCGTGCCGGTACCGTGCTCGCCTTCGCCGAGGGCCGGACCGAAGGGGCCGGGGACAGCGGCGACATCGACATCGTGGTGCGCCGGTCGGCCGACGGCGGCTGCACCTGGGGGCCGCCCGCGGTCGTGGCCGACGGGCACGGCGACACGCGCGGGAACCCGGCGCCGGTCGTCGATCCGCGCTCGGGCGACGTGGTGCTGCTCAGCTCCTACAACGGCGCGGAGGCGACGGAGCGGCGGATCCTGCGCGGTGAGGTCCCGGCTGCACGCGGCCGCCGGGTGTTCGTCCAGCGCAGCTCCGACGACGGGCGGACGTTCTCCGCCCCGCGCGAGATCACCGCCCAGGTGAAGAGGCCCGGATGGCGCTGGTACGCCACGGGCCCGGGCCACGCCCTCGCCCTGACCCGGGGCCCGCACGCGGGCCGGCTCGTCGTGCCGGCCGACCACTCGGCGGCCCCGCCGGAGGGCTCCGCGGACACCGGCGAGGAGCCCCGGTACTACGGGGCGCACGCGCTCCACAGCGACGACGGCGGCCGTTCCTGGCGCCTCGGCTTCGTGGACGACAGCTACGACGGGTTCGTCAACGCCAACGAGTCGACGGCGGCCCAACTGCCGGACGGACGTGTGTACTTCAGCTCCCGTGACCAGCTCGGCGCGAGCCCCGGCCACCGCGCGGACGCCTCCTCCGGCGACGGCGGCGCGAGCCTCGACCGCCCCCTCGCGCCCCAGCACACCCTGGACCGCGTGCCCGTGGTGCAGGGCGGCCTCCTGTACGTGGGCGGCCCCGACGGCCTCCTGCTGTTCTCGGCTCCGTCGGTGCCGGACGCCCGCGCGGAGCCGGCCGTCTGGACCAGCGGGGACGGCGGCCGGACCTTCACGAAGGCACTGACGGTGTCCCGGCGGAAGGCCGCCTACTCGGACCTGGTGCCGCTTGACCCGGCGACGGTGGGCCTCCTCCAGGAGACCGGGACGAGGAGTCCGTACGAGACCGTGGAGTTCCGCCGGATCCCACTGACGGCACTCACCGGCACCGGCACCGGCGTCGTCTCGCGGGGATAGCGTCCAGGGTTCAGCGGCAGAACGGGGCTGCGCCGACGGGGCTCCCCGGGCCGCAGAGCGTCAGCCGGCGGCTGCGCTCGGGGCGCGGCCCCGCAGCCGGCCGCAACGAGGCGGTGGCCTGTGAGACGGCGGTCCGTGTGCCGGGCCCCCGGCCGGGGACGGCCTGCACGCGGCCGATGGCGTTGCCGATGAGCTCGGTGAACCAGACGCCACGGTCGGGCCCGGTCGCGATGTTGTAGGGCACCGTGTCCGCGCCGTTCGGCACCGGGAACTCGGTGACCTTCCCGGCCGGGGTGATCCGCCCGATCGCGCCGGCCTGTTCGGCGAACCACATGTTCCCGTCGGGACCGCGGGTGATGCCGTCCGCACCGGGGCTGGAGGTCGGCAGCGGGAAGAAGGTGAGCTCGCCCGACAGGCTGATCCGCCCGATGTCGCTCCCGCCGAGCTCGGTGAACCACATCCCGCCGGGTCCGGCCGCGATGTCGGACGGGAACTCGTAGCCCGTGGGCAGCGGGAACTCGGTGACGGTGCCGTACCTGTCGACCCGGCCGATCTTGCCGGCGGCGAGTTCCGTGAACCACATCGAGCCGTCCGGAGCGGCGGCGATGTGGTACGGGTTACTGTCCGGCGTGGGGATGGCGTACTCGGTCACGCCGCCGCCCGGCCGCATCCGGCCGATCCGGTTCGTGGCGCCCGCCTCGGTGAACCACAGTGCGCGGTCGGTGCCGAGCGCGATCCCCGTGGGTGCACTGCCTGCGGCCAGGGCGACCTCGGAGACCTGGCCCGCCGTGGTGATGCGGCCGATCTCGTCGGCGTTGGGCTCGGTGAACCACAGTGCCCCGTCCGGGCCCCGGGTGATGTCGAAGGTGAAGCTCTGGTCGCCGGGCACGGGGTAGTCGGTCACGGTGCCGTCGGTCGTGATCCGCCCGATCCTGCCGTCCCCGGCGTACCACAGGGCGCGGTCGGGCCCCGCCGTGATCCCGGCGGGGTAGCTGTCGGGGGTGGTCGTGATCGGGTACTCCGTCAGGTCCCCCACGTCGGCCTGGGCGGGAGCGGCGACGGCGGTGACCGCGAGGAGTCCGCCGAGGGAGGCGGTGAGCAGCCTGTGGAGTCGTCGGGTGGTAGGGGTGCGGCGCATGAACCACTCTTCTCGGGTGACGGAGCCGGGACATGTGACGGAATATCAGTTGCCGTTCCCCCTTGCCCCTGACCGCGCCCCCGGGCCGCCACGGAACCGCCCGACTGCCGTATCCGGCCCGCAGCGCGGAAAATCGGTGGAGCGGAGCCGTCAGGCGCGCCTACCGTGTTGCTGAACCCGTCGTCTGGGCAAGGGCGTGCCGTTGTACACCGTGTGAGAACCCCCGAGCGCTGATCTGTCGCGCGTCGCGCCTCCGCGCCGCGCTGCTTCTTGCTGCGGACTTTCTCACTGAAACCGGTGTACTCCTGTGCTCACCACCTGGTTTGTCATGCCCACCCGTCTTCCGCTCGTCCTCCGCCGTTGCCACGCGTGTGCGTCCGAACGCTTCCGGCCGAACGGCAAGTTCCGTGTCAACGCCCATCACAAGCTCCTCGACGCCTGGCTGCTCGTGCTCTGCGCCTCCTGCGGGGACACCGCGAAGCTGACGCTCCTGGAGCGGATGAACGTGCGCTCCGTACGGCCCGAGCTGCTCGACCGCCTGCACGCCAACGACATGTCGCTGGCCGCCGAGTTGCTCCAGGATCCGGCCGTTCAGCGGCGCAACCGCATCGCCCTCGACTGGGACGGCGCCTGGCGTCTCGACACCGGCGGAGCGGACCACCCGGACGGCGACGTGCTCGACGTCTCGGTCCGCTTCGCGGCCCGGATCCCCGTCCGGCCGACGCGGCTGATCGCCGAGGGCTGCGGCCTCGCGCGGGCCGAGGTCGAGCGGCTGATCGCGGAGGGGAGTCTCGTCTCGGCAATCAGGCTGGGCGGCAGGCTCTCCGGCGACTTCACCTTCACGCTCAAGCGCTGATCCGTTCCCGGGGCGGGTCCTCCCCTGTGGAAGCCCCGCCCCGAGACCTCGCTTGTCAGCTCTTAATGAAAACGATTATCGTCTCCCTTGTTCGCGCACACTCAACCATTTGCCCAAGGGGGGCTTCTTTTGCGTGCCTTCACGCGTTCTCTCACCCTCGCCGGAACCGTCGCCGCCACCCTCGCCGTCGGTGGACTCACCGCCGCCCACGCCGCCGGGACCACCCTCTCCACGGGGCACGTCGACGTCCTCGACGTCGAGTACGACGGCACCGGCCTCGCCCTGCACGTCCACGACGAGTCCGTGACCCCCGACGTCGAGTACGCCCCGGCCGACGTCGTCCTCCGCGCCCTGCCGGCCGCCGCCTACACCGTGCCCACCGGCACCTGCTACAGCCACCTCGGCGCGGCGGGAACCACCGTCTACAGGCTGCCGCAGACGCAGAACGCCGACCTGCTCTGGCCCGGCATATCCGGCGAGCACCTCACCGCCGGCGTCTTCCAGAACGACAAGGTGCAGGTCAAGCTGGTCTCCCTGAGCGGCCCCGGCAAGCTCACCGTCTACAAGAACGGCCTCTGCCCCCGGAGCAACCGCTCCTACGACAGCGGGGACGCCACCCTGGCCAACACCCGGGACATCGCCGCCGGCGAGCACGACCACGCCAACTGGGTCTTCACCAAGGCCGGTTCGTACACCGCGACCTTCTCCGTCAGCGGCACCCTGACGAACGGCACCCCCGTCGGCCCGAGCTCCGCCACGTACACCTTCCAGGTCGGCTGACGCCCGCCCGTCCATGAGCCCCGCGCCGGGGGCGGGGCAACCCGCCGTTCGAACCGCCCCCGGCGCGGCCCCGGCCTCCCCTGTCGCCCCCTCGAAGGAGCCGCCCCGCCATGCGGGCCCGCAACGCACCCTCCACCCCCTCCGCCGTCGCGCTCACCGTCGCCCTCGCCGCCGCTCTCGCCGTGTCGCCCGCCGCACCGCCCGCTCACGGGGCGGAAGCGCCCCCGCGCGAAGCCCCGGCAGGCGAGCGCGTCGTCCTCGACGGCGGCCACCTCGACCTCGCCGCCCGGCTCACCGACGGCCGTCTGGAGTTCCGCGTCAAGGACGGGACGGTCCCCGGTGCCACCGTCTGGCGCGAACCCTCCGACGTCCTCCTCCACTTCGACCCGCGCCACGAGATCGTGATCCCGCCGCGCGAGGAGGTCCCGCAGCTGGAGGGCTTCGGCGCGCCCGGCGCGAGCCTCTGGGTCGACAAGGACTTCGCGTCGACGGAAGGCCTCCTCTGGCCCGGCTGGAACACCCTCGGCATCCTGCCCGCCGACGTGACGGGCGGCATCGCGGTCACCTTCCCCGCGATCGACGGGCCCGGCCGGTTCGTCCTCGGCCAGTGGGAGGACGATCCCGAACTCGGTCTGCGCATCGGCGTCGACGTCGACAGCGCGAAGGCCGAACCGGGCGCCGTCACTCTGCCGGCGTTCAGCCACGCCCACCCGCTCTGGATCTTCGACACGGAGGGCGTCTACCGGATCACCCTGGAGATGAGCGCCACCCTGCCCTCCGGGACGCGGGTCTCCGACCGCGAGACCCTCGCCGTCGCCGTGGGCGACGTGGACCCGTCGACGATCGAGCCGGGGGCGGGGGAGGGCACGCCCACGCCTACGGCCACGCCGACGCCCACTGCGACGCCCACTCCTCCGCCTACGCCTACGTCCGCTCCGACCTCGTCGCCCTCCGGTACCTCTTCGCCGTCCGGTTCGCCGACGCCGACCGGTACGCAGGCCCCCAGCCCTCCGTCGACCGGTGCGGCCGGCCCGACGCCGGACCCGGCCGCCACGTCGTCCCCTGCTCCGTCCCCTCCCGTGGCGCCGACTCCCGCGTCCCCCTTCGAACCCCAGCCGGCTCCCGCCCGTGCCACCCCCACGGGCGACCATCAGCTGGCGGCCACCGGCACGGTCCCGCTCGCCCTGCCGGCGGCGCTCGCAGGGCTCGCCCTCGCGGCCGGAGCCGTGACGGTCGTCCTCGTACGCAGGAAGCGGGTGGCCCGGTGAACCCGTCCCGTACCGCCGCCTTCGCGCTCGGTTCCGTGCTGCTGGTGTCCGGCTGCGCCGGCGGGCCCGGCGGCCGGTCCGCCGGCAAGGCCGAACTGACCGTCTCCACGACCACCGCGATCGTCGCCGACCTCGTCCGCAACGTCGGCGGCGAACGCGTCGACGTCGCCTCCGTCGTGCCGCACCACGGCGACCCCCACTCCTACGAACCCAGCCCCGGCGACGCCGCCCGCGTCGCCCGCTCGGACCTGGTCTTCAGCAACGGGCTCCTCCTCGAAGAGCCAGGGATCACGAAGATGATCCACACCAACGCACCGAAGGCCACCCCCAAGGTGCCCCTCGGCGAAGGCCTCGAACAGTACGGCGGCTCCGTCATCCGGCTCACGGAGGACCTCGGACTCGACGTGCTCTGGCTGGGCTGGGCCGTCGAGGGCGAGGTGGCCGGCGACGGCTCCCACGTCCGGACGACCGCCACCGCGCTCGAAGGCCCGGGCGACCTCCACGTCTATCTGACGGACACGCTCGGCACCCCGCAGGTCGTCGTCGACTCCACCGACGGCTTCGGCGCCGAGGACTCCTTCACCCTGCCGCCCGAGGCGCACACCCACGTCAACTGGGCCTTCAGTGAACCCGGTACGTACCGGCTGACCGTACGGGGACAGACCGAGACCCTCGACGGGAAGACCACCCCGATCGGCGGCGGAACCGTCACCTTCGTCGTCGGCGGCGCCCCGGCACCGGCCGGCAAGACCGTGCTCGACGGCGGGCACGCCGACATCGCGCTCGACACCGGGACCAGGTCGGTGCGGATCCGCTCCGACGACCCGGCGACCGGCCGGCGCGTGCACCGGTCCACGGACGCGGTCGTCCTCTCCGTACCGCAGCGGGCCAGGGGGACCGTGCCCCGCGAGGACGCCTACCGCTTCCTCGGACGACCCGGAGCGGACCTGTGGGTGCTGCCGCAGGCGGTTCTCGGCCGCCATGTGCACGGCGACACCGACCCCCACACCTGGGAGGACGTCGCCAACGCCGAGGCGTACGTCCGCCGGATCGAGGGCGAGCTGACGAAGGCGGACCCGGAGGGCCGCGCCACCTACGAGCGGAACGCGGCCCGGTATCTGAAGCGGCTCGCCGGTCTTGACGACGAGGTCGCGAGAACCCTCGGCCAAGTCCCGCAGAAGAACCGCAAGTTGATCACCACGCACGACGCCTTCGGATACCTCGCGCACGCCTACCACCTGGAGATCGCCGGCTTCGTCGTCCCGGTCCCCAGCCGTGAGCCCAGCGCGGCCGAGATCGCGCGCCTCCGCGCCACGATCCGCGACCGCGAGGTCCCCGCCGTCTTCGTCGAACCGAATCTGGCGGCCCGCGCGGACGTCCTGCGCCGGGTGGCGGAGGACGAGGGCGTCGCCGTCTGCACGATCTACGGCGACTCCTTCGACGACAAGGTCCACGACTACGTCTCGATGATGCGCCACAACGCGAACGAACTGGCCCGCTGCCTGGGCCGGGAGGGGAGGTGAGCCCGATGCGGCTCGCACGGAACACGAGCGTCGCCCTGGCGGCGGCCGGGGCGCTCGCCCTCGGCGGCACGGCGATGACCGAGCCGCCGACCGAAGCACCAGTGCCGGCACCTGCGCCCGCACCTGCGGCAGGGCCTGCGCCTGTGCCTGTTTCTGGGACTCCTGGGCCGGGATGGGCCGACGGCGTGCTCGGTCTCGGTGGGACCGGGGTGATCGACCTCGACGACTCCCACCGGGGCGTGGGGGAGGACGGCTCGGTCCGCTGGGAGTTCAGACCCCCGTGGGACACCACGGGCCTTGCGGAGCGCGGCTCGGTGCGCTGGTCCCTGACCGAGGCGGAGGGGCCCGGCACGGTGACGGTGTTCGGGACGGAGGACGACACGTCCGGCGCGTGGTTCGACAGCGGCGACGGGCTCCCGGACACGTCCGAGCTTCCCGCGGGCGGCCGGGGCGAGAGCCGCTGGGCCTTCTCCGCGCCGGGCGTCTACCGGATCGTGCTCGCAGCGGAAGCCGGGGCCGCCGAGACCGCCACGGCCGGGTTCACCGTACGGGTCGGGGGAACGCGTCTCGCGCCCGCGCCCGTCGCGATGCCCCAGGCCCGGGCGTCCGCCGCCCAACCGGCCGCTCCCCAGGCGCAGCCCGCTGCCGCACCCGTGCAGAAGGCCGAGACGGCGCCCACCGTCCTCGACGAGGGCCACGTCGACATCGCCGCGCGCGTGGTGGACGGCAGGCTCCAGATCCAGGTCAAGGACGGGACGGTGCCCGGCCGGACCGTCTGGCGCGAGCCCTCCTCGCTGGTGCTCCGCGTCAAGCCGGAGGCCCGGCGGACCGTTCCGGCCAACCCGGACTTCGCCTTCCTGGGGAAGGCCGGCGATCCGGTGTGGCTGCTCGACCAGGTCCAGCGGCCCGGGCTGCTCTGGCCCGGCTGGTCCACGGACAACATGGGCGCGGGCGCCACGCGGGGCGAGATCGCGTTCTCCCTGGTGAAGGCCGAAGGGCCGGGGCCCTTCGCGCTCTTCAACTACGACGGGCTCTCCGGCGCGACGGTCCGCTTCGCGAGCGCGGACGGGGTACCCGACACCTTCGGCGTCCCGCAGAACACGCACGCGCACGGCGGCTGGGCCTTCGGTGCCGAGGGCACGTACCGGCTGACCCTCACCATGTCCGGCGTCCTCGCGGACGGGAGCAGGACGAGCGACACCGAGACGTTCACCTTCGAGGTGGGCTCGGGCGGTCCGGGCGGGGGAGCGACGGGCGGGGCGACCGGTGGCGGCTCGGACTCCGGTACGAGTACGGGGACGGGGACGGGGACGGCTTCCGGCTCCGGTACGTCCTCCTCGGGAACCAGTACGGGCGGTTCCAGTACGAGCGGAGCCGGCACCGGCGCCAGCAGCACCACCGGCAACGCGAGCACCGCAGGCACCACCGGCAGCACCTCCCCCCGAGGCTCCATGGCCTCCACCGGTGCCGAGTCCACCCTGCTGCTCACCGGAACGGCCTCCGCCCTCGCCGCCGTCGGCGCCGGTGCCGTCCTCGTCGCCCGGCGGAGGCGCCGCGCATGAGCGTCGACCACGAGGACCTGCTGCGGGTCCGTTCCGTCTCCGTCGCGCTCGGCGGCCGGACGGCGGTCACGGACGTCTCCCTCGCCGTGTCCGGCGGGGAGCTCGTCGGGCTGCTCGGCCCGAACGGCGCGGGCAAGACCACACTGCTCCGCGCCGTCCTCGGCCTCGTCGCCCCGTCGTCGGGCGCGGTCGAGGCCCGGGGCCCCGTCGGCTACGTACCCCAACGGCACGAGTTCGCCTGGGACTTCCCCATCGACGTGGCCGGCGCCGTGCTCAGCGGGCGCACCCGTACGGTCGGCTGGCTGCGCCGGCCCCGGGCGCAGGACCGCGCGGCGGCCAACGAGGCCCTGGAGCGGGCCGGCCTCGCCGCGCTGCGCCGCCGGCCGATCGGCGAGCTGTCCGGCGGCCAGCGCCAGCGCGTCCTGGTGGCGCGCGCCCTCGCCGCCGAGCCCCGGCTGCTGCTCCTGGACGAACCGTTCACGGGGGTCGACGTCCCGACCCAGGACCTGCTCAACGAGCTGTTCGGCCGGCTCGCGGCGGAAGGCAGAGGACTGCTCATGACCACCCACGACCTGGCGGCCGCCGCCCGGACCTGCACCCGGGTGCTGCTCCTGAACCGGACGCTCGTCGCCGAGGGGGGCCCTGAACTCCTCGCGGACGCGGGGCAGATGCTGCGGGCCTTCGGCCTGGACCGGGCGGAGGACGCGGCGTGAACGGGTTCCTCGCTCTCCTCGCCGAGCCATGGGCGCTGCCGTTCATGCGGCGGGCCTTCGCCGTCGCCGCGATCGTCGGTCTCGTCTGCGGGGTCGTCGGCGTCTACGTCGTGCTCCGGGGCATGGCCTTCATCGGTGACGCCGTCGCCCATTCCGCCTTCCCCGGGGTGGCGCTCGCCTACGCCTTCGAGGGCAACCTGCTGCTCGGCGGCGCCGCGGCCGGTGTGACGACGGCCGTGCTCATCGCCTTCGTCTCGCAGAACCGGCGCCTCAAGGAGGACACCGTCATCGGGGTGTTCTTCGCCTTCGCCTTCGGGCTCGGCATCGTGCTCGTGTCGACCCGCGACAGCTGGACGACGGACCTGTCGTCGTTCCTGTTCGGGCAGGTCCTGGCCGTGGACACGGCGGACCTGTGGCGGGTGGCCGCCATCGGGACGGCCCTGGTCGCCGTCGTCCTCGCCCTTCGGAAGGAGCTGGTCGCGGTCAGCCTCGACCGCGAGACGGCCCGGGCCTCGGGGCTTCCCGTCCTGCCGCTGGATTTGACCCTCTACGTCGTCGTGACGGCCACCATCGTCATGTCCCTGGAGGCCGTGGGGAACGTCCTGGTCCTCGCGCTCCTCATCACCCCGGCCGCCACGGCCCGGCTGCTCACCGAGCGGCTGTGGGCGATGACCCTGCTCGCCTCGGGCTTCGGCTGCGTCGGCAGCCTCGCCGGGCTGTACGTGAGCTATGCGTACGACCTGGCGGCCGGCGGTTCGGTCGTGGTCGTCCTGACCGGGATCTTCGCTCTGGTCTGGCTGCTCGCACCCCGTCACGGGCTCGCCGCACGCGCGCGCGTACGCAGGGGCCGGAGGTCCGTACACACGTCCGGCCCACGCGCGTCCGAACGAGAGAAACAGGCTCGGATGTTCACCGATTCAGGTGACTGCGGACGAGGCGAAACGTCCCTCCCTTCGGCGGGGCGGCCACGCTCGACGTGACACATGGAGCCACCCTGTGGAGCGTCCGATGCAGCTGATCCCCCGTCACGACCCGTACCTCGTCGTCCGCTCACAGGGCGGTCTCACGGTCGCCGCCCTCCGGGGCGAGCTCGACCTCGTCCTGGTGCGGCACCTGCGGCCCGAGCTCGACACCCTGGTCCGGGAGTCCGAGGCCCTGACCGTCGACATCCGGCGCCTCACCTTCTGCGACGCCACCGGGCTCGGACTCCTCGCCCACTGCGCCGGGCGCATGCACCGGCGCGGTGCGCGCTGGCGGCTCGTCTGCGACCAGCCGTGGATCCTGCGGCTCATCCGGCTGACCGCGCTGGACGACGTCCTCCGGCCCGAGGCAGGACCAAAGGATCTTCTCGCTCACCCGGACGTCCTCGCTCAGTCGGATGCGGCCGGCCGGCCGGCTCCGCTCGATCAGCCGCCGCCCGCGCCGATGGGTCCGCTGCCCGTCGAGCCCGGGGTGACGAGACCGGTCTCGTAGGCGGCGATCACCGCCTGGGCCCGGTCGCGGAGCCGGAGCTTCTGGAGGATGCGGGCGACATGGGTCTTCACCGTCGCCTCGCTCAGCCGGAAGCGCGCGGCGAGTTCGGCGTTGGTGAGGCCGCGCGCCAAGGCCTCCAGGACCTCCAGCTCGCGCGGGGTGAGCGTGGCCAGTTCGCGGTGCGGGGGCGCCGCCCGGGGACCCGCACCCGTACCGGACGAGGCGAAGCGCTCGACGAGGCGCCGCGTGATCGCAGGGGCGAGCAGCGCGTCCCCGGAGCGGACGAGCCGGACCGCCGCCGTCAGGTGCTCAGGGGTGACGTCCTTCAGCAGGAAGCCGCTCGCGCCCGCCGCCAGCGCCGCGTACACGTACTGGTCGAGGTCGTACGTGGTGAGGACCACGATCCTCGGCGGCGTCGCCACCTCGTCCGCGAGGATGCGGCGCGTGGCCTCCAGGCCGTCCGTGCCCGGCATCCGGATGTCCATCAGGACCACGTCCGGCCGGGTCCTGCGGACCGCCGCCACGGCCGCCTCGCCGTCGGCGGCCTCCGCGACCACGTCGATGCCGTCGGCGGCGAGGATCATCCGGAAACCGGTCCGCACGAGCGCCTGGTCGTCGACGATCACCACGCGCGGAGCGTCGGCCACGGTCACGGCACCTCCCACGGAATCACCGCACGGACCCGGTACCCGCCGTGCGGGCGGCTGCCCGCGTCGAGCGTACCGCCGTACACCGCGAGCCTTTCCCGCAGTCCGAGCAGCCCGTGGCCGCCGCCCGGCTCCGCCGTCCGCAGCCGGCGCCCGCCCGTGTCGGACACCTCGACGCACAGCCGGTCCGTCCCGTACTCCACCGTCACCGACACCCGCGCGCCCGCCGCGTGCTTCACCGCGTTCGTCAGCGCCTCCTGCACCACCCGGTACGCGGCGAGGTCCACCCCGGCCGGCAGCTCCACCGGGACGCCCCGCACCGCCACCTCCACCGGCACCCCCGAGGAACGCACCCGGTCCGTCAGCTCCGTCAGCCGGTCCAGGCCCGGCTGCGGGGCGAGCGCCACGTCGGCGGCCGGATCGGGACCGTCCCCGGCCATCGTCAGCAGCCCCATCACATGCCGCAGCTCCGACATCGCCGTCCGTCCGGCCGCCTCCACCGCGAGCATCGCCTCCCGGGCCAGGTCGGGGGAGGCGGCCAGGACCGTGCGCGCCGCACCGGCCTGAATCGTCATCATGCTCACGTTGTGGGTGACCACGTCGTGCAGCTCCCGCGCGATCCGGGACCGCTCGGCCTCCACCGCCCGCCGCAGCGCCGCCTCCTGCTCCTCCCGCAGCACCCGCTCGCGCTGCCGCCACAGATGGACGCCGTGCGAGGCGAGGGCGAGCGGCAGCAGGACGAGGACGGGCACGAGGTCGCTGTCGACGGCCGGGACCAGCGGGAAGACCGCGTAGAGCAGGGCGCCGGCCAGGAGCGAGGCCACCACCGACTTGCGGTGCGGGCTGTACATCGCCGCGCTGTACGCGGCGACGAGCCCCGAGGCGAAGGTGATCCGCGTGGCGTCGTCGGCGGCGTCCCCCAGGTGCAGGACCACCGTCGCGGCCGTCACCACCCAGTAGACGGCCAGCGGGAAGCGGCGCCGCAGCACCAGCGGCAGCGCGGTCAGCACCGCCGCCGCCAGCTCCCAGGCCTCCACCGGCGGCAGCAGATGCTCCACGGCGGGCACCGGGTGCGGGCCGTCCGGAGCCCCCGGCACGTGCGGGGGCGCGGGCGGGGTCGGGAGCTGCCCGGGCACCCGGGTCTTGCTCCCCGCCAGGTCCGGCCGGAGCTCCAGGTACGAGCGGTTCATGTTCCCGACGAGGGTGGCGACCGTCAGCGACAGGGCGAGCAGCCCGTCGGCCAGCCACGCCCAGCGGGACAGCGGGGGCGGCGCACCGATGGTCCGCGACCCGCGCACCCGGGCCATGAGTTCCTCGTACCTGATCACCGGTGCAGTGTGCCAAGCGGGCACGCGGGCGCGAATCGGCCCGGAGGACCACGGCCCCGTCCGCGCGGTGTACATCGCGCGGATGACCCTCCCGCGCCTCCGCCGCCCACGGTACGGATCTTCGCCACCACGGCCGACGCGCCAAAGGGCGCACCGCTCCTAGCTTTCGGGGCGAAACCCGACCGACCCCACGCCCTGGAGGCCCCATGACGCCCATCGAAGCCGAGCCGCTCATCGACCTGAGCGAGGTCGGCAGGACGTACGACGAGGGGCCGGCGGCGCTCGCCGGGCTGAACCTGCGGGTGGCGCGCGGGGAGTCGCTCGCCGTGCTCGGCCCCTCCGGCAGCGGCAAGTCGACCCTCCTCAACCTCCTCGCCGGTCTCGACCGGCCGAGCACGGGCCGGGTGACCGTCGACGGGCTCCGCGTCGACGCGCTGAGCGAGACGGCCTCCGCCCGCTACCGGCGCGACCGCATCGGCATGGTCTTCCAGTTCTTCAACCTCCTCGACGACCTCACCGTCCTCGACAACGTGCTGCTGCCCGCCCAGCTCGCCGGCATGGCGCGCGGCCGGGCGGCGGGACGCGCCGCCGAACTCCTCGAACGGCTCGGTGTCGCCCGCCACGCGCGCGTGCATCCCGGCCGCCTCTCCGGCGGCGAACGGCAGCGCGTCGCCGTCGCCCGCGCCCTGATGAACGAGCCGCCGCTGCTCCTCGCCGACGAACCCACCGGAGCACTCGACACCGCGTCCGGCGCCGACGTCCGCGACCTCCTGCGCGCACTCAACGCAGACGGTCAGACGATCGTCCTCGTCACCCACGACCTGGCGCTCGCCGAGGCCTGCGCGACGCGCACGATCGAACTCGTCGACGGCCGCATCACCCGCGACGTCCCGGCGGTGGCCCGATGAGCGCGCGGCCCGCCACCGAGACCCCGGGCACCGCGCAGCCCCTCGCCTCGACCGCGCGGAGCGGACGGAAGGGCGCCGGGGCACTCGGCCGGGTCGTACGGGCCGGGGTCGGGCGGCGGCGCACGCAGACGGCCGTGATGGTCCTGACCACGCTGCTCTCCGTCGCCTCCGCCGTCCTCGCGCTCGGTCTGCTCGTCGCCTCGGGCGCGCCCTTCGACCGGGCCTTCGCCCGGCAGCACGGCGCCCATCTGACCGTGCGGTTCGACGGTTCCGCCGTCACCCCGGAGCAGGCCGCGGCCACCGCCCGCGCGTCCGGAGTGGCCGCCGCCTCGGGCCCGTTCGCCGTCACCTCCGTGCGCCTGACGGCGGACCGAGCGGCCCCGCCGGGGTTCGCGCCGCCCCCGCTGACGGTCGTCGGCCGGGCCTCCGCCGCCGGAGCCGTGGACGCGGTGACCCTGACCGAGGGCCGGTGGGCCACGGCTCCCGGCGAGATCGTCCTGGAGCGGGGATCCGAACCGCCGAGCTCGGGCTCCGGGGCCCGGGTGACCGCCGGCGGCGTCACCCTCACTGTCGTGGGCATCGCCGAGTCCGTCGGCGAGAGCGCCGACGCCTGGGTCGTCCCCGGGCAGCTCACGGCGCTCGCCGGAGGGCGGCGGCCCGCGCTCCAGATGCTCTACCGGCTCACCGACGCCGACACCGCCGCCGACGTGACGGCCGGACAGAAGGCCGTCGCGGGCGCCGTGCCGGCCGGAGCGGTCACCGGCAGCCGCTCGTACCTCGACGTACGGGAGACCGCCCGTGCGAACACGGCCGCCTTCGTGCCCTTCGTCACCGCCTTCGCGCTCCTCGGGCTCGCGATGTCGGTCCTGGTGATCGGGATCGTGGTGAGCGGCGCCGTCGGCGCCGCGACCCGCCGGATCGGGATCCTCAAGTCCCTCGGCTTCACCCCGTTCCAGGTGGGACGCGCGTACGTGGCCCAGGCGCTGATCCCGGGCACCGTCGGGGCCGTGCTCGGCGTCGCCCTCGGAAACGTGCTCGCCGTGCCCCTCATGGCCGAGGTGGCCGAGGTGTACGGCACGACCGAGGTCCTCATCCCGCTGTGGGTGGACCTCGCCGTACCGGCCGGCGGGCTCGCCCTGGTGGCCGCCACCGCCTTCGGGCCCGCCCTGCGCGCGGCCCGGCTGCCGACCGCGACGGTCCTGCGCGTCGGACCCGCCACCGGCGGCGGCCGGAGCCGCGCCGTCCGCGGCCTGTTCGGGCGGCTGCCGCTGCCCCGGCCCGTCACCCTGGGGCTCGCCGCGCCCTTCGCCCGCCCCGCGCGGGCGGCGAGCACGGCCGCCGCGGTGACCTTCGGCGCCCTCGCGGTGACCTTCGCCGTGGGCCTCGGCAGCACCCTCGTCGCCGTCAAGACCGACGGCGACCCGGACCGCGGCGGCGACGTCACCGTCCACACGGTCGCCGTGCCCCGCGGGAACCCCGGGGGTCCGGCCGCCCTGCCGGGCAGGCCCGCCGACCCCGCCGCCGTGACGGCGGCGATCTCCGGGCTGCCGGGCACCGGCTCGGTGTACCGGACGGCCCGCACGCAGCTGGACGTGGCCGGGCTCAAGGGCGGCGCGCCCCTCGTCGCGTACGAGGGGGACACGGCCGGCAGCCGCCACACGATGGTCTCCGGGCGCTGGTTCGCGGCCCCGGGGGAGGCCGTCGCGGCCACCCGGTTCCTGCGCGCCACCGGCGTCCGCGCCGGCGACACCGTCACCCTCTCCGAGCAGGGCCGCACGGTCCGGGTCCGGATCGTCGGCGAGGTCTTCGACCTGGGCGACGACGGCATGGCTCTGCGCACCGCGGCGGCGTCCGTGGCCGCGCTCCACGCCCGCTACCAGCCCGCCGAGTTCGCCGTGACGGTCACCGACGGCACGGACGCGGCGCGCTACGCGGAGAACCTCGACGCCGCCGTGGCACCGCTCGGGGCGGAGGCCGCCGTCACCGAGGGCAGCAAGTCGAGCGTGATCCGGGCGATGCAGGCCCTGATCGTCATGCTCACCCTGATGCTCGTGGCCGTCGCCTGCCTCGGCGTCCTCAACACGGTGGTCCTCGACACCCGCGACCGCGTCCGTGACCTGGGCGTCTTCAAGGCCCTGGGGATGACCCCGCGGCAGACGGTCGCGCAGGTCCTCACCTCCGTCGGTGCCATCGGCCTCGTGTCGGGCCTCGTCGGCGTGCCGCTCGGGGTGGCCCTGCACGGCCGGGTGATGCCGGCGATGGGCCGCGCGGTCGGCACCACGATCCCGCCCGCCGACATCGACGTGTACGGCACACCGCTGCTCGTGCTCCTCGCGACGGCGGGCGTGGTGATCGCGACGGCCGGCGCCCTGCTCCCGGCGGGCTGGGCGGCCCGAACGGCGACGGCGCGGGCGCTGCGGGCGGAGTAGGGGCGGGGAGAAGGCCCAGGGCCCGGTGGGGCGCCGCCCCGGTCGCCCCACCGGGACGTCCGCCCCCGTCCCGCCGCCCCGCCTCCCCGGTCGTCCCACCGCCCCGCCTCCCCGGTCGTCCCACCGCCCCGGCGCGATACCGTCGCCGCATGTCTGAAGTCCGGTTGACCACGCCTTCCTTCCTCGTACTCGGCATCATCGACAAGCTGGGCGAGGCCAGTCCTTACGACGTGAAGGTGGAGGCCGCGCGGACGGTGGCCCCGTTCTGGTCGATGCCGCACGCGCAGGTGTACGCGCAGTGCGACCGGCTCCTGGAGGCGGGGCTGCTGTCGGAGGTGCGGCAGCCGGGCGGCCGCAACCGGCGCCTGATGAGCCTCACGGAGGAGGGGGCGGCAGCGCTGCGCGGCTGGCTGGCCGACCCCGCCTTCGTCCCGGTCGAGGCCCGCGAGCGGGGCATCCTCAAGCTGTGGTTCGGCGCCAGCCCGCGCGTCCACGCCCCCGTCCAGATCGACGAGCACCGCAAGACCCTGGACGAGTACGAGGGACTCGCCGACGAGGTCGGTGAGTTGCTGACGCGCGGGCAGCGCGAGGCGCTGGAGTTCGGCATCCGCTATGAGCGGATGATGGTCGATTTCTGGCAGTGGGTGGAGAGCCGCGAGGGCTGAGCCCAGCAACGACGGCTTGTTACCGACCGGTTGACCCCGGTGGTGTCTCGCCCTACCTTCCTCCATAGTCCAGACAGGACTATAGGTGAAGGGGGAACCGCCATGGCGCGCACGACCGGCACGAGACGGGGGTGGGGGAGGGCGGCCACCCTCGCGGTGACCGTGGTCTGTCTGGCGTACGCCCCGATCGCGATGACCGAGCTCTGGCCGTACGCCAGCCCGGGCGCACCCGCCGTCGGCGAGTGGCTGCTCGGGCGGTCCGTCTCCCCCGAGTTCGTCGCCGAGGCCGTGCGCGACCGGATGGGGCCGTACGAGCGCAGCCTGGTCCCCCTGATCGTGCACTCGGTCCTGGGCGGCCTCCTCATGCTGCTCGGCCCCGTGCAGCTGCTCTCCGCGGTCAGGCGCCGCATCCGGCTCCACCGGATCACCGGCACCGTCTTCGCCGTCACGGTGTACGTGTCGATGGCGGGCGCCGCCCTCTACCTGGTGCGGACCCCGCCGGCGGAGGCGTTCAGCGGGGCCGCGTTCTGGATCGTCCTCGCCACGATCCTGGTCGGCACCGTCGGCAGCGTGACCTTCGGGATCCTCGCCGCCGTCCGCGGCTTCCCGGACCTCCACCAGCGCTGGCTGCTGCTCTGCTACGGCTTCCTGATGACGGCTCCGCTGCTGCGGCTCGAATGGGGAATCCTGCCGTCTCTCTATCCCGGGCTCGACCTGCGCGACATCAACCGCCTCGCGATCATGCACCTCGGCGCGCTCGTCTCCTTCGGCGCGCTGCTCGCCTCCCGCGCCCTCGACCGGCGTGCCACCGTCCCCGGTCTGACCGGCACCTGGTGCCCGCCGGCGGTGCGGGTGGCCGCCCATCTCGCGGGCGCGGCGGGCCTGGTGTGGATCACGGTGGCGTTCCTCGGCGAGGGAACCGCCGGGCGGCGCCTGCTCCTCGCGTACCTCGTCCCGTACGTCCTGACGTACGCCGTCATCGCCGTCCGGGCGGCCCGTGCCGGCGCCCGGGGCGCCCGATGGGCGCGCGAGGAGTGGTCGCTGCACCTGGCCGCGCTCTGTCTGGCCCCCGCCTTCTCCGCGGTGACCGTGCCCGTACTGGAGCGGACCCTGCGCCTCGACCGCATCACGGCGCTCGTCGCGGGCGTCGGCGTCGGCTGCGGCATGCTCGCCTACGCGGCCGTCACGGTGGTGAGCCTGCGGATCCTGTACGCCCGTGAAGTCCTGAAGCGGAAGCGGGAGTTCGCGGACCTGCCGACGGCTCCGGCGGATGCCCCGGCCGTGGCGGTCACCACTCGGGAAGGGGCCCAGGGATGAGCGTCGTTCCGCAGGAGACGGCCGAGAACACCGGCCGGGCGCTCTCGCCCGCCGTCGTCGTCCTGAGCGGCGTCGTCGGAGGCATCAGCGCCACCGTCGGCACCCTGCTCGCCGTGGCGAGCCTCACCGGGCACGCGGCGGGCGCCTGGGTGTCGCCCGAGGCGCTCAGCCCGGGGCTCCTCGGGGCGGCCATGGCGGGCGTGGCGCCCGCGCTGTTCACCATCGGCCGGGCCCGCGTGTGGGAGGAGGTCCGGTGCCTGGTGCTGCCGCTCGTGATCGTGCTCGTCGGCCTCTTCACGGTGACCCTGCTCAATGCCGGAAGCCTCCAGGCCGTCCGCGGCGGCCCGCTGTTCCTCGCCCTGTTCAGCCTCGGCTGGGTCGCCACCCTCGGCGTACTCGCCCTCGCAGCGGTGGGCTGCCTGGCGGCGCAGTACCGCGCACGGCCCGCCGACGCGGGGGCGTTGGCGGGGCGGGGTCCCGTCGCCCCGCTGCCCGCGTGGTCGAAGCCGCCGCTCGCCGTGCTCGGTTCGGGCTGGCTCGGCATCGGCGCGGGCCTGCTGTTCTTCCCCGCCTTCTGGGGAGCCCTGCTCCCGTGGACGGTGAACCGCGCCGACGCGCAGGGCCTCGGCGTGTGGGCGCTCGCGCTCGGCGCCGGCGTCCTCGGCTCCCTCGTGGAGGACGACCTGGCCCGTATCCGCCCCGCGCTCAAGGCCGTCCCCGTGGTGGCCCTGGCGCTCGCCGTGGTCCTCGCCGCCCGTGCCGCCACGGTGGACTGGGCGTCGGGCCCCGGAGCCGCCCTCGTCACCCTGGTCGCCGGCCTGTTCGGCACGGGCGCGTCGGGCCGCTGGCTACTGACCCGGGCGGTCCGACGGGGCGAAGGCGGGGCGCTCTAGGACCGGCCGGTCCTGGGGGCCCAGCGCCCCCGGGGCGGCCGGATTCGCCCCCGTTCTACGACGGGCCGGACTGCCATTCGTGGGCGAGCCGGCCGAGCAGGACCTCGTCGAGGAACTCCCCCAGGACCCAGGCCGAGGAACGCAGCACGCCCTCGCGCACGAAGCCGTTGCGCTCGGCGGAGCGCAGCATCGCGTGGTTGTCCGCCAGCGTCTCGATCTGCAGCCGATGCAGGCCGCGCACGATGAAGCCGTAGTGGCAGAGCACCGCGACCACGTCCGTGCCGTAGCCCTTGCCGCGGGCGGACGGAAGGAGCCCCAGGCCGATGTGCGCGGACCGGCTGTGGTTGTCGATGCCCCAGAGGTTCGCGCTGCCGATCAGCGTGCCGCCCCCCAACTCCACGACCGAGAAGGAGACGTTCCTCTCGTTCGTGTCGTCCACCACGAGGCGCGGGTCCTTCGAGCCCGGCGTGATCGGCCGCCACGGCGCGGCTTCGGCCCGCGAGCCGTTGACCACGTCGTCGTAGAGCTCGGTGCGCAGGATCGGGATGTCGTCCTCGTGCCGGGCCCTGAGCCCGACCGTGGTACCTCTCAGCATGCAGGCTTCCTATCGGAGCGCGCTCGCCCGCGGCAAACCATTAACGGCGACGCCTACGGCCGCCACCGCGGCGCCTCGTCGTCGGGGGTGTCCGGGCTCGCGAAGTGGAAGGGCACGCCGAGGTGTTCGGCCAGAGCACGGCCGGCCAGGCGGGCGGCCGTGGCCTCCGGGTGGAGCGCCGTCGCGTCCCGGGCGTCGCCCAGGTACCGTACGGCCGTCTCGTGGTAGATCGTGGCGAGAGGACGCTCGCTCGCGGGCGCGGCGGTGATCGCGAGGAGGATGACGAACCAGTCGTGGACGGTGTCGCCGTCCCAGATCGCCTCGATCGCGACCACGGTCCCCGGGCAGCCGGAGGCCCGTGCGGCGAGGGACTCCAGGTCGAGAGGGCTCAGGGGCGTGCGCGCGATCCGGTCGCCGTGGTGCAGGTACCGGTCGTGGACGACCCTCTCCGCCTCGTGGAGGCCCAGACCACGGCCCCGGCACGTCTCCCAGACGACACGTACCGCCTGGAGGCGCCGGTCCTGGAGGACGTACCCGTCGACCTCGCCGCGCATGCCCTCGGGCAGCAGCGCCCACCACTCGGACGTCGTCGACTCGGCCATGCGGACCTCCCCCTGTTTCCCTGGCCCGTGAGGATACCCGCAGGTCGGGGACGTGGGATCGGAGGATGGGGCCCTGCCCCGGCATGGACGAAATCCCGTGGCGGACACGGCGGACGGGAGTGATGATGACCGGATGACCCAGCGCGTGCAGCCCGTGGATGCCCTGATCGTCGTCGACGTGCAGTCGGCTTTCGTCACCGGTGACGGGGCCGTGCCGGCCGCCGAACGGCTCGTCGACCGGACGACCGACCTGATCGCCCGGGCGCGGCGGGACGGGGCGTTCATCGCCCACCTGCAGAACGACGGGCCGCCCGGGGCCGAGGACGAACCGCACACGCCCGGCTGGGAACTCCACCACCCCGTGCGGCCCGGCCCCACCGAGGTGGTCATCCGCAAGCCGTACGACGACGGCTTCGAGGAGACCGCGCTCGGTGCGGTGCTCGGCGAGGCGGGGGTGCGGGCGGTGGCCGTCTGCGGCGTGATGTCGGAGATGTGCGTGCAGGCCACGGCCCGTACGGCCCTGGAGCTCGGCTACCGGGTCGTCGTCCCGCACGACGCCCACGCCACGCAGGACATCCCGGCCGCGCCGGGCATCTGCGAGGCCGTTCCGGCCGCGACGGTCTCGCGCGTCGCGGCCTACGCCCTCGGCAGCGACGCGGAGACCATGGTCCCGGCCGCCGGGGTCACGTTCACGTCCCCGAAGGCGCCCTGAGCCCGCGCGCCCTCCCGCGCCGGACGACGTATCCGACCTGAGCCGACCTCAGCTGACCTGACGGTTTCCGTCCGCCCCGGTGCGTCCCTCCCGCGCGGAGGGGTGAGGATGGGGGGCATGGTGCAGAGTGCTGGGTCGAAGCGAGGCGCGGGGTGGGTGCGATGAGTGCGCCGCTCTACCAACTGAAGGCGGAGTTCTTCAAGACGCTGGGGCATCCCGTCCGCATCCGCGTCCTCGAGCTGCTGAGCGAGCGCGAGCACGGGGTGGCCGAGATGCTCCGGGACACCGGTGTCGAAGCGGCGTACCTCTCCCAGCAGTTGGCCGTGCTGCGCCGGGCCAATCTGGTCGTGGCCCGGCGCGAGGGCGTGGCCGTCTACTACGCGCTGACGAGCCCGCAGGTCGTGGAGCTGCTGCGGGTCGCCCGTACGATCCTCTCCGGCGTGCTCGCGGGCCAGGCGGAACTCCTCGCCGACCTCCGCTCGGCCGGCCCCGCCCGCAGGTCGAGGGGCGCGGCTCGGTAACCACCCCTGTGGTGTCAGTCCGCGGACTCCGGCTGGATGCCCGCCAGCAGGTTGAAGGCGCCGGTCAGGAGGTTGAGGGTGACCACGCCGACCACCTCGGCGATCACCCGGTCGCTCCAGCCGTGCCCCCGCACCTCGGCGACGTCCTCGTCGGAGAGGGCGCCCGGTTCGGCGAGGACCCGCAGCGCGAGGCCGATGAGCGCGGCCTCGCGCGGGTCGGTCGACGTGCCCTGACGGGCGAGTTCGATGTCGGTCTCGGTCAGTCCCGCCGCGCGGCCGGCCTCGCGGTGCGCCTCGCGGCAGGTGCCGCAGCCGATCCACTCCTGGACGGCGAGCGACAGCTTCTCGCTCAGGGCGCGTGGGATCTTCACCCGCTTCATGGCGCGCGACAGGCTGAGATAGCCGTCGAGCAGCGCGGGGGAGTGCGCCATCGTGGACACCATCTCGCCGACGGAACCGTGTCGTTCGACGATGTCGGTGAGCAGCTCGCGTGCGCGCCCGGGTGCCTGCTCGGGGGCGAGTGCGGTCAGTCTTCTCGTCGTCATGGAACCTCTCCTCTGTATACCCTTGGGGGGTATGACGCGGGAGGGTTCGGAGAGGTTCCCGAGCCACCCGGGGCACATGTGTCACCTACGACAGCCGCAGTCGCGCCGGCCCGTGGAACACCCAGTCCGGCGCGTACTCCACCTCCACCGCCGGCCGCGCGCCGCGGCCGAGCGCAGGCAGCCGGTCGAGCAGCACGCCCAGCGCCGCCGGGCACGCGAGCAGCGAGCGGTGCGGGGCGAGGAAGATGTGCCCGCGTCCCGGACGAGCGCCGAGCGGCCAGGTGGGGCGGGCGTTGCCCTGCACCGCCTGGAGGCCGGTGCGGCGGCGGCCCTCGAACGCGATGCCGAGCCGGTCCCTGACGACGCTGGCCGTGCCTTCGCAGCCGACGGTCCACGGCGCGGCGGCGGACTCGATCCCGCCGCCGTCCCCGTGGAGCAGTGTGAACTCGGCCCGGTCCTGGTGGAGTTCGACGTCCGTCAGCTCGGTGTCCCACTCGACGCGGGTGCCGAGGCGGGCGAGTTCCTCGCAGAGGAGGCGTTCGATGTCGTGCTGCTCGATGTTGAGGGGGCGGGCGTGCGCGGAGAGCGCCCAGCCGGTGGTGAGCTCGCCGAGGAACCGGTCGCGCGCGTGGATCGTGACCGCGTCCAGCTCCACCCCGTGACACCGGAGGAGCTCGCCGACCCCGAGGGCGTCCAGCGCCTCACGGGCCCGCGCCCAGAGCACCAGGGACCGAGCCTCGTGCTTGGCGGCCGGCGCCTCGTCGACGATCCGTACCCGCAGCCCCAGGCGGCGCAGGGCGATCCCGAGCGTCAGTCCGACCGGTCCGGCCCCGACGACGCACACGTCCACGTCCTTGCCCGTGTCCACTCGACCCCCGCTTTCCACTCGCTACTCCCTGGTGTTCAGAGTGCGGGCGGAAGATCGGCTCCGACAGGGCGTTCGGCGGGGCGCTGGAATTACTGCGACCAGGCGAGATGACTACCTGTGCATCATCTGGTCCGTTTGAGTGACGATAGGCGGAATTCGGTCGTCCGCAGGTCCGGAGGCGGAGTATTTGGCGCGTTCGTCACTTTTCCGGGCAGGAGCGCTCGCTTTCCGATCGGGATCACTCGCCGTTGTGACGCCCCTGGGCGCAGACCTTGTCGCTCCGGAACGGCTCCGCGCCTTCTCCCCGTGGCCAGTTCACGACAGCGGGTACGGGCCTCCGCGCGTCCGGACGAAGCGCCCCGGGGTGGTGCCCACGATCCGCTTGAACGAGCGGTTCAGGTGCGACTGGTCGTAGAGCCGGTCGCGGCCGCCACCTCCGCCGGCGGCTGCCCGTCGAGCAGAAGCCGGCGGGCCCGGTCGACCCGGCGGGCCGTCAGGTACTGGTGCGGTGCGATACCGAAGGCCCCGCTGAACGCCCGTACGAGATGCGCCGGATGGGCATGGAGCAGCAGGGAGGCCTCGTCCAGCGTCACGCCCTCCACGAGACGCGCGTCCAGGAGCTCCCGCAGGCCGTGCGCCACCCCCGGATCGGCCGCACGCGCGGGCGTGAGCAGCCCCGGCCGCAGATGACCGCGCAGCCGGTCGCCGATGAGGGCGAGACGGCTCTGCGCCTCCAGCTCGTCGCCCGGCTCCGCGAGCGCGGTGTGCAACTGCCCGACGCGCCGCCGCAGCAACGGGTCGACCAGGTCGGGCGCGTCGACCGCGGGCCCGATGAAGCTCTCGTCCAGCTGCGTGAGGTCCAGGTACAGGACCCGCTTGCGGAAGCCGTCGGAGGTGGCGGGCGAGCCGTTGTGCGGGACCTGCGGCGGGAGCAGGGACACCGTGTCGCCGGGCGTGCCGCGCTCGTGCCGGTCGAGGTCGTAGCGGACCGCGCCGTCGTCCACGATGAGCAAGGTCCACACGTCGTGCACGTGCATCGGGTACGCGTGCTCGGTGAACCGGGCGTGGAACACCTCCACGACACCCGGCACGCGCGGGCGCCACGCCGAGACCTCCTGACGGAGCGCCGTGTTGGCCACCATGCAAGGAATGTACAAGACCGCGCCGAGGGGCCGGCGGCAGTCTCGGAGCATGACGACGACAGACCACGCCCCCGTTCGTTTCGACACCAGGATCGCCGTGCTGCTGCGCGATGACCTGGAGACCTGGCAGCGGCTGAACGTGACGGCGTTCCTGGTCAGCGGCCTCGGAACGGAGCTCCCCGAGGTGATCGGCGAACGGTACGCCGACGCCGACGACACCCCGTACCTGCCGATGTTCCGCCAGCCCGTCCTGGTCTTCGAGGGGACCAAGGAGACGCTGACCGCCGCCCACGGCCGGGCCCTCTCCCGCGGGCTGCCCCGCGCCGTGTTCACGACCGACCTCTTCATCACCGGCAACGACCGGGACAACCGCGCCGCCGTACGGGCCGTGGGCGCGGGACAGCTCGATCTGGCGGGCATCGCCGTGTACGGGCCGCGGAACGCCGTGGACAAGGTGCTCAAGGGGGCGAGGATGCATCCCTGAGCGGGCCTGCTGTCGGTGGCGTGCCGTCGTGCAGGTCGGCGGCGCGGGAGAACAGCGGGCCCGCCGCCGGCCGCACCCGGCCCCGGCGGTCGAGCGCCGTCGCGCCCCCGGTGCCCGGCACCCGGCACCCCGCACCCTGCGCTCGGGCCCAAGCGCTCGGCACCGGCGCCCCGCACCCTGCGCTCGGGCCCAAGCGCTCGGTACCGGCGCCCGGCACCCTGCGCTCGGGCCCAAGCGCTCGGCACCCGGCACCCGGCACCCTGCGCTCGGGCCCAAGCGCTCGGCACCGGCGCCCCGGCGCCCGGCATCCGGCGCCCAGGTCTGGACACGGTTCCGTACCGAACGGCCGCACTGTGCCGGGCCCGCCGACAGCTCCTCGGCTAGGGTGATTCGGTAGGGATTGCGCCCCCTGGGGCCAGGCCGATGCGTAGGTCGATGCGTTGGAGACTCATCAGTCGTCGAGCAGGGTTCCGCAGCCGCCCCGGGCGGCCGTCGGGGACGCGGGTGTGCTCCGCGAGCTGCTGCCGATCGCCCTCTGGCGGGAGGACGCCGAGGGGCGCATCGTCGAGTGGTCGCTCGCCGCGCAGGACCTCCTCGGCCACCGGCCCGAGCACGTCCTCGGGAGGCTCGCCACCCCGCTCCTCGTCCCCGACGCGAACCGTGAACTCGCCGACCGGCTCACCGATCGCGTCCAGGCGGGCGAGACGATGGTCGGCACGCTGCCCGTCCGGCACCGCGACGGCCACACGGTCGCCATGGAGATGTGGATCGTCCCGGCCACCGACCCGGCCGGACGCCCCGGGGCGATGCTCATCGCCGTGGAGACCTCCGAGGTCCTGCGGATGCGGGACAACCTGGCGGCGATGGAGAGCCTCTTCACCCAGTCGCCCATAGGGCTCGCCCTGCTCGGCCCCGATCTGCGCTTCCTGCGCGTGAACGACGCCCTCGCGCGGATGAACGGCGTGTCGCCCGCCCGGCACGTGGGCCTCCGGCTCACCGAGGTCGTGCCCGGCGTCAACGCCGCCTCGCTCGAGTCCCTCATGCGCCAGGTCCTGGAGAGCGGTACGGCCGTGGTGGACGCCCGCCGGGTCGGCCGTACCCCCGCCGACCCCGACCGCGACCACATCTGGTCCTGCTCGTACGCCCCGCTCGTCGACCGCACGGAGCGGCGCCAGCTCGGCCTCATCGCCTCGCTCGTGGACATCACCGAGAGCCAGGAGGCGCACATCGAGGTCGAGCGCGCCCGCCACCGCTTCGCGCTGCTCTCCGAGGCCGGCGCCAGGATCGGCACCACCCTGGACCTGAAGCAGACGGCCGAGGAGGCCGTCGCCTTCCTCGTGCCCCAGCTGGCCGACTCGGCCGACGTGCAGATGCTGGAGTCGGTCCTCGAACCCGACGATCCCGCGGCCTCCACCCGGGGGGTGCTGCGGCGCCTCGCGGCCCGCTTCCCCGACCCGTCGGCGCCGACGGCGTTCCTCGCGCCGGGCCAGACCTTCCAGATCCCCCTCGACTCCGTGTACGAGCAGGTGGTCGTCCACGGACGGCCCACGAACCTCTACACCTCCGACATCCCGGGGCTCTTCACCGATCCGCGCACCGAGTCGCTCCGCACCTACCTCGCCACCCGCATCGGCTCGGCCCGGCTCGTCCCCCTGGTGGCGCGGGGGCAGGTGCTCGGGGCGGTCACGGTGACCCGGCTCCGCACCCGAGAGCCCTTCGACGCGCAGGACTGCGTCCTCATCGACGAGGTCGTCGCCCGCGCCGCCCTCAACATCGACAACGCCCGGCTCTACACCACCCAGCGGGAGGCCGCCCTCACCCTCCAGCGCAGCCTCACCAACAGCGCGCTCCCCGACGTCACCGGCCTCGAACTCACCGGCCGGTACCTTCCCGCGAGCTCCCACGACGTCGGCGGCGACTGGTTCGACGTCATCGCGCTGCCCGGCGGAAGGACGGGCCTGGTCATCGGCGACGTCATGGGCCACGGCATCCACGCGGCGGCCGTCATGGGCCAACTGCGCACCGCCGTAAGGACCCTGGCCCGCCACGACATCGCGCCGGCCCGCATGCTGAGCTCCCTGGACGCCGTCGTCGCCGACCTCGGCGAGGACGAGATGGCGACCTGTGTGTACGCGGTCCACGACCCGTCCGACGGCCGCTGGGTGATCGCCCGCGCGGGCCATCTGCCGCCGGCCGTCGCCACCCCGAACGGCGCCGTCACCTTCCTCGACGGACCGCCCGGGACGCCGCTCGGCACCGGGGCCCATGACTTCGGCGCGGAGGAGGTCGTCGTGCCGGGCGGCGGACTCCTCGTCCTCTACACGGACGGTCTCATCGAGGCCCGTGACCGGGACCTCGACCAGGGCATGCGGCAGCTCGCGGCGGCGCTGCAGCCGCTGGACCGGCCCCTGGACACGCTGTGCGACGAGGTCATCGGGCGGCTCCTCCCGGGAGCCGCCCAGGACGACGTGGCGATGCTCATCGCCCGTACGACCCGCTGAACCCCCTTACGGGAGCAGCCGGTGGAGGTCGCGGAGGAGGGCGATCTCGGCCCCGTGGTGCAGGAGTTCCTGGTTGACCCACCAGACGATCTCCAGGAAGGGGTTCTCCGCGTCGCTGCCGTGCGGGTAGGTGCAGTGGCCGACCGTGTCGAGCGCCTTGTCGTCGGCGGACAGCAGCGCCTCGCGCCAGGCGTCGGCGGCCGTGTCGAAGGCGGCGAGGGCGGTGGCGGCGTCCCCGGCGATCGGGAAGTCGTCACGGGTCAGGCTGCGGCTGCCGTGGGTGTGGTCGGCGCGCAGCGCGAGCATCTCGGAGAGGTGGTTCAGCCGCCAGGCGATCGTCGTGAACGGCGGCGGCACGGGGTGCGGCGGAGGCGTCGTGTCCCGGCCCCACTCGCCGGCGCCGACCAGGAGGGTCGCGCGCTCGCCCGGGCCGTCGGCGTGCCGCCGGACCGACCAGCAGCCGGGCACCGGCTCCCACAGGTACTCCGCGTCGGTCATCGGGCCGACCTCGACGTCCGTACCGTTGCCGCTGTCCATCACCGGCCCCGCCATCCGGTCGGCGAGCCGCTTCCGGGCGAAGTCGAACTGGTCGAGAAGGGGGACGAGCCGCTCGGGCAGGGACACGGGACGCTCCGGATCGCACGGGGACAGGGCGGTCGCACACTGCCACAGGGGTGCTCGCGGCGCACCCGAATATCGTTCCCGGGCACGGCTGCTGACGTTCCGTCATGCGTACGGTGGAGGGTGCGACGGAATGGGGGCTGCCCGTCCCCCCGGGCTCGGGCAGACCCCACCGCCGGCTCCGGGTCCACAGCCCCCGGGCTTCCCGAGGTCCGCGTCCCGGAGGGTCTCAGGTGCGGTCGATGTGCACGCTGGTCGACTTCACGCGGGCGGTGGCCTGCATGCCGACCTCCAGGCCCAGCTCCTCCACCGCCTCGCGGGTGAGCAGCGAGACGAGCCGGTGCGGACCGGACTGGATCTCGACCTGGGCGGCGACGTCGCCGAGCTTGACGGCGGTCACGATCCCGGGAAAGGCGTTGCGGGCCGAGGTGTAGGACTCCTCCTCGTCCCCGTGGGCGCCCTGCCCGACCTCGATGGAGAAGGCCGCCAGGTCGCGGCCGTCGATGAGGCGCCGGCCGTTCTCGTCGCGGTGGGTCGCGACCCGGCCCGCGTCGGCCCAGCGGCGTGCCGTGTCGGGGCTGACGCCGAGCAGGCGTGCCGCCTGACCGATGGTGTAGGACTGCATGGCGATCACGTTAGGCGGTAGCGGATCTCATCTGCAAGGGATCGGTGGCAGTCTCATGGCATCTGCCAGCCGACTTGGGTGATCGACCAACGGGCGTGCAGGCTCAGGCCGTTCCCGCACGCCGTCCGACCGCCTCGACCAGGGGAAGCAGCCGGTGCGCCACCCGCTCGCGCAGCGCGATCTCGGTCCGGGTGCGGACCACGCCGGGCAGCTGGATCAGCCGCTGGATGACGTCCTCCAGGTGCCCGGCGTCGCGGGCCACCACCCGGGTCAGGAGATCGCCGCCGCCGGTGATGGAGAAGGCCTCCACGATCTCCGGCACGCCCGCCAGCGCGTCGCCGACCTCGTTCAGATGCCCCTGGGTCACCTCGACGTGCACGAAGGCGAGCACCGGATGGCCGAGGGCGGCGGGGGAGAGGACCGGGCCGGTCGCCGTGATCACCCCGTCCCGCTCCAGCCGGTCGATCCTCGCCTGCACGGTGCCCCGCGCCACCCCCAGGATCCGCGCGTACTCGCGCACGCTCGTCCTCGGCTGCTCGATCAGCAGCCGCAGGATCCGCGTGTCGAGTTCGTCCACCGCCATGCTCCGTCGGCCTCCTTCGCCCCGGCTCGTCCGGTTTCCGACTGTACCCATGCCGCCGGAGGCCACCGCCGCTGCGCTCGCGGGACGGCCGGATCTGGGAGAGGCTCGTCGGGATCGGCTGAGGCGCGGCCGAGCACGTCCGGCGGGAGCGACGACGAGTGGACGCACACCGTGAGCACGAGCAGACGGGTACGCCCCGGCGCGGGGGCGGCGAACCCTGGGGTGCGGAGACCGGGTGGGGCGACGCCGTCCTGGACGCCGTCTTCACCCAGGCCGACATCGGGCTCCACGTCCTGGACACGGAGCTGCGCGTCGTCCGGGTGAACGCCGTCGTGGCCGGGCTTCACGGCGTCCCCGCCGACCGGCTCCTCGGCATGCCCGCGGTCGAGGCGTACGCCGCGTACGCCGGCGTGCACATCGACGAAGCCGTCCTGCGCGAGGTCCTCGCGACGGGCCGCTCCACGAGCGACCGGCTCGTCGCCGGTCACTCACCCGGCGCCGAGCACAGCGAGCACGTCTACTCGACCTCCGCCCACCGCCTCCAGGACGCCACGGGCCGGGTCCTCGGCGTGGTCGTCACCAGCACCGACGTCACCGACCGCGAACGGGCGCACGCCCGTCTGCGGCTCCTCCACGACGCCCACGAGCGCATCGGGACGCGCCTCGACGTCGAGCGCACCGCCCGGGAGCTCGTCGACGTGACCGTGCCGGCCTTCGCCGACTCCGTCGTGGTCGCCCTCACCGACGCCGTCTTCCGGGGCCAGGACCCGGCCCTCCAGTCCCGGGACACGGTCCCGCTGCTGCGCTGCGCCGCCACCGGGAGGACGGAGCACGGACCGGAGGCCCCGGAGGCCGGCGCCCTCCTCCTGCCGGGCATCTTCGAGGACCGGCCGCCGGAGTCCGGCCCCGCGGCGGGCGGGGACCCGGGCACGCGCCTCGTGGTGCCCCTGACCGTACGGGGGCAGATCTTCGGCGCGGTCGCCTTCCGGCGCCTCGACGACGCGGAGCCGTACGGCCCCGACGACCGCGCCCTCGCCGACGCCCTCGCGTCCCGTACCGCGAACTGTCTGGAGAACGCCCTCCGGTACACCCGCGAGCACATCGTCATGACCGCCCTGCAGAGTTGGCCGCCGCCGAGGGAGGAGGCCACCCAGAGCGCCGTCGGCGTCGCCCGCCGCCACCGGCCGGGCGGCAGCGGCGCGGGCTCCTGGTGCGACGTGATCCCCCTGCCGGGGGCGCGCGTGGCGCTCGTCGTGGGGCAGGTCGAGTCCAGGGGACCCGGAGCGGTCGCCACCATGAGCCGGCTGCGGACCGCCGTCCACAGCCTGACGACGCTCGACCTCGACCCGCACGAACTCCTCGCCCGCCTCCACGCGACCACCCTCCGCCTCGCCGCGGAGGGCGAGCAGCCGCCCGGGACACGAACCACCGCGCCGCCACCCCTGGCGGGCGCCCCCGAGACCGTGCCCGCAGCGTCGTCACCTCCTGCGGGCGCTTCCGAGACCGTGTCCGCAGCGTCGTCACCTGCTGCGGGCGCTTCCGAGACCGTGTCCGCAGCGTCGTCACCTGCTGCGGGCGCTTCCGAGACCGTGTCCGCAGCGTCGTCACCTGCTGCGGGCGCTAC
>NZ_JBEOVH010000005.1:239226-354710 GCF_040295385.1 Streptomyces sp. NPDC002825
CTTCCGAGACTGTGTCCGCCGCGTCGTCACCTGCTGCGGGCGCCCCCGAGACCGTGTCTGCCCCGTCGCCACTCCCTGCGGGCGCCCCCGAGACCGTGTCCGCCGCGCCCGTCGACCCCCACCCCACCGCCGGTTGCACCATCGCCGTCCACGACCCCGTCGACGGACGGCTCGACATCGCGCGCGCCGGTTCCTCGCTGCTCGTCGTCGTCCATCCCGACGGGTCCGCGGACACCCGGCCGCTCGACGACGGGCCCCTCCTGGGCGGGGAAGGACCGCCGTTCGCCTGTGAGACGCTCTTCCTGCCCGAGGGCAGCACCCTCTGCCTGGCCTCCGCCGGCGAAGGGCCCCGGACGGAGGAGCTCATGGCGGCCCTCGCCCACCCTGAGCGAGACCCGGAGGCGATGGCCGACGACGTGGAACGCCTCCTCGCCCCCGACCGGGTCCTCCTCCTCGCCCGCACGCGCCATCTCCCGCCGGGCGAACTCGCCGAGTGGGAGGTCCCGTTCGACCTGTCCGCCGTGGCCACCGCGCGGGCCCACGTCGAGGACCGGCTCAGGAGCTGGAAACACCCCGCGGACCCGTTCACGGTGACGCTCGTCGTCAGCGAACTCGTCACCAACGCCCTTCGCTACGGCGCCGCCCCGGTCACCCTCCGTCTCATCGCCGAGGGCCCGTCCCTCACCTGCGAGGTGACCGACGCCGGACAGGCCGCACCCCACCTCCGCCACGCCAAGGCCGTCGACGAGGGCGGGCGCGGCCTGCTGATCTGTGCCTCCCTCGCGGACAACTGGGGCGTGCGGTACACGGACGAGGGCAAGACCGTCTGGGCGGAAGTGTCCGGGGACGGCGCCTGACAACCGTCGGCTCAGTCCTTCCCGGCCCCTCCCGGCCGAGCCGTCTCCGACGCGCCGCCCGGCCGCCGGTTCATCCAGGTGCGCTCCAACTTGGCCACCACGTCCGGGCTGTGCATCCGGGCCGACTGCTCCAGCGCGTACCGGCTCATGTACGTGCGGAAGAGGTCGTCGGACTCCTCGGCCAGGTGCAGCATGCGGCGGTTGGCGGGCACCGCGGGGTCGGCGAGACGCTCGGCCGAGGCCGCCACCGCCCCGTCGACCGCGTCCGGCGCGACGACCTCGTCGCACAGCTCCCGGGCCTCGGGGCCGGTGGCCGCGACCTTCTCGCCGAAGAAGATCAGCCGCTCCGCCATGCGCCGACCCACGACACGGCCGAGCCGCAGGTTCGCCGCGCCCGGGATGATGCCCTCCGCGAGCGCGGGCAGGGAGAAGTAGGCGTCGCTCCCGGCGACGACCCGGTCGAGGACCAGCGCCACCTGGGTGGCGCCACCGATGGCGAAGGTGTCGATCGCACCCACCCACGGCTTGCCGCCCCGGGGGTGGAGCAGGTCGTCCGCCGGGTCGTGGCGCAGGCCGTGGATCAGCTTGCGGATGTACCCGAGCTCGCGGCGGAGCATGAAGTCGACGAACGATATCTGCCCGGTGTAGAGGTGGGTGAGGTTGATGCCGGCGCCGAAGGCGCGCCGACCGCTGTACCGGGGATGGGACAGGACGCTGCCGCGCAGCACGCCGACCGACACCGCGTCGTCGAGAAGGGCGAGGTCGACGGCGGTCTCCAGGGCCTCGACCACCGCGTCGTCCTCGGCGTTGAGGACGTCCTGGTTGCAGATGGTCACTTCGGCGACGAAGCCGTCGCGGCGGACCACCGCCCGGCCGAGGTCCACGCGGCCGCTCCTCCGGAATTCCGGGAGCAGGTCGAGCGCGCGGGGAGTGGGTGCCAGCATCGACCTCAGGAGGTGCTCGCCGGTCTCCCGACCGTCGAGAAGGTGCGCGAAGAGGATTCCCTGGTCGACCTCCCCGTCCGATTTCTCGGCCTGCGGCAGCTTGCGGTCGGCGGATATCTGGGCGCGGGTGGGGACGAGGCCGGGGTACGCGTCCGCCGCGGCGAACGCCAGTTCGTCCAGGCGGATCCGGTGCTTGCGGCCTTCGGTGAGCTCGTCGTAGAGGTGCCCGGCGTGCAGCGTGAGGAACCGGTGCCGGGCGTGCCGCGCGGCCCGCTCGACCCGGTCCGCGTCGCCGTGCTCGGCGGCGGAGCGATCGGCTCGGGGCGGTAGCGCCGCGAGCACTTCGGCGCAGCCTTCGGCGTAGCTGCTCAGCAGGCGCGCGTCCGCGGCGGCGCCACCGCGGAACGACGGGGGCGCGGGCAGTCGGCTGTCCACCGCGCCCGACAGCTGCGCCGCCTCCGGCGATCGGGTTGACACGGCTGTGTCCATACCGGGTTGTCTCCTCATCCTTGTCGTCGTGGCGAGATGGTCCTCGCGTCTGTCACGCACGCTCGGCGGTCGGCCGGCAGCGGCGGGCGAGCTCGGCGAACAGCCGCCGGACGCGTCGTAGAGCGCGCGGTGAGCGCCGGGTCCCCGCCGGACGCCCAACTCCCCGTCCGCGTACGCCTGTCAGCCTTTCACGAGCGAGGGCGCCGCCACCGGATCTTCGTCAGTCGCGAGGTCTCGCCAGGGGTGCCGGTACGGCGCACCCGGCCGAGGACTTTCGAAGGCCCGCCGACCGAGGCCGGTTCGCGCCGTCCTGTCCCGCACCCGCCGAAGGGCCGGTACGGCGCACCCGGCCGAGGACTTTCGAAGGCCCGCCGACCGAGGCCGGTTCGCGCCGTCCTGTCCCGCACCCGCCGAGGCCGTCGTCCGGGCGGTGCAGCCGCGCCGTCTCCTGAGCCCTGTGCCGGAGGCATGGACGCCACGACGCCTCCGCGCCGCCCGGGCCAGGCGGACCTCCGCACCGCCGCGGACGTGATCACGAGGTCCACGGCATGGGCCAATGGCTCCGTCCGGTCACCCGTTCCGCCCTCGCAGTGGGCCAATGGCCCACCGATCCGTGGGCGAGTTGAGCCGCTGTACCCCTTTCGGTCTATCCTTGCAGCCATCACACATCTTCGGCGCCGCGCAGCGCCGTCCGGCGACGAGGCCGGACCGGCCCGCGGTGCTTTCGTCGTGTCCGAGCCCCCACCACCCCAGGGGAACCTCGCGCGCGACGAGGAACAGATCAAGGGGGGCGGGATTGGCCGCCGTGCACAAGTACTTCATGGTCCCGGACCCGGGGCTCGTCCGACTCAGGGTCGCGCTGCGTGCCGTCCTGGGCGTCGGACTCGCCGTCGCCCTGGCCGAGCTCCTGGGTCTGTCCCTCGTCGCGTCCATCACCGCCGGTCTCGCCGCGCTGCTCGCCCTCTTCACGGTCGGTGACCCGACGGTACGCCGTCAGGTCGTCACCACCGCCCTCCTGCCGACGGTCGGCTTCCCCGTGCTCGCCCTCGCGGCCCTCCTGCACGACGTGCCGCTCCTGCGCGACGCGACCTGGCTGCTCGTGATCTTCGCCGGCGTGTACGCGCGCCGCTGGGGCCCCCGCGGCCACGCGCTCGGCATCTTCGCCTTCATGCAGTTCTTCGTGACCCAGTTCCTGCACGCCCTCCCCGCCCAGCTGCCCCAGCTGTACGCGGCCACCGGCATCGCCCTGGCCGCGGCCGGGACCGTGCGCTTCGTGCTGTGGCCCATCGAGCGCCGGGTCCCGCCGCCGGCCGTGCCCGCCGCCCTGCCCGGGACGGGACTCGCCCGGGCCACCACCCGCCAGGCCGTCCAGGTCGCCGTCGCCTCCGGGGCGGCCCTAGTCATCGGCCAGCTGCTCTCGGAGGCCCGCTGGTACTGGGCCGTCGGCACCGTCTGGTGGATCTTCGTCAACACCTCCTCGCGGGGCGAGACGCTCGTACGGGGCTTCCGTCGCGTCCTCGGCACCGTCACCGGCATCGCCGCCGGATTCCTCGTCGCCGTCCCGCTCGGCGGCGCGCCCGTCGCCACCGCGCTCCTCGTCGCGGTCTGCGTCTTCGGCATCTTCTACACCGCCGCCGTCTCCTACAGCTGGATGATCCTCGCCGTCACCGTGATGGCCAGCCTGCTGTACGGGCTCCTGGGCGTCCTGGACGGCGCGCTGCTCCTCCTGCGCGTGTCCGAGACCGGCGTCGGCGCCGCGTGCGCCGGCCTCGCCGTGACGCTGGTCCTCCCCGTGCGGACGCACACGACGAACGACGCGTGGATCCAGCGAGCGCTCCTCTGCGTCCGGTCCGCCACCTCGGCCTCCGTACGGCGCCTCGCCGGCGAGGAAGCCGCCGACCCGACGCCGCACGCCGCCGAGCTGGAGGCGCTTCTCGGGCGCGTACGGCTCTCGCTGGCTCCGCTGGTGCACCCGCTGACCCCCTTCAGGGGGAGGAAGCAGCGCGCCCGTCGCGTCCTCGGCCTCCTCGACGAAGCGGCCCGGGAGGTACGGGGCCTGGTCTCCGTCGCCGCCGACCCGGACGCCGGCCACGACGCCCGCCTGGCGGCGGCGTGCTGGCGCGTCGAGGCGGCCGTGGAGCGCCTGACCTCGCCGGCCGCCGGTCACGGCACCGACCACGAGGCGCCGGCCCCCACCCCGGCCGTGGATCACGCCGCGCTCGGCCACGTCAGTGGCCTGGAGAAGCTCCTCGCCGCCCTGGACGAACCGCTCCGCACGCCGCCCGGCTCCCTGCTCGTCCGTTCCTGAGGCGCGAAGGGCCACCGGACGTGAGCCTCAGTCCCTGAGGCACGGAGGCTCACGGGCGGAGACCCACCGCCGCCCTCGACCGCCCGTGCTCCCCGCTTTGGTCTAGACCGCCTGCTACCGTCGCCCGAGGAGGCGACGGCCGGTCGAACCCCGACCGGCCCGGGGACAGGGGAGGCGCGATGGGCGGCACAGGGACGGATCAGGGCCTGAACGGAGTACGGGCCTACATCGGCTCCTTCACCTCGGCGGGCGGCCGCGGCGTCCTCGCCGCGGACTGGGACCGCGAGACCGGCGCCCTGACCGTCACCGGCGCCAGTGACGCCGTCGCCGACCCCTCCTTCCTCGCCCTCGCCGGCCCCGTCCTCCACGCCGTCTCCGAGACCGACGCGGGCGCCGTCGCCGCCTTCGACGTCACCGGACCCACGCCACGGCCGCTCGGCGCCCCCGTACCCGCCGACGGCGCCGGCCCCACCCACCTGGCCCTGGCCGCCGGACACCTCCTCACCGCCAACTACACCTCCGGCAGCGTCACCGCCCTGCCCCTGGCCGAGGACGGCACCGCCCGCCCCGCCACCACGGTCCTGCGGCACGAGGGCAGCGGCCCCGTCGCCGACCGCCAGAGCTCCCCGCACGCCCACCAGGTGCTCCCCGACCCCAGCGGGAACTGGGTCGTCAGCGTGGACCTCGGCACCGACTCCGTGCGGATCTGCGCCCTCGACCCCGCGACCGGGAGGCTCACCCTCCACGGCGAGACCAGGCTGCGCCCCGGCACCGGACCCCGCCACCTCGCCTTCCACCCCGACGGCGCGCACGCGTACGTCCTGAACGAACTGGAGCCCACCCTCACCGTCTGCCGCTGGGACGCGGCCGAGGGCGTGCTCGAACCGCTCGCCGAGACCCCCGTCGTCCCCGAGGGCACCACCGGCCCGAGCTACCCCTCCGAGGTGGTCGTCGCCCCCGACGGCCGCTTCCTCTGGGCCGCCGTGCGCGGCGACGACACCCTCGCCGTGCTCGCCCTCGACACGGACGGGGCGGAGGCCCGGCTCGTCGCCACCGTGCCCTGCGGCGGCACCTGGCCCCGCGACCTCACCCTCGATCCCTCCGGCAGCCGCCTGTACGCGGCGAACGAGCGCTCGGGTGACGTCACCTGGTTCACCCTCGACCCCGACACGGGCATCCCGTCCCGCGCGGGCGCGATCGAGGCCCCCGCGGCCTCCTGCGTGATCTTCGGTTGAAACCGGACACGACGAAGGGCCCGCACCGGACGCATCCGGAGCGGGCCCTTCCGTACGCGTCAGAGCGAGGGCGCGCCCTGCGGCTGCTGCGGCGGAATGCCCAGCGCGGCCATGTACTGCGAGAGCACCAGCTTGCCGATGGCCGGGTAGGCGCCCAGCGGTTCGGCGGCGGCGCACCCGGCCTCCTTCGACGCCTCGTCGAGGAGACCCTCGGCCAGCTCGGGGCCGATCAGGTACGGCGCGAGGGCCAGCTGCTCCGCACCGGCGGCGCGCAGCTGCTCGGCCACGGAGGCGATGGAACCCTCCTGGTCGAGCGCGGCGGCCATCACCGGGACGGCGAGGCGCGCGGCCAGCAGCATGCCGGTGATGCCGGCGGCCTGCACGGCCTCCTCGCCACCGACCGTCGCCAGGATGATGCCGTCGGCGGCCGTCGCGACCGTGAACAGGCGGGCGCGGTCGGCGCGGGCCAGACCGGCCTCGGAGAGACGCACGTGCAGCGCCTCGGCGAGCAGCGGGTGCGGACCGAGGACGTCGGTCAGCTCCGCGGTGTTGCCGCCGTCCATCAGCGCCTGGCGGACCTGGCGCATCTGCGCGCTGTCCGGGCCCGCGAGCAGCGGGACGACGACCGCGGCCGGGCCCGTCGGGGCGGTGGCCTCACGGCCGGCGGCCAGGGCCAGCTCGTACCGCTCGGTGCGCAGCGTCGCGGCCGCCGTCAGGACGTTCGCGAGCGAGGGGTACTCGGTGTCGTCGCCCTCCAGGAAGCCGATCGCGGCCTCGAGGCCGGGCAGCTCGGAACGGGCGATGCTCACGACCTCTTCGGCCAGCGAGCGTATGGCGGCGGACGGAGCGCCCGGCACGGCGAGCACCAGTGCGGGAGCGCCCTCGGGCGCCGCCGCGGGTTCGGGGCGACGGTGCCGCCCGGACTGGCGGGGTCGAGGCATTCGTACAGGCAGGCCGGAAGCAGGCCCAGTGGGGGAGCTCATGGCGCCGCATGCTACTGGTTTCGTGTACCGCGCCGTTGGCTGAGGTGCGGTCACGCGCCTTCCGTCCCTGTATGTCCGCTCTAGGAGCAGGCTCCCGTTCCGCTTCCCTCCCCACGCCGCCTCGCCCTGGCCCGCTCCCACCCTCGCCGACCCTCTCCCACCTGGGCGGACAACCGCTCTAGGCGAGCCCGGCGTCGAACACTCGGAGGAGTGAGGCGTCCTCCGGCAGGCGCAGGGTGCCGGAGGCGACGGCGGAGGCGAGGGCGACGGCCCCGGCGAGCGGATCTCCGGCCGACTCCACCGGCCGCGCCTGCGGCAGCAGCTCTCCGAGTGCGTCCCGTACGGGTACGAGGAGGGGCTCGCCCATCTTGAAGAGCCCGCCGGTGAGGGCCACCCGGGCCCCGGGCTCCGCCGGGCAGGCGGCCTCGGCGGCCTCGGCGATGTGCGCTCCGGCTCGCGCGAGGATGCCGGCGGCCACGGGATCCGTAGCGGCGCTCCGGCCCACCTCGGGGGCGAAGGAGGCGAGCACGGCGGGCCGGTCCGTACGCGGGTAGAGCACCCCCGGCAGTCCGGCCGCCGGCCCGAAGAGCTTCTCGGCCCGGGCCAGCAGCGCCGCCGACCCCCCGCGCCGCCCGTCGTGCGCGCGCATCGCCGCCTCCAGTCCCGCCCGGCCGATCCAGGCACCGCTGCCGCAGTCACCGAGCAGATGCCCCCAGCCGTCGGCCCGGCGCCAGGACGTCAGATCCGTGCCGAGCGCGATCAGCCCCGTACCGCCCGCGACGACGACACCCGGCCGCTGCCCGAGCGCCCCGGCGTACGCGGTGACGGCGTCGGCCGCGAGGACACTCCGGCGCACCCCCCAGGCCTCCGCGAACGCGCCCGGGAGCTCGGCCCGCAACTCGCCCCCGAGGGTCGCCATTCCGGCGGCGCCCACGCCCACGGCGAGCACCGGCCGCGCCCCGACCCGATCCCGCAGGGCGGCCACGGCGGGCAGCACCTGCTCCAGAAAATGCCCGGCGGAGATCCCACCGCCCCCGGTCCGCACCGGTTCGCGCGAGGAGACGGTCTCGAGGACCGTGCCGCTCACGGCTTCGGCCAGGGCGACCCGGAGCCCCGAGCCTCCGGAGTCGACGCCGACGACGAGGCCCTCGGAGGGTTCGTTCACGGAGACCACGGTGCACCATCCTCGAAGACGTGCGCGGGAGCGGGCGGAGATCCGGGCCGGACCCCGTTGTCACTCTAGGCCGGTAGAGTGACGGACCGTGACAGCGCGACCCTTGAACGAACTGGTGGAGCCCGGCTGGGCGGAGGCCTTGAGTCCCGTCGCGGGGCGTGTCGCCGCGATGGGTGACTTCCTGCGGGCGGAGATCGCCGCGGGCCGGACGTACCTGCCCTCCGGGCCGAACGTGCTGCGGGCCTTTCAGCAGCCCTTCGACGAGGTGCGGGTCCTGATCGTGGGTCAGGATCCCTACCACACGCCGGGGATGCCCATGGGGCTCAGCTTCTCGGTCGCGCCCGAGGTCCGCTCGCTGCCTCCGAGCCTGGAGAACATCTTCCGGGAGCTGCACACCGACCTCGGTCTGCCCCGGCCGTCGAACGGTGATCTGACGCCGTGGACCCGGCAGGGCGTCCTGCTGCTCAACAGGGCGCTGACCACGGCCCCGCGCAAGGCGGGCGCCCACCGGGGCAAGGGCTGGGAAGAGGTCACCGAGCAGGCGATCCGTGCGCTGGCCGCCCGCGGCAAGCCCCTGGTGTCGATCCTCTGGGGCAGCGACGCCCGCAGGGCCCGGCCGCTCCTCGGGAACCTGCCGGCGGTCGAGTCCGCGCACCCGTCCCCGATGTCGGCGGACCGGGGCTTCTTCGGCTCGCGGCCGTTCAGCCGGGCGAACGAGATGCTCCTCGGCATGGGCGCCCAGCCGGTGGACTGGCGCCTGCCCTGAGCCGGGAGGGGCGCCGGACGGGCCGGCGCCCCCGCGGCCGCTTACGCGAATTCGAAGTTGAACGACTGGTTGGCGCCGCCGGTGCAGCTCCACAGGCGCGCCGGGGCACCCGCGCTCAGGCTCCAGTCGGCGATCTCCAGACACTTGCTGGCGGCGTACTCGAACGACGGGTAGATGAGCCCCGAGTTGCCGTACCAGGTCTGGTTGGCGCCGTAATGGCAGTCCCACTGGTCGGCCACGGCGCCGTCGTAGGTGGCCCAGTCACGGATCTCCAGGCACTTGCCGCTGTTCACGTTCACGTACCAGTACGGGCCGGTCGAGGAGCCCGTCATGTAGTACTTGCGCCACTTCTGGTTGGGGCCGTCGTGGCACGGCCACTGGCGGACCGCCGCGCCGTTTTCCTTGCTCCAGTCGGCCACCTCCAGGCACATGTCGGGGGCGTGCCGCGGGTGGATCTTGAACGTGAAGTCGTAGGTGCGCGATTCGGCCTGGGCCGGGGCGGCGGTGACGCCGAAGACGAGGCCGAGGACGGCCGCGAGCACCAGCAGGGCGCGGCGGGCGTCGGAGAACAGGCTGAGCTTCATGGTCCTCTGCAATCAGGGAGGCCCCGACCGACGGCCGGGAGGGCGGCCCCATGATCGCATGTCCGTGCGAGTGAACTCCCCTTTCCGTACGGCTATTTGACGTGACCCGACGGAATCTCTCATTCCGTCAGATCATCGCCGCCCGTACGCACAGCACGTCCGGCAGATGCTTCGCCAGCAGCTGCCAGCTGTCCCCGTCGTCCGCGCTCGCGTACAGCTCGCCGTTCCGGTTGCCGAAGTAGACGCCCGCCGGGTCCGCGTCGTCCGTGCACAGCGCGTCCCGCAGCACCGTGCCGTAGTGGTCGCCCTCGGGCAGGCCCCGGGAGAGCGGCTCCCAGGTCTCGCCCGCGTCCGTCGTGCGGTAGACGCGGCAGCGGTGGCCCGCCGGCACGCGGTCGGAGTCGGCGGTGATCGGGAAGACGTAGGCGGTGTCGGGGCGGTGCGGGTGCGCGGCGATCGCGAACCCGAAGTCGGAGGGGAGCCCCGAGCCGATGTCGGTCCAGCTCGCGCCCGCGTCGTCGCTGCGGAAGACCCCCCAGTGGTTCTGGAGGTAGAGCCGGTCCCGGTCGCGCGCGTCCTGGGCGATCTTGTGGACGCACTGCCCGAACTCGGGGTTCGGGTCGGGCAGGAAGACGGCGGACACCCCTTGGTTCGAGGGCGCCCACGCGGCGCCGCCGTCCCGCGAGCGGAACACCCCCGCGGTCGACACGGCGACCGTCAGGGCGTGCGGGTCGCGTGGGTCGGTGACGACGGTGTGCACGGCCTCGCCGCCTCCGCCGGGCACCCACTTCGAGCGCGTCGGGTGCTCCCACAGCGGGCGGACGAGCTCGAAGGACTCGCCGCCGTCCGCCGACCGGAAGAGCGCGGCCGGCTCCGTCCCCGCGTACACGACGTCGGGGGAGTGCTCAGGGGCCGGGTGCAACTGCCAGACCCGCTCCAGGGAGGCCCCGGTGTCCTCGGGGAACTTCACGGCCGGCCGGGCCGGTTCGGTCCAGCTCTTGCCGAGGTCGTCGGAGTGGAAGACGGAGGGGCCCCAGTGGGCGCTGTCCCCGCCCACCAGCAGCCGCGGGGACGGCCGTCGCGTGTCGATGGCGACGGAGTACACCGCCTGCGCCGGGAAGGCGGGATCGTCGAACTCCCACCGTCCGTCGTGTCGCCGGCCGATGAAGAGACCCTTGCGGGTGCCTACGGTGAGGAGTACGTCGGGCATGGCTGCCACCTCCAGGACGCCGTTGTCGCGGATACGGGCCAGTCTGCACCCACCCACTGACAACGACCCCCGCAGACACCCCCGGCCCCGGGCCGGACACCGGCGGAGGCCGTCGCGTGCCCCGCCCCTGCGCGGAGCCGCCATGCGCACCGGCGAGGGCCGCGGGGCCGCCTCCCGCCCCTGCGCGGAGCCGCCACTCGCACCGGCGAGGGCGCCGCGGCCCGCCCGGGACGGCTACCCGCACCGGTCAGGGCCGTGGCCCCCGCCCCGGTCAGATCGCCCAGGCGTACTGCGAAGGCGCCGGGGTCGTCGCGCCCAGTTCGCGGGCGGCCCGGCGGGGCCAGGAGGCGTCGCGGAGGAGTTCGCGGCCGAGGAGGACCGCGTCGGCCTCGCCGTTGGCGAGGATCTTCTCGGCCTGGTCGCTCTCGGTGATCAGGCCGACGGCGGCGACCGGCAGTCCGGTCTCCGCCTTCACGCGGGCGGCGAAGGGCACCTGGTAGCCGGGGCCCACCGGGATCCGGGCCGGTCCGCCGTTGCCGCCGCTGGAGACGTCGAGGAGGTCGACGCCGTGCTCGCGCAGCAGCGCGGCGAAGCGTACGGTCTCGTCCACCGTCCAGCCCTGCTCCTCCAGCCAGTCGGTGGCGGAGATCCGGAAGAGCACGGGCAGCTCCTCGGGCCAGACGGCCCGGACGGCGTCGACGATCTCCAGGGCGAGGCGGGTCCGGTTCTCGAAGGAGCCGCCGTACGCGTCCGTGCGGTGGTTGCTGTGCGGGGAGAGGAACTCGCCGATGAGGTAGCCGTGCGCACCGTGCACCTCGACGACCTCGAATCCGGCCGCGAGGGCGCGCCGGGCCGCGTCCGCGAACTGTCCGGTGATCTCCCGGATCCGGTCCACGGTCAGCTCGGTCGGTACGGGGTATCCCTCGGCGAACTCGACCGGGCTGGGGCCGACGGGCTGCCAGCCCTCGCCCGGCTCGACCGGTCCGCGGCCCTCCCAGGGGCGGTTGGTGGAGGCCTTGCGTCCGGCGTGGCCGATCTGGATGCCGGGGACGGTGCCGTGTTCCTTGAGGAATCCGGAGATGCGCCGCAGTCCCTCGATCTGGGTGTCGTTCCAGAGGCCGAGGTCCGCCGGGCTGATGCGGCCCTCGGGGGCGACGGCGGTCGCCTCGACGAGGATCAGCCCGGCGCCGCCCGTGGCGCGGGCCGCGTAGTGAGCGAAGTGCCAGTCGCCGGCGACCCCCGCGTTCGGCCCGCTGGTCTCCGCCGAGTACTGGCACATGGGCGCCATCCAGACCCGGTTGGGCACGGTCACGGACCGCAGGGTGTAGGGCTCGAACAGGGCGACGCTCATGACGGACTCCGTTTCGGGATGCCTCGAAGGTACTCGTACGATACTCGTCGTAGTACGGCACCTGTCAAACTACGAGGTCTCTCGTACAATGGGCCGCATCCCGGATGAAGTGGAGCCGCCGCCATGACGACCACCACCAGCCCGCGCGTCCTCGAACACCCCACGCGCGACCAGATCCGCCTCGAAGAGGTGCTGCACGCCCTCTCCGACGCCGTACGGCTCCGGATCGTGCGGGACATGGCGCGCGAGGGCACCGAACTCAGCTGCTCGTACTTCGACCTCCCGGTCACCAAGTCCACGACCACGCACCACTTCCGGGTGCTCCGCGAGAGCGGCGTGATCCAGCAGATGTACCGGGGCACGGCCAAGCTCAACGCCCTGCGCAGGGAGGACCTCGACGCCCTCTTCCCCGGCCTCCTCGACTCCGTCCTCGGCGCCGCCGGCGCCCAGGCCGAGCGCGAGGGGGAGGAGGCCTGAGGGCCGCCGCCCCGAGCAGGGGTCACGCCGGTGGCCCCACACGTGAAGCCCCCGACTACAGGGAGCGCATCCGGTTGATCTCCGAGGTCTGCTGGGCGATCACGTCGTTCGCCATCTCCTCCACGAGGACGTTGTTCCCCTGGCTCAGCACCTCGGCCGCCATCGTCACGGCCCCCTCGTGGTGCGCGATCATCAGCTTCAGGAAGAGCTCGTCGAAGGCCTTCCCCTTCGCGCTCCGCAACCGTGTCAGCTGGTCCTCGGTCGCCATGCCCGGCATCGAGTGATGGTCGTGCGCGCCCTGTTCGCGCGGACCGCCGTTGTTTTTCAGCCAACCTTCCATCGCGTCGATCTCCGGCCGCTGCGCCGCCGCGATCCGCTCGGCGACCTTCCTCACCTGCGGCGAGGACGCCCGCTGCGGGGCCAGCGCCGTCATCGTCAGGGCCTGCTCGTGGTGCACGATCATCATCTGCACGTACGTGAAGTCCGCCCCGTTCGGGCTCTCGTCGGGGAGCAGCCGGGCCGCCTCCTCGGGGGATATCCGCCGGGCCGGTTCACCGGGCTTCCCCGGTGCCACCACCGCGGGCCCCGTCGACGCTCCGGCCTGCGGCGCGCCCTTGTCGGGGCCCGACTCGCAGGCGCCCAGGGCGAGTACGGCGACGGCGGACAGGGCCGCGGCGACGACGGCACGCTGACGGCGGATCAACAACGCGACCTCCAGGTGTTCTTGTCGGGTGGTGACCGTTCCTAGCACTTTTCTCCGGGGGACCGATCAAAAACCTTCATTACGTCTGTGTTGCCATCTGTTGAGATGTCCATGGCACGGAAGATACTGCCGGGGTCCAACGCCCGTTCAAAGCTGAACGGAAACCAGGGAGGACGGAGTGACTTCGTTGCGTACCCCGCGTACCACCTCCGACACGCGTGACCCGCGTGCCCGGTTCAGACGTCTGGGTGTGGCATCCGCCGCCGCCGGGCTGCTGGCCACACTTCTCGCGGCCGGCCCCGCGGCCGCCACCCCCGACCCCGGAGACAACGGCCCCGCCCAGGGTGCCGTCTCCTCCCAGCAGCAGGCCGAGGCGCGCGCGGCCATCCAGAGCGGCGAGATACCCGGCGTGGACGAGATCGTCCACAGTGCCAACATCGAGCACCTCGCGAACATCCCCAAGGACGCCCTCAAGAGCCTCAACACGGACCTCGCCTTCCAGGGCAAGTACGCCTTCGCCGGCAACTACGACGGCTTCCGGATCTACGACATCAGCGACCCGAAGGCCCCGAAGACCGTCACGCAGGTGCTCTGCCCGGGCTCGCAGAACGACATCTCCGTCTCCGGGAACCTGCTCTTCCTCTCCACCGACTCCTCCCGCAGCGACAACTCGTGCGCCAGCACGACGCAGCCCGCCTCGGTGAAGGAATCCTGGGAGGGCATGAAGATCTTCGACATCAGCGACATCACCAACCCGAAGTACGTCGCCTCGGTCGAGACCAACTGCGGTTCCCACACCCACACGATCCTGCCCAAGGGCAAGAACGTGTACGTCTACGTCGCCTCCTACTCGCCCAACGTGGCCTTCCCTGACTGCCAGCCCCCGCACGACGGCATCTCCGTCATCAAGGTGCCCCGCAAGGCGCCCCAGCAGGCGGCCGTCGTCAACTTCCCCGTCCTCTTCCCGGGCGAGGGCCCGGACGGCGGCGGCAACCCGGGCGCGCCCACCAACCCGGGCGTCTCCAAGACCACCGGCTGCCACGACATCACCGTGCTGCCGAGCGAGAACCTCGCGGCCGGCGCCTGCATGGGTGACGGCATCCTCCTCGACATCAAGGACCCCGAGCACCCGCGGGTCATCGACCAGGTCCAGGACAACGTCAACTTCGCGTTCTGGCACTCCGCGACCTTCAACCAGAAGGCGAACAAGGTCGTCTTCACCGACGAGCTGGGCGGTGGCGGCGGCGCCACCTGCAACGCCGTCGTCGGCCCGAACAGGGGCGCCGACGGCATCTACGACATCGTCGGGGAGGGCGACCAGCGCAAGCTCGTCTTCCGCAGCTACTTCAAGATCCCGCGCCACCAGGCCGACACCGAGAACTGCGTCGCCCACAACGGCTCGCTGATCCCGGTCAAGGGCAAGGACCTCATGGTCCAGGCCTGGTACCAGGGCGGCGTCTCCGTCTGGGACTTCACCGACTCGGCCGCCCCGAAGGAGATCGCCTACTTCGAGCGCGGCCCGCTGTCCGCCACCACCATCGCGACGGGCGGTTCCTGGTCGGCGTACTACTACAACGGCCACATCTACTCGAACGACATCGCGAAGGGCTTCGACGTCCTGAAGCTCTCCGACCGTCGTACGGACCCGGCGAAGCGGATCCGGATGGACGAGCTCAACGTCCAGAGCCAGCCGGACTACTTCGACGACTTCTAGAACCGCGGCACCGACCGCAACCTGTCATCGCGGCGCGCCGTCGGGCGGACCCCCGTCCGGCGGCGTGCCCGCCTCCCAGTCGAGGCCGTACCGGTGGAACAGCTCCGAGCGCAGGCGCGCGAGCGGCATCGGCGCACCCGGCAGCAGCACCGCCACCACCGCGCCCATCAGCAGGGCGCGCAGCAGCGGATAGTCCGTGTCCACGTCCGCGGAGCCGTACCGCTCGACCGTGTCCCGCAGCAGGAAGGCCAGGCGCTGCTGCTCCTCGCACTGCACGAAACCATCGGCCTGCAGGATCCCCGCCATGTGCGTCCGCATCAGGGTGGGACGCGTCACCGCGAGCCCCAGTATCGCGTCGATCGCGCGGGCGAGACGCTCGCGGCCGTCCTCCGTGCGCGGCTCCCGTTCCAGCGCCTCCTCCAGGGTCAGGTGCATCAGCCGGTGCACCGCCGCCTGGAGCAGCACCCGCTTGCCGGGGAAGTAGTACGAGATCAGCCCCCGCGCCGTACCGGCCCGCTCCGCGATGTCACCGAGCGTCGTCGCCTCGTAGCCATGGGCGTCGACGAGGTCCACGGTGGCCTGGAGAATCCGCTCCCGCGACCGGCGCCGAAGCTCTTCATTGACCGATGGGCTACGCGGGGACATGCTGGACTCCTGCGTTGACTGGCTGCCGGCCAATATACTCGGCGCATCCCGTCGGCATGCCCGTGTGGCATACCGCCGGGGATGCCGTCTGTTCTGGGCGACACGGGGGATCGTCCAGAACAGGCGGCTTCATCGTCTTTCTCCCATTCTGCTCCCGCCGCCTTCGCCCTCGGGGGAGCGGCGAACGGCTCCGCGCCGCTCGCTCCACCGGTACGTGAGCACCGCCGCGGCCACGCAGAGCCAGCCGAGGAGCCAGCCCTCGACCACGTCCGAGGGCCAGTGGACGCCCAGGTAGACCCGGGTCCAGCCGACCCCGAGCACCGAGACGACGGCGACGCCCGCCAGGGTGCCCCAGCCGCGCCACTCCTCGCGCCAGTGCAGGGCGAGCACCCACAGCAGCAGCCCGAAGGTGACGGTCGCCGACATCGCGTGCCCCGACGGGAAGGCCGCGTACCGCGCGGAGTCCACGGCGTCGGTCCAGTACGGACGGTCCCGCCCCACGAGCGCCTTGAGGGCCTGCTGGAGCCCGACGGCCAGCAGGCTCGTCCCGGCCACCCACAGCGCCGCCCGCCGCTCCCGCCGCCACCACAAGAGCACTGCGGTCACGGCGGCCAGGGCACGCATCGTCCAGGGGTCCCACACCCAGTCGGTGAGGACCCGGTTGAGGTGAGTGAACCCGGGGTGGGCGAGCGCGTGGCGGTGGAGCGCCTCGGCGACCGAGCGGTCGAAGGAGAGCAGCGGCTCCCACCCCACGGCGACGAGCACGAGCAGAGTCAGGGCCAGGACCCCGGAGACCAGGGCGGAGGTGCGCATGCGCCGATCCTGCCCGACGATCAGTACCGCACCGCCCTCCGGGCGACCGTCGCGCGTCGCAGCCCGGACAGCACCGGTCGCAGGCACCTGCCGTTATCCCAGCACGCGGAGCGCCGGGACGAAGGCCACGAGGACCGGGATCACGGGCACCAGGGACGCGGCCGCCGTCAGCCGGAGCCGGCGTCCGGCGGTGAGGCGGGGGGCCGCGGTGAGCAGCCGGTCGACCCGCTGCGGAAGGTCGGCGGTATGGGTGGGACCGGGGCCGAACACCCCTCGGTCCTCGTTCAGTTCGACCAGTGCGAGCGCGATCGTCAGCCGCCCGAAGCGGCGCGATGCCACGTCGTCGGCGGCGAGTTCCACCAGGCGGTGCATCTCCTCGCGGAAGGCCGCGAAGACCGGGATCCCCGGGAATCCGGCGGCCAGCGCCCCCGAGGTGTGCAGCAGCCAGTCGTGCCGGGCCCGGGCGTGGCCCTGCTCGTGCGCCAGGACCGCGTCCAGCTGACGTCCCTTCAACCGGCGCAGCGCCGCCGTCGTGATGACCAGCTGGGGTGTCGAGCCCGCCATCCACCAGGCGTCCGCCCGCTCGCCCTCCAGGACGACGAGCCGCTCGCTGCCCGGCTGCTCCCCGGGCAGCAGGGGTGCGCGCACGAGCAGATCGCAGCGCCGCTGCCGGCGCCGGGCGCGGGCCCGGCCGATCTCCCGGCCCAGCATCGCCCCGGACCAGAGCCCGCCGGCCGCGAGGGCCACCGCGAGCACCGCGGACCAGGGTCCGGAGGTGCCGAGCTCGTAGGCGTCGACCACCGCGCGCGGCGCGGGCGCGAAGACCTGCCCCCGTACGGCCTGCCAGGCCGCGGACGCGCTGAAGGTCATGGAGAGCGCGAAGCTCAGCAGTACGGCCGCCACCACGCACTGCCACACCCACAGGGCCACCACGGGTTCTCGCTCGACCCAGTCGGCCCGGGACAGCAGCCGGGGGGCCGCGAGGGCGGTCAGGAGGCCGAGCAGGAACAGCGCGAGGGAGACCCACATGGCGTCAGCCTATGAGCGCGGTACGCGCAGGGGTATGGGCGCGCACGTCAAGTGACGTACGCCACGGTTTGGTTGGCCGGAACGTGCAGGCGTCGGGCCGGATCCCGACAGGGCCGGGCCGGAACGTCCAGGCGTCGGGCCGGATCCCGACAGCGCCGGGCCGGAACGCGCCGGCACCGGCCCGGAGCCCAGCAGTGCGCCGGAACCGGATCCCGGCAGCACCCCCTCACACGGTCACCAGCATCGCGAGCATCGCGAGCGCCATCGAGAGCCGGCAGGCCAGCGTCAGCTCCGGCCGGGTCGCCCAGGCGGGACCCGGGCCGCCGGCGGCCGCGGCCGGCGGGACGAGCCGCGCCCCGGAGCGGAGCACGTACGCCACGTAATAGAGGAGCAGCCCGCCCGTGAGCACGGGTATGCCCCCGGCGGGCCCCGCCGTGTGCACCGCGTGCGCCCCCGCCGCGCCGGGCGCCGCCATCGCCACCGTCATGTAGACCATGGCGAGTGAGCCCACCAGATGGTGCAGATGGTGGCCGCCGCGCCGGACCGCGAGGAGCCCGTGCAGCGCCGCCGCGCCGAACACCGCCCCGTACACCGCCAGGACCCACGGCGGCGGGGTCAGTACCGCGGCGGGCAGCGCCATGGCCGCCATGCCGAAGCCCATCACCGCCTCGCCGCCGGCGGCCTTCCGCTCCTCGCCGGCGCAGGCCCGCATCCGCAGCAGGCAGTACGCGCCCGTCGCCGCGCACAGCGCGACCATCAGCCATCCGGACAGAGCCGGTCCGTGCACGGCACACCTCCCCCTCCATGCCGTCCCCTGCAGAGAGGAATGCCCGCCGCCGGAACGCCGCACGCGGGCGCACGGGCGCGCACAGGTGTACGAGGGGAGCGGAAAGGCGCGCGCGTTAGGCTCGGGACGATCGCGCACGCCGATCGTCAGCGCCTGAGGGGAGCCCCGATACATGGACACCGCCACGTCCCAGGAGACCGGCCGGATCAGCTACCGCGAAGCGGTCCTGGACGACGTCCCCGCCCTCGTCCCGCTCGTCGAGTCGGCCTACCGGGGCGACGCCAGCCGGGGCGGCTGGACCACGGAGGCCGACATCCTCCAGGGGCAGCGCACCGACCCCGAGGGCGTGACCGCGGTCATCACCACCCCCGGCAGCCGGCTCCTGGTCGTGGAGCGGGACGGCGAGCTGGTCGCCTGCTGCCAGCTGGAGCACCGGGGCGAGGCCGCCTACTTCGGCATGTTCGCCGTCCGTCCCGAGCTGCAGGGCGCGGGTCTGGGCAAGCAGATCATCGCGGAGGCCGAGCGCCGGGTGCGCGAGCTGTGGGACGTGCGCGAGATGCACATGACGGTGATCTCCGTGCGCGAGGAGCTGATCGCCTGGTACGAGCGGCGCGGCTACCGGCGCACGGGCCGGACGACCCCGTTCCCGTACGGCGACGAGCGCTTCGGCCTGCCCCAGCGCGACGACCTGGAGTTCGAACTGCTGATCAAGCCCCTCACCTGACGCCTGTACGGCGGAAGCGTGGCCTCGACCCTGACGGACAGGAAAAACTTCTGCCGTCAGGGGGGTCGCGCAGGATAATTTCTTTTGCCTCCCCTTGTGGGAAACACGCGTCGATGGTTACGTTGTCTTGACGCAAGGTTCTCCTGTGGAGGAAGAGGCATGACGGAAATTCTTGTGCAGGACGTGACCGGTGGGGGGATATCCACCGACGCCCGCGTGATCGACCACCCGGCCTGGGCCGAGCTCAAGAATGCCGTGGAGGAGATCCGTCCCTGGCAGAGCGCCGACGGCTCCATCGACTTCGAGGCCGAGGGCGCCCCCGCCCGCGCGCTCGTCGAGCTCGCCGTGGACCGCCTGATCGCGGCCGTCGAGCAGCTCTCCCCGCTCGTCCCGCACGACGGTGCCTACCACCGCGCCCTCGTCGCGGACCTGCGCAAGTGGGTCGAGAGCGGCTTCACCGTCCCGGACTTCCTGGACTCCCTCATGGAGTTCCACCCCGCCGCCGGCCGCGCCGACGGGCTCCAGCACCTCGTGCTCTTCCCGATGTACACGCAGAACGGCAACCTCGACCGCAACTTCGAGGCCGTCGTGCTCCGCATGGTCTGGCCGGAGTGGCTCTCCGAGCTGGAGCGCACCCGCTACGACAACCCGGGCTTCTGCGGAATCACCTTCGAGGACTTCACCGCCGGTTACGACACCAACTCGGCCGTCCTCTTCCCGGAGACCGTCGCCGTCCGCGAGGTCCCCGAGCGCTTCACCTGGGGCGGCATCTTCTGCGACCGCGAGGCCGCGCGCTTCCGCAAGGTCACCGAGGCCGCCGTCGACACCCTCGGCGTCAAGCTGCCCGAGGACATCGCCGTCATGCTCGGCGACCAGAAGCGCTGCGAGCAGGCCTTCGCGCTCTGGGACCTGGTCCACGACCGCGCCCACAGCCGCGGCGACCTGCCCTTCGACCCCTTCATGATCAAGCAGCGCCAGCCGTTCTGGATGTACGGCCTCGAGGAGCTCCGCTGCGACCTCACCGCCTTCAAGGAGGCCGTGAAGCTGGAGGCCGAGGGCAACGCGCACGGCCGCGACGTGCAGTACGCGGTCCTCTTCGACCGCATGTTCCGCTTCCCGCTCACCGGCGACCGCAACCGCAACTACGACGGCCTGGGCGGCCAGCTCCTCTTCGCGTACCTCCACAAGAACGACGTGGTGCGCTGGACGGACAACATCCTCACCATCGACTGGGACCGCGCCCCCGAGGTCACCAACCGCCTCTGCTCCGAGATCGAGACCCTCTACCGCGAGGGCATCGACCGCCCGAAGCTGGTCCACTGGTTCAAGGCGTACGAGTTCGTCTCCACCTACCTCGCCCCGCACCCGGGATCGAAGTGGGCCAAGGGCCCCGACGCCCTCGACCTCTCCCTCCCGCCGCGCAAGCTGGTCGACGACGTGCTTCCGGACGAGTTTCCGCTCAGCATGTTCTTTGAGGCCCTCTCCAAGAAGCTGAAGGGCGTGATCGCCGACACCAAGGGGATCACCGCCGCCGACGTCCCGAGCACCGAGCGGGCCGCCGCGTGAGCGACCTCAACGAGCACACCGAGGAGGCGTCGCCCATGATCTCCAACGGAAACGGCGGACCGCTCGACGGCGCCGTCATCGCCGTCGCCGGCGCGGCCGGCCCCGCGGGCCGCGCCACGCTGCTGCGCCTGGCCGAGGCGGGCGCGACGGTCGTCGCCTCCGACGCGGACCCGGCCCGCCTCGCGGAGGCCGTCGACGCCGCCCGCTACGCCCACGGCGGAGCCAAGGTCATCGGCGACACGGTCGACCTCCTCGACCTGGAAGCCACCCGCGACTGGGCCGCGAAGACCGAGAAGGAGTTCGGCCGGATCGACGGCCTGGTCCACCTCGTCGGCGGCTGGCGCGGCAGCTCCTCCTTCACGGACACCGACCTCAAGGACTGGGACTTCCTGGAGAAGCTCCTCATCCGCACCGTCCAGCACACCTCGCTCGCCTTCCACGACGGGCTGCTGCGGGCCGGCGGACGCGGCCGGTACGCCCTGATCAGCCAGTCCGGCGCGCACAAGCCGGTCGCCAACAACGCCGCGTACAACGCCGGCAAGGCGGCGGCCGAGGCGTGGACCCTGGCCATGGCGGACTCCTTCCGCAAGCTGGGGGGCGACGAAGGCCCGCAGGCGGCTGCTGCCATCCTGGTGATCAAGGCATTGGTGCACGACGCCATGCGCGCCGAACGCCCCAACGCGAAGTTCGCGGGCTTCACCGACGTCAAGGACCTGGCCGAAGAGATCGCCGGGCTCTGGGACAAGCCCGCCCAGGAAGTGAATGGACAGCGTCTGTGGCTGACCCCCAAGCCGTGACCGCGGCACTCGGCCCCAGGACCGACGCACGTCGTCACCACGACCCGTCGGTCCGGGGCTTCGCCAGCGACAACTACGCCGGCGCCCACCCCGAGGTCCTCGCGGCCCTCGCCCTCGCCAACGAAGGCCACCAGGTCGCCTACGGCGAGGACCAGTACACCGATCACCTCCAGCGGATCATGCACAGCCACTTCGGCCCCACCGCCGAGGCGTTCCCGGTCTTCAACGGGACCGGGGCGAACGTGACCGCGCTCCAGGCGCTCACCGACCGCTGGGGCGCCGTGATCTGCGCCGAGACCGCCCACATCAACGTGGACGAGGGCGGCGCGCCGGAGCGGATGGGCGGCCTCAAGCTGCTCACCGTCCCGACCCCGGACGGCAAGCTCACCCCCGAGCTGATCGACCGGCAGGCCTGGGGCTGGGAGGACGAGCACCGGGCCATGCCCCAGGTCGTCTCGATCACCCAGAACACGGAGCTCGGCACCGTCTACACGGTGGACGAGATCCGCGCGATCGTCGAGCACGCCCACTCCAAGGGCATGAAGGTGCACCTCGACGGGGCCCGCATCGCCAACGCGGCCGCCTCGCTCGACGTGCCGATGCGCGCCTTCACCAACGCGGTGGGCGTGGACGTGATCTCGTACGGCGGCACGAAGAACGGCATGCTCTTCGGCGAGGCCGTCGTCGTCCTCAATCCCGACGCGGTCAGCCACATGAAGCACCTGCGCAAGCTGTCCATGCAGCTCGCCTCGAAGATGCGCTTCGTGTCGGTCCAGCTGGAAGCCCTCCTCGCGAAGGACCTGTGGCTGCGCAACGCCCGCCACGCCAACGCGATGGCGCAGCGTCTCGCCGCCGGGGTGCGCGAGGTCGACGGGGTGGAGATCCTCTACCCGGTGCAGGCCAACGCGGTCTTCGCCCGCCTCCCGCAGGAGGTGACCCGTCGCCTGCAGGAACGGTTCCGCTTCTACTTCTGGGACGAGGCCGCCGGCGATGTCCGCTGGATGTGCTCCTTCGACACCACGGAGGACGACGTGGACGCCTTCCTCCAGGCCCTGAAGGAAGAGCTGTCCCGCTAGCCCTGTGTGTATGAATATTCGGCCGGACGGAAAGTCATTGACTCCGTCCGGCCGTCTTCGTAGGGTCGTCCCGCATGGAACTCATCCAGCAGAACCCTGACATCGACGCCTACCTGGCGGTGAGCGAGTCCGTCGACCATGACCACCCGCTCGTCAGGGAAATCTCCGAACGCCTCGCCGACGACCATCCCGACGCATACTCATACGCCGAAGCGGCCTATGTCTTCGTCCGCGACGCCATCCCGCACTCCATGGACTCCGGCGACCTCCGCGTCACCTGGCGCGCCTCCGACGTCCTGGAGCAGCGCAACGGCATCTGCTACGCCAAGTCCCTCGCGTACGCCGCGCTGCTGCGGGCCCGCGGCATCCCGGCCGCACTCTGCTACCAGCGGCTCACCGAGGACGACGGTTCGGACCCGGTCGTGCACGGCCTGGTCGCCGTCCTGCTGCCCGGCGAGCGCGCCTGGGCCCGGCAGGACGTACGGGGGAACAAGCCGGGCATCGACGCCCGGTTCTCGCTGGAGGAGGAGAGGCTGGCCTGGACGGTACGGCCGGAGCTCGGAGAACTGGACTACCCCGAGCTCCACGCCGAGCCGCACCCGGTCGTCCTGGACGTCCTGAGGGCCGCCCCGGACCGTCCGACCCTCGACCGGACGCTGCCGGCCGAGCTCTGACCTCCCGGGGCGGCCCTCAGGGCGGGGAGAAACGGTTCCGTCAGCCGGCTTCCTTGACCTGCGCCGGCGTCGGAGCCGTACCGCCGAGGTGCGCGGGGATCCACCAGGTGTCGCTCGCGTCCTTCGGCCGCACCGGGTAGGCGCGCTGCGCGGCCTCCAGGAGCTCCTGGACGCGCTCGCGCAGCCGCCGGGTGATCGCGCCCGCGTACTGGTCGGCGGGAGCCTCCACCGGCTCGCCGACGCGGATGGTCACCGGGATGTGGCTCCGCTTGAAGTTCCGCGGCCGGCCCTTCGTCCACAGCCGCTGGGTGCCCCACAGCGCCATCGGGATCAGCGGGACGCCCGCCTCCTGCGCCAGACGCGCCGCACCCGTCTTGAAGCTCTTCAGCGTGAAGGACTGCGAGATGGTCGCCTCGGGGAAGACGCCGATGATCTCGCCGGCCCGCAGCGACTCCAGGGCGTGCTTGTACGCGTGCTCGCCCTGGGCGCGGTCCACCGGGATGTGCTTCATGCCGCGCATGAGCGGACCGGAGACCTTGTGCTTGAAGACCGAGTCCTTCGCCATGAAGCGCACCAGGCGCTTCTGCGGGAGAGCGGCGAGACCGGTGAAGATGAAGTCCAGATAGCTGATGTGGTTGCTCACGAGCACCGCGCCGCCGGTCCGCGGGATGTGCTCCGAACCCTGCGTGTCGATCTTCAGGTCGAGCGCCTTGAACATGGTCAGAGCGGCGCCGATGACCGGTCGATAGACGAGTTCTGCCATCGGAGAGGAACCTCTTCTTCATGTGCCCGGAGCGGGTTCTCCCGGCGAAGTTACGCGGCCGTAGGTTTTCGGCTTTGGGCAGATCGTGCCCCATGTGCGGCCCCGTGACCAGTCCAGACGGCTTCGGACGGGGAGATTCTCGTCACTCGCGGTGGTCGTGGCGGGAATCGTCCGGCTCCGTGGGACGCTGCACCGGAGGAACGGCAGAGCGAAGGGGAACGGTATGACGGAGGTCCTGGGACCGGAGGCGCTGGGCGCCGCACTGGGGGAGCGGGCCACCCTCGTCCAGTTCTCGACGGCCTTCTGTCAGCCCTGCCGTGCCACCCGCCGCACCCTCGCCGAGGTGGCCGCGATGGTGCCGGGCGTGGGGCACGTGGAGATCGACGCCGAGGAGCGCCTGGACCTGGTGCGCGAGCTCGGCATCGCCCGTACCCCCACCGTCCTCGTCCTCGACGCCGCCGGACGGGTCGTCCGCCGGGCCGCCGGACAGCCCCGCAGAGCCGACGTCATCGCCGCACTGGGCCGGGCGGTCTGACGGGCGGTCCGGCGCGAGCCCGGCCCTGCCGTCTGACGCCGTGACACTTCTCCCACATCCCGGTACGCACTTGACTGCACCGTCCAACGATCGTCACCCTGACGGAGTGCCTATAGAACTCCTTCTCTACGGGCGGGCCCACGTGGACCTGGCCCGCAACGCGAGCGCGCGCTGTCCGGGTGTCTGACCACCCCAGGACCCCTCTCATGACGCCCTCGCAGAAGGACAACTCCATGACGGTTTCGCCGGACCTCCAGCTCAGTACCGTTCCCACGATCGGCGCACCCCGGCAGGCCTCTCCCGATCTGCTCCGCTCCGTCTTCCGCCGGCACGCGGCCGGAGTCGCGGTGATCACCGCACACGGCGAACGCCCCGTCGGCTTCACCGCCACCTCCCTCAACTCCGTCGCCGCCGAGCCCCCGCTGATCTCCTTCGGCGTCGGCACGACCTCCTCCAGCTGGCCCGTGGTCTCCGAGGCCGAGTTCATCGGCGTGCACATACTCGGAGAGCACCAGCAGGAGCTCGCGGCCACCTTCGCGCGCAGCGGCGCCGACCGCTTCGGCGAGGGGACCCGCTGGAGCGTCGGCCCCGAGGGCGTCCCCGTCCTCGACGGCGTCCTCGCCTGGCTGGTCTGCCGCGTGGTGGCCCGGGTGCCCGCCGGTGACCACCGGATCGTCATCGCGCAGGCGGTCGCCGGGGACCCGGACGGGGTGGGCCGGCCGCTCCTCTACCACCACGGCCGCTTCAACGCACTGCGCGACTGAGAGTTCCCGTACGCGCCGCTCTCCGCGCGTTGGCAAGGTCACATGCCTGAGCGCTTGCTCAGCGGTAACGAACTGGGTGTACTGACGAGTAATATTCCGGTCGGGGCGTCTGGCGCCCCGACCGGAAACCCGCCCTTCAGGCGCCTATGCTGCGAGCAACAAGGCAGCCCAGTTATGACCGATGCAGTAGGAGAGCCGGCGTGAGCTTGAGGATCGTTGTCTGTGTGAAGTACGTGCCCGACGCCACCGGCGACCGGCACTTCGCCGATGACCTGACCGTCGACCGCGACGACGTCGACGGCCTGCTGTCGGAGCTCGACGAGTACGCCGTCGAGCAGGCCCTGCAGATCGCCGAAAAGGCCGACGGCGCCGAGGTCACCGTGCTCACGGTCGGTCCCGAGGACGCCAAGGACGCGCTGCGCAAGGCGCTCTCCATGGGTGCCGACAAGGCCGTCCACGTCGAGGACGACGACCTGCACGGCACCGACGTCATGGGCACCTCGCTGGTGCTGGCCAAGGCCATCGAGAAGGTCGGCTACGACGTCGTCATCGCCGGTATGGCCTCCACCGACGGCACCATGGGCGTCCTCCCCGCGATCCTCGCCGAGCGCCTGGGCGTCCCGCAGGTCACCCTGCTCTCCGAGGTCGAGATCGAGGGCGGCGTCGTGACGGGCCGCCGTGACGGCGACACCGCCTCCGAGCAGCTGGAGGCCTCGCTTCCGGCCGTCGTCTCCGTGACGGACCAGTCGGGCGAGGCCCGCTACCCGTCCTTCAAGGGCATCATGGCCGCCAAGAAGAAGCCGGTGGAGTCCCTGGACCTCTCCGACCTCGGCATCGAGGCCGAGGAGGTCGGCCTGGAGGGTGCCTGGACCGCCGTCGACTCCGCTGCCGAGCGCCCGGCGCGCACCGCGGGCACGATCGTCAAGGACGAGGGCGAGGGCGGCAAGCAGCTCGCCGAGTTCCTCGCGAGCCAGAAGTTCATCTAAGGCTCCCGCGAGCCGCTCAGACCGCCCCCTTTTCGTTCGCAGGAGATTGAAGTCCCATGGCTGAGATTCTCGTCTACGTCGACCACGTCGACGGAGCCGTCCGCAAGCCCACCCTGGAGCTGCTGACCCTCGCCCGCCGCCTCGGCGACCCGGTCGCCGTCGCCCTCGGCAACGGCGCCGCCGACACCGCCGCCGCGCTCGCCGAGCACGGTGCCGTGAAGGTCCTCACCGCCGACGCCCCCGAGTTCGCCGAGTACCTCGTCGTCCCGAAGGTCGAGGCCCTCCAGGCCGCGTACGAGGCGGTCTCCCCGGCCGCCGTCCTGGTCCCGTCCTCCGCCGAGGGCAAGGAGATCGCCGCCCGCCTCGCGGTGCGCATCGGCTCCGGCATCATCACCGACGCCGTCGACCTGGAGGCCGGTGACGAGGGCCCGGTCGCGACGCAGTCCGCGTTCGCCGCCTCCTTCACCACCAAGTCCCGTGTCTCCAAGGGCACCCCGGTCATCACGGTCAAGCCGAACTCGGCCCCCGTCGAGGCCGCCCCCGCCGCCGGCGCCGTCGAGGCGCTCTCCGTCTCCTTCTCGGAGAAGGCGCACGGCACCAAGGTCACCGCCCGCACCCCGCGCGAGTCGACCGGCCGCCCGGAGCTGACCGAGGCCGCGATCGTGGTCTCCGGCGGCCGCGGCGTCAACGGCGCCGAGAACTTCGCGATCATCGAGGCGCTCGCCGACTCGCTCGGTGCCGCCGTCGGCGCCTCGCGCGCCGCCGTCGACGCCGGCTGGTACCCGCACTCCAACCAGGTCGGCCAGACCGGCAAGTCGGTCTCGCCGCAGCTGTACATCGCCTCCGGCATCTCCGGCGCGATCCAGCACCGCGCGGGCATGCAGACCTCGAAGACCATCGTCGCCATCAACAAGGACGCCGAGGCTCCGATCTTCGACCTCGTCGACTACGGCGTCGTGGGCGACCTCTTCGACGTCGTCCCGCAGCTCACCGAAGAGGTCAAGTCCCGCAAGGGCTGATGACCTGCGGTTCTGTCGGTCCCGGGGGCCGCACGGCGATCTGTCGCCGTGCGGCCCCCGGCCGTTTCGGACAACCATTGACTCAGGTCCCGACGGCCTACTAACTTCGCTATACGGATTGTTGATTCCGTGCAGCGGAAAACAGGAGGATGCAGGATGGGTCAGCAGGAGAAGGTGTCGACGAGCCTCGCGGGCGCGGTCAGCGAGGGCATCAGCGCCTCCCTCGCAGCGGTGGACGCCGAGCTCGACCGGCGCTACCCGGGGGACCCCGGCACCCGCCAGCCCGTCCACACCGTCTACGTCCCTGGCAACGTCTTCGACGCCGGAACCATCCGCTCCTGGGGTGACCAGGCCCTCGCCGCCCTCGACGAGCACGCCCCCGACGCCGCCTCCTTCGCCGCCGTCCTCGGCCTCTCCGACGACCTCGCCGAGGACGTCTACGGCCGTGTGCGCGCCAAGCTGGAGCGCGAGCCCATCGAGGACCTCCGCGTCGACTTCGAGGACGGCTACGCCGGTACGGACGAGGACCAGGACGCCGCCCGCGCCGCCCGCCTGATCTCCGAGGCGTACAAGAACGGCACCGCCGCCCCGTACATGGGGATCCGGATGAAGTGCATGGAGTCCGCCGTACGCGACCGCGGCATCCGCACCACCGACGTCTTCCTCACCGGCCTCCTGGAGAACGGCGGCCTCCCCGAGGGCCTCGTCCTCACCCTCCCGAAGGTCACCTACCCGGAGCAGGTCTCCGCCTTCGTCCGCCTCCTGGAGGCCTTCGAGAAGACCCACGGCCTGGACGCGGGCCGCCTCGGCTTCGAGATCCAGATCGAGACCAGCCAGTCCATCCTGGCCAGCGACGGCACCGCCGCCGTCGCCCGCATGATCGGCGCCGCCGAGGGCCGCGCCACCGGACTGCACTACGGCACCTTCGACTACAGCGCCTGCCTCGGCGTCTCCGCCGCCTACCAGGCCAGCGACCACCCGGCCGCCGACCACGCCAAGGCGATCATGCAGGTCGCCGCAGCCGGCACGGGCGTCCGCGTCTCCGACGGCTCCACCAACGTCCTCCCGGTCGGCTCCACCGAGCACGTCCACGAGGCCTGGCGCCTGCACTACGGCCTCACCCGCCGCGCCCTCGCCCGCGCCTACTACCAGGGCTGGGACATGCACCCCGGCCACATCCCCACCCGCTACGCCGCCGTCTTCGCCTTCTACCGCGAGGGCTTCGAGACCGCCGCCAAGCGCCTCTCCGCCTACGCCAACCACGCCGGCGGCGACGTCATGGACGAGCCCGCCACCGCCAAGGCCCTCTCCTCCTACCTGCTGCGCGGCCTCCAGTGCGGCGCCCTCGACGGCGCGGAGGTCGACGCCCTCACCGGAATGACCCGCGCCGACCTCGACCGCTTCGCCGCCCCGCGCCGAGGCGACCTCACCGCCAACACTGATCGCTAAACGGTCACTTTCCCGCCAACTGCCCCGTACTCTTGTCGAGTTCATATGATCGACAGGGGGACGGGGCAGCGGTGTCATCGGGGGAGAACGGGCGGATCGCGGACCGCTACAGAATCGTGCGGCAGCTCGGACGCGGCGGCATGGGCGTCGTCTGGCGGGCCGTCGACGAGGTCCTCGGCCGTGAGGTGGCCGTCAAGGAGCTCCGTACGTACTCGGACGCGGCCGCGCCCGAACTGGCCGACCTGCGCCTGCGGATGACCCGCGAGGCCCGCGCCGCCGCCCGGGTCCGCCACCCCGGAGTCGTGGCCGTCCACGACGTCACCGAACACGAGGGCCGGCCCGTCATCGTCATGGAGCTCGTCGACGGGCCCTCCCTCGACGACGTCCTCGGCGAACGCGGCACCGTCGCACCCGCCGAGGCGGCCCGCATCGGCGCCCACGTCCTGGAGGCGCTGGCCGCCGCGCACGACGTGGGCGTCCTCCACCGGGACGTGAAGCCCGGCAACATCCTGCTCGACCGATCGGGCCGGATCGTCCTCACCGACTTCGGCATCGCCACCATGGAGGACCCCGGCGACGGCTCCGCGACCCATCTCACCCGCAGCGGTGAGATCGTCGGTTCCCTCGACTTCCTCGCCCCCGAGCGCGCCCAGGGCCAGGACCCGGGGCCCGCCTCGGACGTGTGGGCGGTCGGAGCGACCCTGTACGCGGCGGTCGAGGGCTCCTCGCCCTTCCGCCGTACGTCGACCTGGTCGACGCTCGCCGCCATCGTCACCGAGCCCCTCCCGGAGCCCCGCCGCGCCGGACCCCTCGCCCCGGTCCTGCTCCGCCTCCTGGACAAGGACCCGGCCGCCCGCCCGACGGCACGGGAGGCGGCGCGACTGCTCGCGGGGGTCCAGGCCGGGCCTGGGGCGGCCCAGGAGACACCCGTTGCCGAGGTGCCCGGAGTGGACACGCCCACCGGGGAGGCGCGCATCGGGGAGACGCCCGCTGGGGGGACGCCCGGCGTGGAGTCGTCCGTGCCGCACCCGTACGCGAGTCCCGTGCAGCCCAACCCGTACGTCGGCGCTGCCGCGGGCACGCCCCCGATTCCGCCGCTCGCCGGCGCCTTCGGTCCGGCCCTCCCCGTGCCGCCCGTACAGCTCGACGCGGCCACCGGCGGCCGCGCAGGGGCGCGAGCCGCCCGGCGCGCGGGGGCGAAATCGCGCCGGGGGAACGTACTGGTCGCCTCCGCCGTGGCCGCCGTCCTCCTGGCCGGCGGAGGCATCACGTACGCCCTCATGGACCACGGCCACAGCCCGCGGGCCGGCGGCGAGACCCAGCAGGACGGGGGTCAGGGGGCCACCGGGGGCGACCCCGGCCGCGTCCTGGACCCGGGGACCAGCGCCGCGCCGTCGGGGCAGCCGAGCGGCACGGCCGGCCCCTCCGCCGTTCCCACACCCTCCGGCCGGGAGTCGGGCGCGGCGGCCGGCGGAGCACCGGCGACCGCCGGTCCCGGCACGGACGGCTCGGATCCCGGCTCGGCGGCGGGCGGCTCGGCTGCGGGCGGCGCCGGTTCGGACACCGCGTCAGGGGCGGGCGGCGGAGGCGGCGCGACGGCCCCGGGCACGACCGGCGGGGACACCACCACGACCGGCGGCACGAGCACGACCGGCGGGTCCTCCGGGGGCGGCACCACCGCCGCTCCCACCACCGAGGTCCCGCCGCCCTCCTCCGGCTGCACCGCCTCCGGCTCCTCCGCGACCTGCCAGGTCGTCAGGAGCGCCATTACCACCCGGTACGACGGCGGGGAGATGGGCACGGTGGGCGCGGGACCGCACGCCTTCTACTGCCAGGTCGACCTCGACCGGACCGAGACGTACGGCGGAAGCACCAGCCGCTGGTTCGCCCGCACGGACGACGACAGCGGCAACACCAACGTCTACCTCAGCGTCCTCCACCTGTCGGGCGGCGCGGGCGGCGGCCCGGTGGCGGGCCTGCGGGTCTGCTGAACTCGCGCCCACCCGCAGGACCCGCCCCACCTGCGGCATCGGCCGAGCCGCCGGGCGACGGAGCTCAGACGGCCGGCGGTGCGATCTCGCCCGATCCGCGGGCGAGCAGCGTCGTGCCGAGCACCAGCCGCTCCGGCGCCTCGTCGGCACCGTCGAGGCGCCGGAAGAGGCGCTCGGCCGCCGTCCTGCCGAGGGCGGCGGCGTCCTGGGCGACGACGGTGACGCCGAGCAGATCGGCCAGTTCGATGTCGTCGAACCCGACCAGGGCGACCGGCCGCCCGTGCCGGGCGAGGGCCCGGACCACGGTCACGGTGACCCGGTTGTTCCCCGAGAACAGGGCCGTCACGGGTTCGGCCGCCGTCAGCATCTCCCGTACCGCCGTGCTCACCCGCTCCGGAGCGGTGGACCCGAGGGAGACCCAGTCGTCCCGGACCGGCAGGCCCGCGTCCTCCATCGCCGCGCGGTAGCCGCGCAGCCGCTCGGCCGCCGTGTGGATGCCGGGACGGTCGCCGATGAAGCCGATCCGGCGGTGGCCGTGCGCGATCAGATGGGCCACGCCCGCGCGCGCCCCGCCGAAGCTGTCGGAGAGGACGGCGTCGGCGTCGATCCGCCCGGCCGGCCGGTCGACGAAGACCGTCGCGACGCCGGCGCGTATCTCGGGCTCCAGATACCGGTGGTCGTCGCCGGCGGGGATGACGATGAGACCGTCGACCCGGCGCGCGCAGAGCGCGAGCGCCAACTCCTGCTCCCGGTCCGGGTCCTCGGCGCTCGAACCGTTGATCAGCAGGGCCCCGTGCGCCCGCGCGACCTCCTCGACCGCCCGGCTGAGCGGCCCGTAGAAGGGGTCGGCGAGATCCTCCAGGACCAGACCGACGGTCGCCGTCCTGCCCTTGCGCAGAACCCGCGCGCTGTCGTTGCGGCGGAAGCCGAGCGCCTCGATGGCCTCCCGGACCCGGCGCTCCGTGTCCGGGGTGACGCCCGCTTCGCCGTTGACGACCCGGGACACCGTCTTGAGGCCGACGCCCGCCCGGGCGGCGACGTCCTTCATCGTGGGCCGATTGCCGTAGCGGGACTCGATGCGGCGGGCGATGTCGGCCACGGTGCGTGGTTCCTCCGAAGACGTGGTGCGGGGTGTCGAGTCGATCTCGGTTCGAGCATAGAGCCTGGACAACGTTGTCATCCCAGGAAAGACTGTGGAGACTGTACGGAACGACCTGCCGCCCCCGGCCGCCGACGGGAGACCCGCCACCCATGCCCACCGACCCCGCCACGGGCCTCGTCGCCGCCCTCGACATCGGGGGCACCAAGATCGCAGGCGCCCTGGTCGACGGCGAGGGCCGCATCCGTGTCCGCTCGCGACGAGCCACGCCCGCGCGTGAGGACGGCGAGACGGTGATGGCGGCGGTCGAGGGGGTCCTCGCCGACCTCGCGGCCTCCCCGCTGTGGGACTCAGCCGGGGCCGTCGGCATCGGCAGCGCGGGCCCGGTCGACGCCTCCCGGGGGACCGTCAGCCCGGTGAACGTGCCCGGCTGGCGCGACTACCCGCTCGTCGAACGGGTCCGCCGGGCGACGGCGGGCCGACCGGTCACCCTCGTCGGCGACGGCGTCGCCATGACGGCCGCCGAGCACTGGCTCGGGGCGGCCCGGGGTCACGACAACGCCCTGTGCCTCGTGGTCTCCACGGGCGTCGGCGGCGGGCTCGTCCTCGACGGCCGCGTCCACTCCGGACCCACCGGCAACGCCGGTCACATCGGCCACGTCCCGGTGGACCTGGACGGCGAGCCCTGCGCGTGCGGCGGACGCGGCTGCGTCGAGCGCATCGCCGCCGGCCCGCACCTCGCCCGCCGCGCCCTGGAGAAGGGCTGGCGGCCCGGCCCCGACGGGGACGCCTCCGCCGCCGCCGTGGCCTCCGCCGCGCGCGCCGGGGACCCGATCGCCGTCGCCGCGTTCGAACGCGCGGCCCAGGCGCTCGCGGCCGGCATCGCCGCCACCGCCGCCCTCGTCGAGATCGACGTCGCGGTCGTCGGCGGCGGGGTGGCGGGCGCCGGCGAGGTCCTCTTCGCCCCGCTCCGCCGCAGCCTCCGCACCTACGCCACGCTCTCCTTCGTCCGCAACCTGACGGTCGTCCCGGCGGCCACGGGCACGGACGCGGGCCTCGTCGGCGCGGCGGCGGCCGCGATGGCCGCCCCGGTCCGCTGATCCGGGGCGCCTCCCGCGCCCGGCTCACTCGGGGGCGTGACGGTGGCCGACCAGGTCCGCTGATCCGGGACGCGTTTCTTCCGCGCCCGGCTCACCCCGAACCCGGATGGCCGCCGCCCGGTCCGCTGATCCCTACTCGCGCACCCGGCTCATTCCCGTACCCGCTCCGGCGACCGCTGCTCCACGATGACCAGGAACGCGTCCGACTCCAGGTCCATCACGACCCGGGCCGGCACCCCCTCCTGGCGCCGCGCGCCGGCGAACTCCTCCGCCGGCCAGCTGCCCCGCGGGCCGCCGGCCGGAAACCGTTCGAGAACCGTACGACTCATCTCCGCACCCCCTCGTGCTTGCCGTTATCAACGACGGCCGCCCAGAAGTGTCACGCACATGCCGAGACATGTGTTCGTGGTTTCCGTGGCAGGGTGTTGCGGGCAAGCCACTGGGGGCTAGCGAAGAGGGGGAAAGACGTGATCGTCTGGATCAACGGTACGTTCGGCGCGGGGAAGTCCAGCACCGCGCGCGAACTGGTCGATCTGATCCCGAACAGCACCCTGTACGACCCCGAGCTCACCGGCGGGGGGCTGCGCCGGCTCCTCCCGGCCAAGCGGCTCGCAGAGGTCGAGGACTACCAGGACCTGCCGATCTGGCGCCGTCTGGTCGTCGACACCGCCGCCGCCCTGCTTGCCGAGGTCGGCGGCGTCCTCGTCGTCCCGATGACCCTGCTCCGCCAGGAGTACCGGGACGAGATCTTCGGTGGGCTCGCCGCGCGCCGGATCGACGTGCGCCATGTGCTGCTCGCCCCGGAGGAAACGATCCTGCGCGAGCGGATCGACGGCCGGTCGGAGTACGGCGATCCCGAGGTCGACGCACGCGTACGGGAGTGGTGCCACCAGCACCTGCCGCCGTACCGAGCCGCCCTTGACTGGCTCGCCGCCGACGCGTACACGCTCGACACCTCGGCACTCACGGCGGCCGAGGCCGCCCGGGCCGTCGCCGACGCGGTCCTGGCCGGGCAGGTCGAGCCCTGCGGCATCGTCCAGACGCCCGAGCCGACCGGGGAGACCCTCGCCGCCGGCGTCCTGCTCTTCGACGAGCAGGACCGCTTCCTGCTCGTCGACCCCACGTACAAGCCCGGGTGGGAGTTCCCCGGCGGGGTCGTCGAGCCCGGCGAGCCCCCGGCGCGGGCCGGCATGCGGGAGGTGGCCGAGGAGATAGGCCTCGAACTGGACGCCGTACCCCGCCTGTTGCTCGTCGACTGGGAGCGTCCGCAGCCCCCCGGGTACGGCGGGCTGCGCCTGCTCTTCGACGGCGGCACGCTCCGTACCGCCGACGCCGAGCGGCTCCACCTCCCCGGCGCCGAACTCCGCGGCTGGCGGTTCGTCACCGAGGAGGAGGCGGAGGAACTGCTGCCGCCGGTCCGCTACCGCCGCCTCCGCTGGGCACTCCGCGCGCGCGAACGGGGCACGGTCCTCAACCTGGAGGCGGGCGTCCCGGTGGGCTGACGACGCCCCTGGCGGGCCGGCCCCGACAGCAGGCCCTGCGCCCTCGACGGCGGGGGCGGCCGGCGGGCCGGCCCCCACGGAGGGTCCCCGGCGGGGCGACCCCGGCGCCCGTGCCGCTCCCTAGGCCTGAGCCTCCGCCGCCGCCACCGTCAGCCGTTCCGCCGTGTTCGTCGTCACCGGTGCACCGTGCCCGCAGCACAGCACCGAAGGGGACAGCTTCGCGAGGGTGCGCATCGACTCCAGGGCGAGGGCGCGGTCGACGTGGAAGACGCCGAACATCACGTCCGGCACCGAGGTCACCGTGTCCCCGCTGAACAGCACGCCGTGGCGCGGCAGATGGACGGCGATCGAGCCAGGCGTGTGACCGGGGGAGTGGACGACCACGGCGCCGCCGCCGAAGCCGAGCTCCTCGCCGTCCTCGACCTCCCGGTCGACCCGGGTCGGCGGCGCCTCGGGTGACGTCAGACCGTGCGCGAAGATCGGGCGCTCCCAGTCCAGGAGGTCGGGCTCAGGGATCGGGGCCTCGCCGCGGATCACCGGCGCGTCGAGCCGGTGCGCGAGGATCTCGGCCGCGTGCCGGTCCGCGAGCTCCTGGGCCGAGCCCACGTGGTCCCGGTGACAGTGGGTCAGCACGATCCGGCGCAGCCGGGCCGGGTCCAGGCCGGCCGACCGTATCGCCGCGTCGATGCCGTCCGCCGTCCCGGCCCAGCCGGCGTCGATCAGGGTCAGCTCCTCCTCGTCCTGCCACAGGTAGGCCTGGCCGATGGAGAAGTCGAGGAGGTGAAGTCGCGGGGTGATCCGGGTGAGTTCGATGGGTGCCATACGGCGAACCTACGCATCCGCGCAGGTCCGCCGTGTGTTTCTACGCGCTCGGCGAGCTTCGCCGAGCGCTGAACCGGTCCGGTGTCAGATGCTCCGTCAGACCTGCTTCGACCGTGCGTAGTTGACGAGGAAGTGCGCCTCGGCCACCGACAGCCGCTCCAGCTCCTCCGGCGAGACGGACTCGTTCGGCGCGTGGATCTGCGCCTCGGGCTCGCTCAGACCGATGAGGAGGATCTCCGACTCCGGGTAGAGCGAGGCGAGGGTGTTGCACAGCGGGATCGAGCCGCCCATGCCCGCCGTCTGCATCTCCTCACCGGGGTACGCGATCCGCATCGCCTCCGCCATCGACGCGTACGCCGGGCTCGAGGTGTCCGCCTGGAACGGCTGGCCCTGGCCGACCTGCTCCAGGGAGACCCGGGCGTCCCACGGCGTGTGCTTCTCGATGTGCGCGAAGAGCAGCTTCGTCACCTCGGCCGCGTCCTCGCCCGGCGGCACCCGCAGGCTGATCTGCGCACGGGCCGACTTCGGGACCGACGGGGTCGCGCCGGCCACCGGGTGGGCGTCGATGCCGATGACGGTGACCGCCGGGCGCGCCCAGATCCGGTCGGCGACGGTGCCGGCGCCCGGCAGGGACACGCCCGAGAGCACCTTGGCGTCCTGGCGGAAGTCCTCCTCCGGGTATTGGAGGCCCTCCCACACCTGGTCGCTCGCGAGGCCGTCGATGACGGTGGAGCCGTCGGGGCCCCGCAGCGAGTCCAGGACGCGGATCAGCGCGGCCAGCGCGTCGGGCGCGGCACCACCGAACTGACCGGAGTGCAGGTTGCCCTCGAGGGTGTCGATCGTGACCCGGATCATCGTCATGCCGCGCAGGGTCGCGGTCACGGTCGGCAGGCCCACGCGGAAGTTGCCCGCGTCGCCGATCACGATGGCGTCGGCCGTCAGGAGCTCGGGGTGCTGCTCCGCGTACCGCTCCAGACCGCCGGTGCCCTGCTCCTCGGAGCCCTCGACGATGACCTTGACCGTCACGGGCACCCCGCCGTTCGCCTTGAGGGCGCGCAGCGCGAGCAGGTGCATGATGAAGCCGCCCTTGCAGTCGGCGGTGCCGCGCCCGTACCAGCGGCCGTCCCGCTCGGTCAGCTCGAACGGCGGGGAGAGCCACACGGACTCGTCCAGCTTGGGCTGCACGTCGTAGTGCGCGTACAGGAGGACGGTCGGCGCGCCGACGGGGCCGGGCAGGATGCCGTACACGGCCTGCGAGCCGTCGGGGGTGTCGAGCAGCGCCACGTCCTGGAAGTCCTCGGCGCGCAGGGCGTCCGCGACCCAGTTGGCCGCGGCCTCGCACTCGCTGCGGGGCGCCACGGCCTCGTCCGCCACCGACTCGAAGGCCACCAGCTCCGTGAGCTCGGCCTTGGCCCGGGGCATGAGTGACCGGACGGTCTCGGCGATCGGATTCGAGGTCATGGGCACGCTCCTGATGGGTGCGACGTTACGACGTGGGGACGGGCGTCCGCCGTATGTCGTGGTACGCCGAACGCACCGTCGATCCTACGGGCGGCCCCCTGGCTACCGCGCCGTAGGATGCGTCAGGAGCAGACCACCGGTCGGATCAGGAGCAGAAGCACACGTGAGCAGCGAGCAGGCAGAGAACGCCGGTCCGGAGCACACCGAGCCCGGAGGCGCGGCTCCTGAGGCCGCCGGAAGCGCCGCCGGAAGCGCCGACGGGAGTGCCGCCGGAAGCGCCGAGGAGAGTGCCGCCGGCAGCGGCGACGGGAGTACGGACGCGGAGCCGGCGCGCCTCCCGGATGACGCGGCGTCGGACGAGGCCGCGGCCCCGGCGGCCGACGAGTCCGCCGAGGTCTGGGACGTCGTGGTGGTCGGCGCCGGACCGGCCGGCGCGTCCGCGGCCTACGCGGCGGCGGTCGCGGGCCGCCGGGTGCTGCTCCTGGAGAAGTCGGAGCTGCCCCGGTACAAGACCTGCGGCGGCGGCATCATCGGCCCCTCGCGCGACTCGCTCCCGCCGGGCTTCGAACTGCCCCTCCAGGACCGGGTGCACGCCGTCACCTTCTCCCTGGACGGCCGGTTCGCCCGCACCCGCCGCTCGCGCCGGATGCTGTTCGGGCTCATCAACCGTCCCGAGTTCGACGCGCAGCTCGTCGAGCACGCGCAGAAGGCCGGCGCCGAACTGCGGACCGGTGCCACGGTGAGCCGGGTGGAGCAGCACGGCCCTGCCGTGCCGGACCGGCGGACCGTGGCCGTCGTCCTCGCCGACGGGGAGACGATCCTGGCGCGCGCGGTCGTCGGCGCCGACGGCAGTGCCAGCCGGATAGGCGCTCATGTGGGGGTGAAGCTCGGCCAGGTCGACCTGGGCCTCGAGGCGGAGATCCCCGTACCGCCGTCCGTGGCGGAGGACTGGAAGGGGCGCGTCCTCATCGACTGGGGTCCGATGCCCGGCAGTTACGGCTGGGTGTTCCCCAAGGGCGACACGCTGACCGTGGGCGTCATCTCCGCGCGCGGCGAGGGCGCGGCGACCAAGCGGTACATGGAGGACTTCGTCGCCCGGCTCGGTCTCGCCGGCTTCGAGCCCACCATCTCCTCCGGCCATCTGACGCGCTGCCGCACGGACGACTCGCCGCTCTCCCGCGGCCGGGTCCTGGTCTGTGGTGACGCGGCCGGTCTCCTGGAGCCCTGGACGCGCGAGGGCATCTCGTACGCGCTGCGCTCGGGCCGTCTCGCGGGCGAGTGGGCGGTGCGGGTCGCCGAGTCGAACGACGCGGTCGACGCGCGGCGCCAGGCCCTGAACTACGCCTTCGCCATCAAGGCGGGACTCGGTGTCGAGATGGCCGTCGGGCGACGGATGCTCGCCGTCTTCGAGCGGCGTCCGGGGCTGCTGCACGCGACGATAACGGGACTGCGGCCGGCCTGGAACGCCTTCGCCGACATCACCCGCGGCTCCGCCTCGCTCGGTGGCATGGTCCGCTCGAACGGCATGGCCCGGCGGGCCCTGGAGCTCCTCGACAAGCGGATGGACACCACGTCCGGTGTCGGCCCGGCGGGGCGGGGCGTCAGCGCGCGCGAGCGGACGGCGTCCGAGCCGGAGGGGACGGAGGCCTCCCAGGAAGAGGTCTGAGGGTCAGATCCGTTCGGCCGGTCAGGCCCGCCAGATCCGTCTGATCCGTCTGATCGTCCGATCCCTTCGCTACGGGCTCCGCTGCCCCGGCCCCTTCAGGCCGCCGGGGTGGCGGAGCCCGTCGTCGTGATGCGGAAGACGGGGTGCTTCGGGGCGATGGCCCGCAGCTCCTGCTCGGAGGAGTCGGGGCCGACACCGTCGAAGAAGACGCCGACCTCGGCCTTCCAGCGCTTGAGGTAGGCGCGGAGCAGAGCGGGCTTGTCGTCGTCGCCGACCTCGACGGCGGTGAACTCCTGCACGTGCTTGCCGAGGTGGAGCTGCCCGCCGCCGGCGGCCCTCATGTTGTGGGTCCACTGGACGTGGCCGCGGGGAGCGACGAGGTACTGGGCGCCGTCCACCGTCAGGAGGTTGACGGGGGTGCGGCGCCATTCGCCGCTCTTGCGGCCGCGGACGGCGAGGACGCGGGAGCCCCAGACGCTGATGCCACGGCGGGTCATCCAGGCGACGGCGCGGTTGAAGACGTTCACCGTGAACCAGCCGGGCTTCTTGACGTGGGTGGCGGGGGACGAGCCGGCGGGCTGGGCGGGCTGAGCGGACATGGAAGCCTCCTGCGGCTATGAAGTGTGAGCACTGCTCTCGCTTGAGATCAGTGTGCACGGTCCGGTGCTCGCAAGCAAGAGCAGTGCTCTTGTTTCGTTCCAGTGCTCCGAAAGTGGCACACTGCTCTCCATGACGACCGTTCGAGGAGCTCGCGCCCGCGCCCGCATCGAGATCACCGCCGCCATCAAGGACGAGGCCCGCACCCAGCTCGCCGCCGAAGGCGCCGCCAAGCTGTCCCTGCGGGCCGTCGCCCGCGAACTCGGCATGGTGTCCTCCGCGCTCTACCGGTACTTCCCCAGCCGCGACGACCTACTCACCGCCCTCATCGTCGACGCCTACGACGCCGTCGGCGCCGCCGCCGAACAGGCCGCCGCCGAGACCGAGGGCCGACGCCCCCTCGACCGCTGGACCGCCGTCTGCCGCGCGGTCCGGGCCTGGGCCGTCGCGCACCCCCACGAGTACGCCCTCATCTACGGCTCCCCGGTCCCCGGCTACAGCGCTCCCCAGGACACGGTCGTCCCCGCCTCGCGCGTCGGCCTCGTCCTCATCGGGATCGCCCGCGAAGCCCACACGGGCGAGGGCATCGCCCTTCCCCCGCTCGCCGACCCCCTGCGCCCCGAGGCCGTCCGCATCAGCGCCGACATCGCCCCGGACCTCCCGCCGGCCCTCGCCGTCGCGCTCGTCGCCGCCTGGGCGCAGCTCTTCGGCCTCGTCTCCTTCGAGGTCTTCGGCCAGTTCCACCGCGTCGTCGAGGACCGGGACACCTTCTTCGCCACGGCGGCCCGCCGCCTGGGCCAGGACGTGGGCCTGCTTCCGCGCGGCTGACGCGCCGTCCGGGCCGGGACGTGGGCCTGCTTCCGCGCGGCTGACGCGCCGCCCGGGCCGGGACGTGGCTCTGCTCCCGCGCGGCTGACGCGCCGCCCGGGCCGGGACGTGGGCCTGCTTCCGCGCGGCTGACGCGCCGCCCGGGCCGGGACGTGGGCCTGCTCCCGCGCGGCTGACGCGCCGCCCGGCGCGGTCCGGACGCCGGCCCCGTCCCGCACGGCCGCCTACTCCCGCGGGAGTACGGGTGACCACCCCGCCGGGCTGACGTGCGGGCCGTGTGGCCCCGGCTAGCGTGACCGGTATGGACGCCGGTATGCACAAGGAGCGGCCGCGCGGGCCCTGGGGACGCTGGGAGCGCGGCGACGGACCGCCCTGGAGGCGGTGGGAGCGCGGCAGCGGCCTCCCCTGGCGTTCGACGGTGCTGATCGCCGTACTCGTCATGGCGGGAACCGGGTTCGCCGCACGGAACCAGCCGGGCAGGGAGACGCTCGACGCGGCCGGCCGGGTCCTGCTCCTGCTCGGCGCGGCCCCGCTGCTGTTCCGTCACCGCAGGCCCGTGCCGGTGGTGTTCGCCGTCGCGGCCGTCACCCTCGGCTACCTCGCGGCGGGCTACCCGTACGGCCCGGTCTTCGTCATGATCGCCGTGGCCTGCTTCGCGGCCGTCGTCCACGGTCACCGGACCGCCGCCTGGTGGGCCATCGGCCTGCTGTGGGCGGGCCATCTGCTGCTCTCGCACTGGCTGTACCGATGGCTGCCGCCACCGGGCGACGGGCCGGCGCCCTGGGGGCAGGAGCTGCCGGCCGCGGCGTTCGCCGTGGCGGTGCTCGCCGCCTCCGAGGTGGTCCGGATCCGGCGCGAGCAGTGGGCGCAGCAGCGGGCCGAACGGGCCGTCGCGGAGCGGCGCCGCGCCGACGAGGAACGGCTCCGCATCGCCCGCGAACTCCACGACGTCCTCGCCCACTCGATCTCCGTGATCAACGTGCAGGCCGGCGTCGGCCTCGCCCTCCTGGACTCCGACCCGGAGCAGGCCCGTACGGCGCTGACCACCATCAAAGCGGCCAGCAAGGAGGCGCTCGGCGAGGTGAGGCAGGTCCTCGCCACGCTCCGCACCCCGGGCGAGGCCCCCCGCGCCCCGGCCCCCGGCCTCGACCGGCTGCCCGAACTCGTCGAGCAGGCCGCCGCGGCGGGGCTCACCGTCACCGTCTCGACGAGCGGCGCCCCGGCCGGCCTTCCGCCCGGGGCCGACCTCGCCGCCTTCCGGATCGTCCAGGAGGCGCTCACCAACGTGGTGCGCCACTCCGGCTCCCGTACGGCCCGCGTACGCATCGAGAACGGCCCGGGAGTCCTGGAGCTGACCGTGGACGACGACGGCCCCGCCACCGGCACGGAAGCAGGGGGCAGCGGCAACGGACTCGCCGGGATGCGGGAGCGGGCCGCCGCCCTCGGTGGCACCATCGAGGCGGGCGCCCGCCCGGACGGCGGCTTCCGCGTCCATGCCGTACTCCCGCTGCGCCCGGAGGGAAGCACCCCGTGATCCGTGTCCTGCTCGCCGACGACCAGTCGCTGGTACGGGCGGGGTTCCGCGCGCTGCTCGACGCGCAGCCCGACATCGAGGTGGCCGGCGAGGCCGCCGACGGCGACGAGGCGGTCGACCGGGTCCGCGCCCTGCGCCCCGACGTCGTCCTGATGGACATCCGGATGCCGCGGCTCGACGGTCTGGAGGCGACCCGGCGCATCACCGACGACCCGGACCTCGCCGAGGTCCGGGTCGTCATGCTGACCACCTTCGAGCTCGACGAGTACGTCTTCGAGGCGATCCGCGCGGGAGCCTCCGGCTTCCTGGTCAAGGACACGGAGCCGGACGAACTGCTGCGGGCCGTGCGCGCCGTCGTCCACGGGGACGCGCTGCTGTCCCCGGGCGTCACGCGCCGGCTCATCGAGGAGTTCGCGGCCCGCTCCAAGGCCCCGGCCTCGACGGCGGCGCTGGGCGCCCTGACCGAGCGGGAGCGGGAGGTGATGGCCCTGGTGGGCATCGGCCTGTCGAACGAGGAGATCGCCCGCCGCCTGGTCGTGAGCCCCCTCACCGCCAAGACCCATGTGAGCCGCGCGATGGTGAAGCTGGGCGCCCGGGACCGGGCCCAACTCGTCGTCCTGGCCTACGAGTCGGGCCTGGTCCGTCCCGGCTGGCTGGGCTGAGGGCTCAGTCGCGGACCGCGACCTCGGTCGCGGCCTCCTCGACGACGGCGGATCGCGCCACCACGACCGACTCGCGCGACCGCCGTACCTTCCGCAGCCCGGGCAGTGTGATGAGCAGCCCCGCCAGCGCGACGACCGTGACCACGGCGAGCCCCGGCCGGAAGCTGTCCAGGACGGCCTGCGGGGAGGCGTCGGCGGTGTGACCGTCCGCGGTGATGACGGCGGTGGTCACGGCGAGGAAGAGCGCCCCGCCGACCTGGATGGAGGTGTTGAGCAGTCCGGAGACCATGCCCTGTTCCTCATCGGCCACGCCGTTGGTGGCCTGGATGTTGAGCGAGGGGAAGATCAGGGCGCAGGCCGCACCGATCAGCAGCATCGACGGCAGGATCACGGCCGCGTACTGGGGGGCGAGCGAGATCCGCAGGAAGAGCACGTACCCGACGACGAGGAAGAGGAAGCCGGACGCGATCACACGGGGGGTGCCGAACCGGTCCACGATCCCGCCGATCTTCGTCGACGACAGCGCGACGAGCACGCCGGCCGGCAGGAAGGCGAGCGCGGTCTGGAGCGCCGACCAGCCGAGCAGTGACTGCATGTACTGGGTGACGATGAACTGGAAGGCGACGTACGAGCCGAAGAAGGCGGCCGCGCCCAGCTGGGCCCGGACCTGCGGGCCGGAGCGCAGCACTCCGAGGCGTACGAGGGGACTGGTGCTGCGCCGCTCGATCAGGACGAAGGCGGCGAGCAGGGCGGCGACCACCAGGAAGGACAGCAGGCTGCGGGCGGAGGCCCAGCCCTTCTCGGGGGCCTGGACGACGGTGAAGACGAGCAGCAGCATCGCGGCCGTGCCGGTGACGGCGCCCGGCAGGTCGTAGCCGCCGGAGGAGTTCTCACGGGCGCTGTGCGGGATGAGGCGCAGCGCGAAGACGAGGGCGAGCAGGGCGACGGGCGCCGGGAGCAGCATGGTCCAGCGCCAGCTGAGCTCCGTGAGCAGCCCGGACAGGACGAGGCCCATGGAGAAGCCGGTGGCGGCGCAGGTGGTGTAGATGGACAGGGCCCGGTTGCGCTGCGGGCCCTCCTTGAAGGTCGTGGTGATGATCGACAGGCCGGCGGGGGCGGTGAAGGCGGCGCTGAGCCCCTTGACGAACCGGCTCGCGATGAGGAGGGGCCCGGAGTCGACGAGCCCGCCGAGCAGGGAGGCGAGCGCGAAGACCGCGAGGGCGACGAGGAAGACCTGCCGCCGGCCCAGGAGGTCGGCAGCGCGGCCGCCGAGCAGCAGCAGGCCTCCGTAGCCGAGGATGTAGCCGCTCACGATCCACTGGAGGGCGGCGGTGGAGAGGCCGAGGTCGGTGGCGATCGAGGGCAGGGCGACGCCGACCATGGAGACGTCGAGGGCGTCGAGGAACATCGCGGCGCAGAGGACGAGGAGGGTGCCCCAGAGGCGCGGACTCCAGCGTTCGGCGGTGAGCGGAGAGGTCATGCGCAGCACAGTACATGCACATGCATTGAATGCAAGTGCATTTAATTCCGATGCAACAAACGGCAGGGTCTCTGCTACCGTGCGGTCATGGCAGCGAACAAGTCCGAACGCGCGCTCGTGGACGAGTGGCGTGACGTCCTCGCCCTGCACGCCCGCACGACCTGTGAGCTCGACCGGGCGCTGCAGCCGTACGGGCTCGGCGCCAGCGACTTCGAGGTCCTCGACGTCCTGGCCGAGGGCGTGGCCGGGGAAGGCCCCGCCGCCTGGCGCGTCCAGGAACTCGCCGGCCGCGTCCACCTCAGCCAGAGCGCCCTCTCCCGGCTCGTCGCCCGCCTGGAGAAGGACGGCCTGGTCCTGCGCGGCATGTGCCCCGAGGACCGGCGCGGTGTCCAGGTGAAACTCACAGAGAAGGGCGTCGCCCGCCACGCGGAGACGCAGCCGATCCAGCGCGAGGTGCTGACGAGGATGCTGGACGGCGCCCCGTAGGGGACGGGTGGATTGTCAGTGTCGTGTGCAAGGCTGCTGCGCGATACCGACGATCGACATCGGAGGGGTGCGAATGAGCACGAAGACCGGCGGAACGTTCGAAGTGACGTCCTTCGAACCGGAGGCGCTCGACGAGGCCCCGGGCGCCGCGCTCGGCCGCGTACGGATCACCAAGACCTTCCAGGGCGGCCTGACCGGCACCAGCACCGTGCACATGCTGTCGGTGGCCGACATCGAAGGCGGCCCTGTCGCCTACGTCGCCGTGGAGCGATTCACCGGCGAACTCGACGGCCGCAAGGGCTCCTTCGTCCTCCAGCACACCGCACCGGGCAGCCACGGCGAGCGGCTCACGATCCGCGTGGTCGAGGGAACGGGCTCGGGCGACCTTGCGGGAATCGCGGGTGACCTGGAGATCATCCAGGACAAGGACGGCGGTCACTCCTACGTCCTGGACTACACGCCGGCCTGACCCGGCCGCCGAGCCCGCACCGAACGTGCCCTCGCGTTTCGGGTGGACCGTTTCGGCACGAACTGCGCGATCGCTGAAAGCCGAGCCGAGCCGAGCCGAAGGTCGATGGAACGGGCGGCGCTCAGTTCCAGGTGATCGCCGAGGTTTCCCGCCACAGGCGGGCGAGGTCCTCGTCGCCCGCCAAGGTGATGGAATCGAGGGGCAGGCGGTTCCACAGGGTCAGGTACAAGCGGGCCGCGGGGCCGGTCAGTTCGGTGTCCGCCGGGGGAGTCGTGCCCCGCTCCGTTCGGGGCGGGGCTGTCGGGGACAGGTGGACGGTCCAGACGTCACCCGTGTCCGTGGCGCGCACGCGCAGGGTGCGCGGCTCGGGGGTGTGAACCCGGCTGCGGTCGCGTGCGTGGAAGGCGACGAACAGTTCGTCGACGCCGTCCGCGGCGACCGCCGGATCCACCGGCCCCGGACCGGTCGGGAGCGCGGACTCGGCGTCGGCGCGGTGGACGGTCGTCTCGTGGGCCTGTCGCCGGGCCCAGAAGGCCAGCGGGGAGGGTGCCGGGAGGAAGCTCCAGCACTCCAGCGTCTCGGGCGCCGCGCGCAGGGCGGCGACCAGGCGCGCGTGCCCCTCGCGGAAGTACGTCAGCAGCTCCTCCCCGTCGAGTGCCGTCTCGCCGTCGCCCGGGTGGAACTCGGTGCGGCCCTCGGCCACGAAGGTCGTGGCCCAGCGGTGCACCATCGCCGTGTGCCGCACGAGGTCCCGGACCTGCCACCCCGGGCAGGTCGGAACCTCGGCGTCGAGGCCCGCCTCGGCCGCCGCGTCCGCGAGGCCGCGACCGGCCGCGTCCAGCGCCTCGATGTGCTCCGTGATCTTCAGGGTCTCCATGGGGTGCATTCTGGCATCCTCATGATCAACTCGCCCTGTCCATACCCGCGTTGCGCGCCCAGTACCCCATCGCCGCCGCACCGCCCGCCAGCAGCGCGACCGTCGTCAGGGCCACCGGCAGGGAGAGCCAGTCGGCGAGGAAGCCGATCGAGGGCGGGCCGAGGAGCATGCCGCCGTAACCGAGGGTGGAGGCCGTCGCCACCCCGCCGGGTCCGGCGATCGCGCCGGCGCGGGCCACGGCGACCGGGAAGATGTTGGCGAGCCCGAGGCCCGTGACGGCGAAGCCGAGCAGCGTGGCCCACACGCTCGGCGCGAGCGAGCCGAGCAGCATCCCCAGGGCGGCGACGGCACCGCCGGTGACCAGGGTGCGGGTCTGGCCGAGGCGTTCGAGCAGTGCGGTGCCGGAGAGGCGCCCGGCGGTCATGGTCAGCGCGAAGACGGAGTACCCCGCGGCGGCCACGCCCGGATGGGCATGCAGGTCCTGCGTGAGGTGGAGGGCACCCCAGTCGGCCAGCGCGCCCTCCCCGTACGCCGTGCAGAGCGCGATGACACCGAAGACGAGCACCGTACGGCGCGCGCCGGAGGGCCCGGAGCCGGACGGCGCCGGAAGGCTTTCGGGAACCACGGGGGAGGGGTGACGCAGGAGTACGGGTCCGGCGGCGGCGGTCAGGGCGAGACCGACCACGGTGAGGCCGAGGAGATGACTCGTGGGGGACAGGCCCCCGGCGAGCAGTCCGCCCAGGCCCGCGCCGAGCATGCCTCCCAGGCTGAACGCGGCGTGGAAGCTCGGCATCACCGGCCGCCGCAGCGCGGCCACGAGATCCACGGCCGCGCTGTTCATGGCGACGTTGATCCCGCCGTACGCGGCGCCGAAGACGAGCAGGACCAGACCGAGCGCAAGCGGGGACCGGGTGAGCGCGGGAAGGGCGACCGACAACGACAGCAGGACACCGGTGGCGACCGTCACGGCGTGCGAACCGTACCGACGGCAGAGCCGCCCGGTCAGCGTCATCGTGATCACGGCGCCCGCGGACACCCCGAGGAGGGCGAGGCCCAGGTCGCCGGCAGAGGCGCCGGTCTGCTGCTTGACGGCGGGGATCCGGACGACCCAGCCGGCGAAGAGGAAGCCGTCGAGCGCGAAGAAGAGGGTCAGGGCGGAGCGGAGGCGGGACAGGGAGCGGGTGGCGGTGTCTCCGCCAGGGCCCCCCGATACGGCCGTCCGTACTTTGTTTAGTAGCGGCACAAACTCAGGATAGGGCCCACCGGCGGCGGCAATCAAGCGCACCTCCCGCGCCGAGCCCTCAGGCGCGGCACCCGCCCGCCTCGGCCCGGGGGCCACCCCACCGGCCCGATCATGGGAGACTCACCCCCATGAACGGCAAGGCGACGACGACCCGGACACGGCTGGACAGGGGGCGTAACGCGCTCGGCCCCGCGCTGGAGCTGGTGCACACCGGCAGGGCCCCGACCCGCGCCGTCCTCACGGCCGAACTCGGCGTCACCCGCGCCACGGCCGGCGCCGTCGCGGCCGAGCTGGAGGCCCTCGGCCTCATCCGCGTCGACTCCAACCCCGGTGCCGCCGCGGGCTCCCAGGGGCGCCCCTCGCACCGCCTGGCCGTCGACGAGAAGGGTCCCGTCGCCCTCGCCGCCCAGGTCCACGCGGACGGCTTCCGCGCCGCCCTCGTCGGCCTCGGCGGCACCATCGTGGCCACGGCCCCCGGCTGCGTCACCGTCTCCGCCGACCCCGCCCAGGTCCTCGGCGCCGTCGTGGACGCGGGTGCCGCGCTGCTTGAGGAGAGCGGCCGCCGCTGCGTCGGCGCGGGCCTCGCCGCCCCCTCCGCCGTCGCCGAACCCGAGGGCACGGCCCTCAACCCGCTCCACCTCGCCTGGCCCGCCGGGGCCCCCGTCCGGGAGATCTTCGCCGAGCGCGTACGGGCCGCCGGCATCGAAGGCCCCGCGTTCACCGGCAACGACGTGAACCTCGCCGCGCTCGCCGAGCACCGCCACGGCGCGGGCCGCGGCGCGCGGGACCTGCTCTGCGTGGCGACGGGCCACCGAGGCGTCGGCGGGGCCCTGGTCCTCGACGGCCGCCTCCACACCGGCAGTTCGGGCCTCGCCCTGGAGGTCGGGCACCTCACGGTGAACCCCGAGGGCCGCCCCTGCCACTGTGGCAGCCGCGGCTGCCTGGACGTCGAGACGGACCCGCTCGCGTTCCTCACGGCGGCGGGCCGGGTCCCCGGCCCCGAGGTCTCCCTGCTCCAGCAGTCCCGCGACCTGCTGCGCACGAGCCCGGACGACCCGGGCGTCCGGGTCGCGGTCGGGGAGCTGATCGACCGCCTGGGCCTGGGCCTCGCGGGCCTGGTGAACATCCTCAACCCGGACCGGATCATCCTCGGCGGACTCCACCGCGAGCTCCTGGACGCGGACCCCGAGCGGCTCCGTGCGGTGGTCGCGGACCGCAGCCTGTGGGGCCGCAGCGGCGGGGTGCCGATCCTCCCCTGCACCCTGGACCACAACAGCCTGGTCGGCGCTGCCGAACTGGCCTGGCAGCCGGTACTGGACGACCCCCTGGCCGCCCTGGGCCGCGAGGCGGCCTGAGGGGCGACCTCACGGCCCTGGAGCGCGACGGCCCGAGCTGCGACCTCACCCCCCGGCCGTACCGGGGAAGGCGTCACTGCCCAGGATCGGGACGCCCCTCGGCAAGCGCGGCGAGCCGGTCGAGGGCCATCCGCGTGCCGGTCTCGTTGTCGGCGGCCGGCACGGCGTCCGGGACGCCTTCGTGGACGACCCGCACCTCGGTGCCGCTCCCGATCTCGGTCAGCCTCGTCGTGAGGATCATGGTGCCGTGCAGCAGGGGGTCGGGCGTCTCGAACTCGATGCTCTCGACGACCCGTTCGTACGGCACGAGCTCCAGGAAAGTGCCGTGGTAGGTGTCCGTGCGCGCCCCCGACTTCCCGGCCCCGTCGGGTGACTCGTACCGCAGCGACACCCGGAAGGCGCCTCCTTCGCGCGCCTCGAAGGCGTGGACCTCGCAGGTCATGCCGTACGGAACCCGCCAACGGGCGACGGCGTCCGGATCGAGGAGCAGGCGGTAGACGACCGAGGCGGGGGCGTCGACGTGACGGGACACGCGCGTGGTGTACACCCCTCCAGGCTAGGCCGTCTCTTCCGGATCTTGCCTGACCGCGACGCCTGGCACCGCACCTCGCCGCGTTGTCGGGCCCGCCCGAGTACGTCCAGTAATCGGGCGACCCTCCGCCTTGCGATGTGTCCCCTCGGCCCTGGCGGGCCTGGGGAGACCCCAGGCACCAGACGCCGCGGGCTCAACCGGCAAGATCCGGAAGAGACGGCCTAGCCGCGCACCGGCGCGTAAGCCCTCAAGGCGAACGCCGGAAAACCGCTACGCGGCGGACGGCGCACGCCGTAACGTTCCGCCTCGTGACTTCTCCAGACTCCGCAGTCGAACTCCCCCCGCGCCTCGGCAGCCTCACCTTCCACGGCCCCCTCTCCGAGGCCCGCGCCACCCGCATGATCGAGCGGCTCGCCGCCTCCAGCCCCGCCGCTGTGCTCGACATCGGCTGCGGCTGGGGCGAGTTGCTCCTCCGCGTCCTGGAGGCGGCCCCCGCCGCCGAGGGCATCGGGATCGACATCAACGCCGAGGACCTGGCCCGCGGCCGGGCCCTCGCCGAGAAGCGCGGGCTCACGGACCGCGTGACCTTCGTCGAGGAGTCCGCGCTCGGCACCGACCGCGGCCCCGTGGACGCGATCCTCTGCCTCGGGTCCAGCCAGGCGCTCTGCGACCCGGAGCTGCCGTACGACCCCGCCGCCGTCCTGCGCGAGCTGCGCCGGCTCGTCCGGCCCGGCGGGCGGGTCGTGCTCGGCGAGGGCTTCTGGGAGCGCACGCCGACCGGGACGGAGCTCGCCGGGATGTGGCCCGGCGCGACCGCCGGCGACCACCTCTCCCTCGGCGCCCTCGTCGACCTCGCCATCGAGGCGGGGTTCCGGCCCGCGTGGATCGAGACGGCGAGCGCGGAGGAGTGGGAGGAGTTCGAGTCCGGCTACCGGTACGACACCGAGGTCTGGCTCGCCGCGAACCCCGAGCACCCGCTCGCCGCCGAGACGCGCGAGCGCGTCGACCGGCAGCGGTCCAGCTGGCTGAACGGCTACCGGAACGTCCTCGGCATCGCCTACCTCACCCTGGTCGCGGTGGCGTAAGCGCGAGCGCAGCGCGGTGGCCCGAGCGCGACGCGGCGGCCCGACCGCCACGCCTCACCACTGCTGCCCGGCGCCCAACGCCGCCCGCCCCGGCGCCGAAAGACGCAGCACCTGGAAGCGCTCGCCCTCGTCGGCGGGCGCTTCCGGGCCCGCCCACAGGGTGAAGGTGAGCAGTTCCCAGTGGCGCGGGTCGATCGCGAGGGCGGAGCCCACGACCCCGTCCCGCCGCGCCTCGCGTGCGTGCCGGGCCACGGCCTCCGTCACGGCCTCGCCCGGCGGGACCGCCTCGCCGAGCGGCGTCCTGCGGCGCGTCGCGGCACCCGGCGCCGACGCGGCCGCCGGCCCCTCCTCGTACGACAGGCCGGTCCAGTGCTGCACCACGGGCCGGCCGAAGTCGTTGACGATGCCCTGGAAACCGGGGCCCCAGAGGAAGGAGTTCATGCCCTCGGGGGTGGCCCAGAGATAGAACGGCGCGTACTGGTTCACCGGTGCCCCGGCCTCCCGCTCCCGGACCAGATAGGCCTTCAGGCCGAGTCCGGGGAACGCGTCGAGCAGATGCCCCTTGGTCGCCACCCGCTTGCGGATGATCTCCATGTCGTAGTCGGCGGGCAGGGTGATCTCGTACTGCATCGCGTGCACGGGAAGGCTCCGTTTCTCCGGTTCTCCGGGGTCCGGGGTGAGGTCAGGGGGCGAGCAGGGCGAGCAGCCCGCGTACGGCGGTGTCGAAAGGCGCCCGCGAACCGGTCGCGCGGGCGAGCACGTACCCGCCCTGCACGGTCGCGAGGGCCGTCGCAGCGATCTCCTCGGGGTCGAGTCCACCGCTCAACTCGCCGCTGTCCACGCCCTCCTGGACGACCTCGGCGAGCCGGCCGCGCACCCGGCCGAGGACCTCCTCGACGGGCGCGCGCAGCTCCGGGTCCGCGATGACCTCGGGGTCCATGGTCAGCCGCCCCACCGGGCAGCCGCGCAGGACGTCGCGCTCGCGCAGCAGGTACGCCTCGATGCGGGCGTACGCCGAACCCGTACCGCCGAGTACCGCCTCGGCCGCCGCGCCCAGCTCCTCGGCCGAGCGCCGGATCGCCGCGAGCGCCAGGTCCTGCTTGCCGGCGAAGTGGTGGTACATGCTGCCCTGGCCCGCGCCCGCCGCCAGCTGGACGGCCTTGGGGCTGGTGCCGACGTAGCCCCGCTCCCACAGCAGCTCGCGGGTCGCCTCGATCAGCCGCTCCGAGGTGTTCGTGCTCATGGCGGCACTGTACATACCAGTAGGTACAGAACGGAAGCAGCGCCGGCGAAGCGACGTACTCCCGGTGTCGTACGCCGGAAGCCGCTGCCCGTACGACGACCCGGACCCCCTCCCGGAGGGAGCCTCGAACCACGGACAACACCACGGACACCACACCGAGGAGCTGAACCCTCATGAACACACTCGCCCACGCGGGCCCCGGCCCCTGGGTCCTCTTCTTCCCGCTCGTCTGGGCCGCCGTCGTCATCGGGATCGTCACCGTCGCCCGCCGCGCGGGCCGGCGCAGGGGCAGGCCGTGGCGCGACACCGGACCCGACGAGAACTCGCCCCTCTCCCTGCTCGGCCACCGCTTCGCCGCCGGGGAGATCGACGAGGACGAGTACTGGCGGCGCCTGAGCGTCCTGGAGGAGCAGTTCGGCCGCGCCGCGGACCCCAAGGGGCGCCGGACATGACCACCCCCGCCCCGCTCCCCGCCGCCCGCGTCGTCGACGCCGTCAAGGTCTACGGGCGCGGCGACACCGAGGTCAGGGCCCTGGACGGGGTGAGCGTCGACTTCCCCGCCGGCCGCTTCACCGCCGTCATGGGCCCGTCGGGCTCCGGCAAGTCCACCCTCATGCACTGCGCCGCCGGACTCGACACCCTCACCTCGGGCGCCGCCCTCGTCGGCGACACCGACCTGTCCACGCTCGACGACCGGCGCCTGACCCTGCTGCGCCGCGACCGGATCGGCTTCGTCTTCCAGGCCTTCAACCTGCTGCCGACCCTCACCGTCGCCGAGAACATCACCCTCCCGCTCGACCTCGCGGGACGCACCGTCGACCGGGAGCACTTCGACCGGCTCGTCGACACCGTCGGGCTGCGCGACCGGCTCCACCACCGGCCGAGCGAACTCTCCGGCGGGCAGCAGCAACGCGTCGCCGTGGCCAGGGCGTTCGCCGGCGGCCCCGATGTCGTCTTCGCCGACGAACCCACCGGCAACCTCGACTCCCGCTCCGGCGAGGAGGTCCTGCGGCTGCTCGGCCGTACGGTCCGCGACACCGGTCGTACGGTCGTCATGGTCACCCACGACCCGGTCGCCGCCGCCCACGCCGACGAGGTGATCTTCCTCGCGGACGGCCGGCTGGTGGACCGCATGACGGGCCCCACGGCCGACCTGGTCCTCGACCGGATGAAGGCCTTCGAGACCGGCCCGGCCGTGGTCGGCGGAGGTGCGACATGAACGCCCCCGCCACCCTCCGTCTCTCCCTCTCCTCCCTCCGCGCGCACCGGCGCCGCTTCCTCGGCACCTTCGCCGCCGTCCTCCTCGGCGTGGCCTTCCTCACCGGCACCCTCGTCATGGGCGACACCCTCCGCGCGAGCTTCGACTCGATGTTCACGAGCGCCACCCGGGGCACGGACGCCATCGTCCGCAGCTCCGTCACCGTGACCGCCGCCGGCGAGGCCCAGGGCACCCGCGGCCCCGTCGAAGCGGCCCTCGCCGAGCGCCTCGCCCAGGTGCCCGGGGTGGCCGCCGCCGCGCCCCGAATCGAGGGCGCGGGTCAGCTGCTCTCCGCCGACGGCAGCCCCGTCGGCGGCAAGGGCCCGCCCACCCTGGCGGGCAACTGGATCGCGGACCCGGCCCTCAACCCGTACCGCCTCGCGGAGGGCCGCGCGCCGAGCGCCCCCGGCGAGGCCGTCGTCAACCGGGGCGCGGCGAAGACGGCCGGCCTCGCCCTCGGCGACACCACCGTCCTGCGCACGCCCGACCCGGTGAAGGTCACCGTCGTCGGCCTGGCCACCTTCGGCGGCGCGGACGGCATGGGACAGGTCACCTGGACCGGTCTCACCCGCGCCGACGCCGAGAAGTACCTGACGGCGCGGCCGGGGGAGGCGACGAGCATCGCCGTACGCGCCGGTCCCGGCGTCTCCCAGGAGGAGCTGGTCACCGCGCTGACCCCGGCCCTTCCCGACGGCGTCGAGGCGATCACCGGCCGGCAGGCCGCCGAGGAGAACACCGAGATGGTCTCCGGCCGTTTCCTGGACCTCTTCACCACCTTCCTCCTCGTGTTCAGCGGGGTCGCCGTCTTCGTCTCCGTCTTCACCATCCACAACACCTTCGCCGTCCTCGTCGCCCAGCGGACCCGAGAGAACGCCCTGCTCCGCGCGATCGGCGCCGCCCGCCGCCAGGTCGTCACCGGCACCCTCGCCGAGGCGCTCGCCGTCGGACTGCTCGCCTCCCTCGCCGGGCTCCTCGCCGGGATCGGCGTCGCCGCCGGACTCCAGGCGCTGTTCCCCGCGATCGGCTTCCCCTTCCCCGAGGGCGACCTCGTCGTCTCCGGCACGTCCCTCGTGCTGCCGCTCGGCATCGGGCTCGCGGTCTGCGCCGGTTCGGCGCTGCTGCCGGCCGTACGGGCCGGGCGCACGGCCCCGCTCGCCGCGCTCCGCGAGACGGACGTGGACGCCTCGGGCACCTCACGCCGGCGCGCACTGACCGGCGGCGGGCTGCTCGCGGCCGCCGTCGGCACGGTCCTCGCCGGTGTCCTCGGCGCGCCGTCGCTGTGGTTCGCCGCGACCGGGGCAGGGCTGGCCGTCGCCGCGTTCGTGGTCCTCGGACCGGTCGCCGCCTCGCTCGCCGTAAGGGTGCTCGGCCGCCCGCTGCGCGGGGTCAACCGGGGCCTCGCCCGCCGCAACGCCCTGCGCAGTCCGGCGCGTACGGCGGCGACCGCCACGGCCCTGATGATCGGGGTCGCCGTCGTCACCCTCTTCACGGTCTTCGGCGCCTCCCTGAAGGCGACCATGGACCGGACCGTCGACCGCTCCTTCGCCGGGGACGTGGCCATCGGCGCGCCCTCGTTCGGGGCGGGCGGCAGCGGCCTCAGTCCGCACCTCGCCCCGGCGGTCGCCGCCCTGCCCGAGGTCGACACGGCCGTGGGCCTGGGGCGCGGCGTCGCGGAGGTCGACGGCCGGGGCCGGGCGCTCACGGTCACCGACCCGGCCGCGCTCGCCCGGACACTCGACCTGGGGGAGGTACGGGGCTCCCTGAGCGGACTCGGTACGGACGGGCTCGCCGTCGCCGCCGACGAGGCGGCCGGCTCGGGTCTGGCGCCCGGGCGGACCGCCGTCCTGACGTTCACCGACGGCAGCCGCCACACCTTCACGGTCCGCGCGGTGTACGAACGGGCCGACCTGGCGGGCGACTACCTCGTCACCCGGGAGGCGTGGGCCCCGCACCGCACCCAGGACGCCGACCGGCTGGTGGCCGTGTCCTTTGCGGAGGGGGTCGGCGCCGAGGAGGGCAAGGCGGCCGTGACGAAGGTCGCCGACCGGTACGGCCATCCGGAGGTGCAGACCCGGGAGGAGTACGCGGAGGCCTCGGCGGGCGGCATCGACATGATGCTCACCCTCGTCTACGCGCTCCTCGCGCTCGCGGTCCTGATCGCGCTGCTGGGCATCGCCAACACGCTGACCCTCTCCGTGCACGAACGGACGCGGGAACTGGGCCTGTTGCGGGCCGTCGGGCAGACCCGGGCGCAGCTGCGGGCCATGGTCCGCTGGGAGTCCGTCCTGGTCGCCGCGTTCGGGACGGTCGGCGGGCTGGCGCTCGGCGGCTTCCTCGGCTGGGTCCTCGTCCGCGCCTCGGGCGACACGGCCTTCGCGTTCGCCGTACCCGCGGCGCGGCTCGCGGTCGTGGCCCTGGTCGGCCTGGTGGCGGGCGCCGTGGCGGCCTGGAGGCCGGCCCGGCGGGCTGCCCGCCTGGAGATCCTCCGGGCGATCGCGACGGAGTGAGTCCGCCGGGCCCTTCCCGCCGCTGATCAGCCCGCTCGGCCCGCCAGGACCGGGCGGGCGATCGATGGCGCCGGCGCCGGCACCGGTTCGGCCGGAGAGCTGAGGGGCACGCCCGGGAGCCGACTGTAGCCGACACCCGCGAGCGGGACCTCGATCCTGACGCCGTACCCGGCGCGTGCGCACTCCTCGACGGGGCCGCCGACGGGCGGCGCCGTGAGGGTGAACCACACGACCTTGCCGTCGACGCCGCACGGCCGGATGCCCCAGCTCTCGCTGACCGCACCGACGATGGCCAGGCCCCGGCCGGAGGTGGCGAGCGCGTCGAGGTCGTCGACCGTGTCGAAGACGTCCGCGTGGCAGACCTCGGGGAGGCGGGGATCGTGGTCCCGGACGGAGACGGTGAGTCGGTCGAGCAGCAGCTCGAGCTCGACCGTGCAGTGCTTGTCCGGCTGCGCGTGGCGGTGGACGTTCGTCAGAAGTTCCGTCACGCCGAGGACGGCCTGGTCGATCAGGGCGTCCAACTGCCAATGTCGGAGATGGGCGGAGATGATGCGGCGGATCTGTCCGATCCGCGACGGCAGGGCCTGAAGCTCCACCGCGTAGTACCTGCTCGGCTCGCTGATCACGGCTGCGACTCCCCGAAGTGGTCCGGAAGAAGACGAAGATTCGGATCTGTCATGCGGTACAGAAGGGGCGGCGACCTGATCGCAGCGTCACCACCGCTGAACCCTCAGTGAGGTGGGTTCCAGCCTGGACCAGCCGTGACCGCCCCGCAACTCGCCGCGAGCCGCCGCAGCTCAGGAGCGTCCCGCAGCCCTCTTCAGCGCGGCGAGGAACCGCCCCGACGCCTCCGCGTCCCCGCCGTCCCGGCCGCGGTCGCCGCCGTCGTCGGAGTGCAGCGTCAGCCGGTACTTGGTGCCGTTCACGGTCGCCACCGTCTCGTCCGCCTTCGCGAACCACGGCCGCCCCGCCCGTACCGCCGAGACCGGCGCACTGTCGATCTCGCTGCCGTAACTCGTGAGGAGCGCGAGGCGGCCGTCCTCGATCCGCACCTCGCCCGCGCGCGTCAGCGAGCGCGGCCAGCGTGCGATCCGTACGCCCCTTGCGCTGAACTCGGGCTCCGCCATGCCGATCCGCCCCTTTCACCCGGTTGCCGTACCCAGTGTGCCGGGCCCTCGCCGCCCGCACCAGTAGCCCTGCGGAAGGGCTTCCACAAGGCAGGCCTATGGATCGTCAAAGGGAACGTTTGCCCAGGTGAGAGGGGTATTGTCGGCCCTGGGGGGACCCCGCGAGGCGACACGAGGAGAGCGACGGATGAGCACCACCCACGAGACTGCGGCCGCCCCGGCGGCCACCGTCGACGTCGACCGCAGCGACCCGGCGTACCGGTCCTGGCTGAAGGAGGCCGTGCGCAAGGTCCAGGCCGACGCCAACCGCTCCGCCGACACGCACCTGCTGCGCTTCCCGCTGCCCGAGAAGTGGGGCATCGACCTCTACCTCAAGGACGAGTCGACGCACCCCACGGGCAGCCTCAAGCACCGTCTCGCCCGCTCCCTCTTCCTGTACGGGCTCTGCAACGGCTGGATCCGTCCCGGGAAGCCGGTCATCGAGGCGTCCAGCGGGTCGACGGCCGTCTCCGAGGCGTACTTCGCGAAGCTCATCGGCGTCCCCTTCATCGCCGTGATGCCCCGCACGACGAGCCCCGAGAAGTGCCGGCTCATCGAGTTCCACGGCGGGCAGTGCCACTTCGTCGACGACTCGCGCACGATGTACGAGGAGGCCGCGGCCCTCGCGGAGCGCACCGGCGGCCACTACATGGACCAGTTCACGTACGCGGAGCGGGCCACGGACTGGCGCGGCAACAACAACATCGCCGAGTCGATGTACCAGCAGCTGAAGCTGGAGCGGTACCCGGAGCCGGCCTGGATCGTCGCCACCGCCGGCACCGGCGGCACGTCGGCGACGATCGCCCGCTACGTCCACTACATGCAGCACGACACCCGGATCTGTGTCGCCGACCCGGAGAACTCCTGTTTCTTCGACGGCTGGACGCACCACGACCCGCACGCCACGGCCGACTGCGGCTCGCGGATCGAGGGCATCGGCCGGCCGCGCATGGAGCCCAGCTTCGTGCCGGGGGCCGTCGACCGGATGATGAAGGTCCCCGACGCGGCGAGCGTCGCCGCCGTGCGCGCACTGGAGACCGCGATCGGCCGCAAGGCCGGCGGTTCGACGGGGACCGGCCTGTGGAGCGCGCTGAAGATCGTCGCCGAGATGGTCGCGGAGGGGCGCACCGGCAGCGTCGTCACCCTGATCTGCGACGGTGGCGAGCGGTACCTCGACAAGTACTACTCCGACGACTGGCTGGCCGCCCAGGGCCTGGACATCGCCCCGTACGCGGCCGCTATCGAGCGTTTCCTCGCGACGGGGGCCTGGCCGGAGTGAGCCGCCGGTCGAGCCGGCGGGCCGCGTCCCGGAAGGAGAGCCCCACGCCGGGCGCGGCGAGGCGCAGCGCGAGCCGGAACGGGGCGGCGCCGTCGGCGGCCATGGTCCAGCGCAGCCGGGTGCCCGTCCCGGTGGGGGAGAGGGTCCACTCCTCCGCCATCGCGGTCACGCCGGGGGCGTTCGTCGCGTCGACCCGGTAGGCGTAGCGGAGGTCGGGCTCGGAGGCCAGGATCGTCTCGTCGAAGGCGATCCCGCCCCGCAGCCGGACGGTCCGGCCCGCGCCGTCGGTCGTCGGGACGGCGGAGGTGACGGCCGTGAACCAGGACGGCAGGCTGCCCACCTCCACGGCGACGGATCGGTAGACGGCCGGCGGGGGTGCGGCGAGGGTGGCGGAGAAGACGAGACGGACGGGCGCGGACGCGGTGAAGTCGAGCTCCACCGGCTTGAGTCGGCGCGGCATGGGCCCTCCCGGGGGACGCGAACGGATGCAGCACCATAGCTGACGAACCGTCAACATCACAGGGCCCCCTGCCGTCGGGCCCACCGCCCATGTGGGGCCCGCGCCTGCTGCCGTGTGGGCCATCGCCCCTTGCGGAACGCCTGCCCACAACGGGGTCACCGTCCTCCGAGCAGGCCGTCCAGGGCCCGGCCGAAGACCACGCGGCCCGCTCGTGCCAGCAGCCCGTCGAAGCACCTCGGTACGCCCCGTACCGAGAGCTCCTCCGTCCAGAGGACCCGCGTGCCGCCGGTCTGCGTGACCATGACCTCCACCTGCGCCCAGCCCCGTACCACCCGGCCCGACTTCACCAGGCGGCAGACGCCGGGCCGGTCGGCCGTCGGTGGGGCCCAGTGGACGATCTCCATCGGGTCGTCGAAGGAGAGGCGGCCGACGCCCGTGCGGGCGGTGAACCGCGTCCCCGCACCGCTCGGCCCCGGCGTCAGGACGATCGTCCGGGTCAGCGGCACCTGCCGCCCGTGCGCCGGCCAGTCCGTGAGCCGGCGCCACACCTCCTCCGGAGCCGACGGCACCGTCCGCTCGACCCGGAAGACGGTCACGCCTCCGCCTCGCCCGGCACCACAAGCCCCGGCAGGTGTTCCGCCACCTCCGCGCGTACGCCCTCCGGCAGGCCCCGGTCCGTCACCCAGGTGTCGACCTCGTCCAGGGAGGCGAAGGAACTCAGACCCACCGTCCCCCACTTGGTGTGGTCCGCGACCACGACGACCCGCCGCGCCGAGCGCATCAGACACCGGTTGGTCTCCGCCTCCGCGAGGTTCGGCGTGGAGAGGCCGGCCTCCACCGACACGCCGTGCACACCGAGGAAGAGCAGGTCGAAGTGGAGCGAGCGGATCGCCCGGTCCGCCACCGGGCCGACGAGCGCGTCGGACGGAGTGCGGACCCCGCCGGTCAGGACGACCGTCGCCGCCCCGCGCCGCGTCTCGCCCCCGCCGACGGTCTGCTGCGCCTCGTGGAAGACGTCGGCGACCCGCACCGAGTTGGTGACCACCGTCAGGTCCGGCACGTCGAGCAGATGCCGGGCCAGCGCGTAGGTCGTCGTGCCGCCCGACAGGGCGATCGCCGTCCCGGGCGCGACGAGGGCGGCCGCCGTCCGGGCGATCTCGTCCTTGGCGCTCGGTTCGAGCACCGACTTGGCCTCGAAGCCCGGCTCGTGGGTGCTCGCCTCGACCACCGGAACGGCCCCTCCGTGCACCTTCGCGACCATCCCCTGCCGGGCCAGCGCGTCCAGGTCGCGTCGGATCGTCATGTCCGAGACGTTCAGGCGCCGGGTCAGTTCGTTGACCCGTACGCCGCCACGCCGCCGTACCTCGTCGAGGATCAGGGCACGCCGCTGCTCCGCGAGGAGGTTCTGGTTGTCAGTCACCGCCGGGGCCGGTCCTTCCGCAGGGGACGAGGGGATGAGTGTCGGATTCGGTGAGAGACCGTGCGCGGTCGCACGGCCTTCCGCGATCCTGTTGCCGACGTCGCATCTTCCCACTCTGAGAGGAAGTCCCCTCAGTGTCCCCTGCCACACCCGCCCCGGAGAGCGGGGGCGCGGCGCTCGAACTCCTCGTCCACGGAGTCGGCGGAGCCACCCCCGAATCGATGCTCGACGACCCCAGGACCGTCCGGGTCACCGGCGACCGCACCGCCGCCATGTTCCGGCGGAGCGAGGACCTCGACGCCGAGGACCACCCCGAGCGGTACGCGGCGCGCCCCGTCCCGGAGGCGTACTGCTGGTCCAACCTGACCTCCGGCGACGGCGCCCGCGCCCTGTGGCTGCTGCTCCTGCCGTTCATGGTGGCCAACCTCGCGCACTGGATGCGGCCGCCCGCCGAGGGCAGGCCGGGCCTCGTGCGGCTGTACGGGGTCCTCGTCCGGCTCGTCGCCCTCACCCTCACCGTGCTCCTCACCGCCGCCGCCTGCGAGGTCGCGCTCGACCTGACGGCCTGGCAGTGCGCCGCCACCCCGGCCTGCACCGACGCCTACTCCTGGCTCGGTTTCCTCTCCGAGGGTCGCGGCGGCTGGTGGTCACCGCCCGGCCGCCGTCTCGCCCTCGCCGCGCTCGTGCCGACCGCGCTCGTCGGTCTGCTCTGGTACCTCTCCAACCGGACGTGGAGCGCGTACGAGGCCCAGCGCCCGCCCACCGGATACGACGCGCCCGTCGCGGAGCCCCCGACGGACACGACCGCGAACGCCGACACGGAGGCCGCCGACGCCGCCGATCCCGCCGGTCCCGTCGAGCTCCGCCCCGCGCTCGGCCGGCCCGGCTTCTGGTACGGCCGCCGACTCGTCGCCCGTCTCCGCGCCGCCCACACCGCCGCCGGATTCCTCACGGTCGCCGCCGCCCTCGTCACGGCCACCGCCCACCACGACGCCGGCGCACCAGGCGTCGGCACGGTCCTCGGCCGGGTCCTCCAGGCGGCCGTCGTCGTCCTCGCCGTCGTCGTGCTCTGGGTCGTCTGCCGGCGCGGCCGCAGCGAACGCCGCCTCGATCTGCGGGTCGAACGGGCCCTCGTCTCCTGGCTCCCCGCCGCCTCCCTCGTCCTCCTCGTGCTCACCGCCGTCCACGCCGGCTGGTCCCGCCCCCGCTGGACCTCCTCCGGCACCCTTCCCGGCGACGCCGTCTTCGGCGCCCTCACCCTCGTCCAGGGCGGCCTCGTCGTCGCCCTCGGCGTCGTCGCCCTGCTCCTCCAGCGGCCCCGCAGGGACCCCCGTACCGCCCTGCGCGGACTCGGCGGGCCCGCCGTCGCGATGCTCGCCTGCGCGCTCGCCGGAGTGATGTCCGGGGGAGTGGCCCAGCGCGTCGCCGACTGGCTCGACGACCCCGCCGCCCGCGGCGGCGTCCGCATCGGCCCGCCCGTCCTCCTCAGCTGGCAAGCGTCGGTCATCCCCGTCCTGCTCCTGCTGCTCCTGGCGCCCGCCGCCCTGCTCGTCGTACGGACGCTCCTCGACGCCCGACGCCTGCGCTCCTCCGTCGAGGCGGACTACGACGCCGCCGGCGAACCCGACCCGGTCCGTACGGGACAGATCGCGTCGGGCCGGGCCCGCGCCTCGCTCACCGACTCCGCGCCCGTCCTCGTCGGCGTCGTCTCCGGCGCGACCCTGCTCCTCGGGGCCGCGTCCGTCGCCGGCGCCTGGGCCAGCGGCAACGTCCCGGGGCGGGCCTTCGACGGAGCCCACCCCGCGATCGCCTCCCTCGCCTCCGCCACCCAGGCCCTCGGCTCGTGGATGATCGGCCTCGGCTTCCTGCTCTTCGTCACCTGGGGCCGCCGCGCCTACCGGGACGCCTCCGCCCGCCGCACCATCGGCATCCTCTGGGACGTCGGCACCTTCTGGCCCCGCGCCGCCCACCCCTTCGCCCCGCCCTGTTACGCCGAGCGCGCGGTCCCCGACCTCACCTGGCGGATGAGCTCCTGGACCCGGAGCACCGGCGGCCGGCTCGTCATCTCCGGGCACTCCCAGGGCAGCGTCCTCGCCGCGGCCGCCGTCTGGCAGCTCCGGCCCGCCACCCGGGGCCGGGTCGCCCTGCTCACCTACGGCTCACCCCTGGAGCGGCTCTACGGCCGCTGGTTCCCCGCGTACTTCGGCCCCGAGGCGCTGCGCGCCCTGAACCGCACGGTGCACTGCTGGAGCAACCTCTACCGCGCCACCGACCCGATCGGCGGGCCCGTCCGGGTGCCGGCCGAGGACGGCCGACCGGCCGTGGACGGGGCGGTGCTGCTCGACCCCGTCGCGTACGGCCGCACCCGGGCGCATCCGCTGCCCGAACCGATCCTGGGCCACTCCGACTACCAGGCCGACCCGGAGTTCGCCCGCCACCGCTCCGCACTCCTCGACCGGCTCCCGCCCGACCTGCCGCACCAGCGCACGCCGAACGAGCCGTCCGGTCAGGGCAGTTCGGGAAGGTCCTCCGGGTAGAGGAGGGTCAGGTCGTCCGTGCTCGCCTCGGCGAGCGCGGCGACCCGGCCCGCGTGCCGCTCCACCATCGACTCGAAGGTCTGCCGCGCCGTACGGCCGTTGCCGAACGCAGGGCCCTTGGGGAGCTTCTCGAAGTACGTGAGCAGCGCCTCGTCCGTGCCGGGGGCGAGCCGGTACTCGTGCTCGTCCGCCTGCTGGCCGACGATCCGCAGCAGCTCCTCGGGCTCGTAGTCGCCGAAGGTGATGGTCCGTGAGAAGCGCGAGGCCACGCCCGGGTTGACGGTGAGGAAGCGCTCCATCTCCGCCGTGTAGCCGGCGACGATGACCACGACCGCGTCCCGGTGGTCCTCCATCAGCTTCACCAGCGTGTCGATCGCCTCACGGCCGAAGTCCCGCCCGGAGTCCTCGGGCGACAGCGCGTACGCCTCGTCGACGAAGAGGACGCCGCCGCGCGCCCGGTCGAAGGCCTCCTGGGTACGGATCGCGGTCGAGCCGATGTGCTCGCCGACCAGGTCCACCCGGGAGACCTCCACCAGGTGCCCGCGCTCCAGGACCCCGAGGGAGGCGAGGATCTCCCCGTACAGCCGGGCGACGGTCGTCTTGCCCGTACCCGGGTTGCCCGTGAAGACGAGGTGGCGGCGGACCGAGGCCGCCTTGAGCCCGGCCTCCTGGCGCCTGCGCCCCACCTCGATCATGTTGGTGAGGGTCCGCACCTCCAGCTTGACGCTCTCGAGACCCACCAGGGCGTCCAGCTCCCCCAGGACGTCCTGCGAGGAACGGCTCTCCGGCGCGGGCTCGGGCGCGTCCGTCGCGGCCGGCGCGGGGGTGCGCGGCGCGGGCACCGTACCGAGCAGGCCCGCCGACCGGGTGGCCGTCAGGACCGTGCCGCCGTCGGGTACGGAGGAGCGGACCGCGCTCTCGTCGCTGGTGCAGTCCTCCGCGCTCGCGCCCTCCTCCGGGAACTCGTAACCGCCGCGCGCGCACCGCTCCGTACGGCACTTGCGCAGGGTCGTCCGGCAGCCGTCCGTGACGTGGAAGCCGTATCCGCCGCTGCCCGTGACCCGGCAGCCGTGGAAGGAGCCGCGGCCCTCCGCCGACACGTAGAAACCGGCCTCGGCGGGCGAGGTGACCGTGCACCGGTCGATCGTGGGGTCGGCGCCCTTGGTGACGATGACACCGGTCTGCACGGAGTCGATCGTGCAGCCGCCGAGGGTGCCGCCGCTGCCGTGGTCCCGGAACCAGGCGCCCGTGGAGGCCTCCCGGATCCGGCAGTCGTCGAGCTGGGCCGTGGCCCCGTCGCTCACCGACACCGCCGTGTTCCGCACCTGCGTCAGATCGCTGTCGACGACGTCCACGCGTGAGCCCCGGTCGAGGACGAACAGCGCGTCCGGCACGTCGTGCACCCGGCAGGCGTCGAGGACGGCGGTCGCCCCGTCGCTGACCCACACGGCCGGGTAGTCGCCCGTACTGTCGTGGATCTCGCACTGGTTGGCGTCCACCCGCGTGCCCGGGTCCCACACGGACAGGCCGTTGCGCCCGAAGCGGCGGACGGTGGACCGGGTCAGCGTCAGGACCGAGCGCGAGCGCAGGTCGACCGCGTTCTCCGGGACGTCGTGGATGTCGCAGTCCGAGAGGGTCAGGACCGCGTCCGTGTCGAGCGTGATCCCGTCGGCCGAAGTGCGGTGCACCGAGGAGTCGGTGAGGTGGGCGGTGGCGCGGGCCGCGATCTGCAGACCGGCGCCCTTGATCTCGTACACCTCGCAGCCCACGCCCTCCAGGCCGCTGCCCTCGCCGGTCACGGCGATGCCCGCGCCGGAGGCGTGGTGCACCCGGCAGCGCTCCAGCCGCGGATGGGCTCCGCCGCGCACCGAGACGCCGGCCTGCCCGGCGGAGACCACCTCGCACTCCTCGAACACGCCGCCCGCGCCGTCGAGGACGGCGATGCCGACCCCGGCCGGATTGTCGACGGTGCAGCGGCGGACCGTGGGCCGGGCGGCGCCCCGCACCTCGATGCCGGCGGCCGAGCGGGTCATGATGCGCAGGTCCAGCAGTTCGGGCGTGCCGTCCTCGACGAGCAGCGCGGGCGCGGCGACGTCCTGCCCCTCGATGTGCAGGTCCTGCACGGTGACGGAGGCGCGGAGGGTGAGCGGCACCCCGTCCGGGGGCGCGATCCGCACCGAGCCGATCCCGCCCTCGGGGCCGCGCAGGGTGACGGCCCGCCGGACCACGAGGTTCTCCCGGTAGGTGCCGGGCGCGACGGTGAGGACGTCCCCGTCGCCGGCGGCCTCGAGGGCGGCGGCGAGAGAGGGGTACTCACCCGTGCGGCGCCGCCACCGCGATGTGCCGGTGTGCGTCACCTGGACCGTGCCCTGTGCCATGGGTGTGTCCTGCCCCCGCCTCATGCCTCGCCGCTGATCCGATGCCCCACCGTAGCGCGCGCGGCGCCGCCGGGTTGACGGGTCGCCGGCCCCCGCCCCCATGGACGTCCGACGGCCCCCGGCACGTGTCAGCGCCGGTCCGGAGCGGTCGGGCTCGGTCGCCGAGTGATCGAACCCGAAGCCCGGGGTTCAGCTTCCGGTGCCCGTGCGGCCCCAGTCGGGACCCACCGCCGCCCACGCGCGGTCGAGGCGCGCGTAGCGCCGCAGCTCCAGTCTGCGGACGGCGATGCGGCGGACGAGCTCCACCAGGAGACCGGCGAGGAGAGCGGCCGTCAGCCCGGCCATGATCGCGTGCGCACGGGCCGTTCCCGTCTGCATCGGCGGCTGCACCGGGCGCCCTTCCGAATCCGTCCAGATCCGGAAGGAGGCGCCGGGCGCGGAGTGCTGCCGGGCCGTCGCCACCGTCCCCGTGCGGGGCGTGCCGTCCGGCGCGGTCCAGCGGGCGACGACGGAGCGCCGCAGCCGCTCCTCCCCGGCGGTCTCGACGGACCGGGGGCCGCTGACGGGTCCGTCGGCGAGCCGCACCACCCGGGCCGTCGTCGGCAGCCGCTGCTCCTGCTGCGTGCGGACCGCGCGCGACAGCGAGCCGTACGCGGAGGTGCCGGACGCCCAGCCGGTCAGCGGCACCGCGAGACAGAGCAGTACGGCCGCCGCGAAGGCGACCCATGCCTCGACGAGATCAGTGGTCCGGCGCAGGGGATTGTGCCGCCAGCGCCAGAGTCCGGTGGCTGCACGCACGTGTGGACCCCCTCGTTGTTCACCGCTCCTCCAACGAGTGTGCCCCGGTGCCTGGTTCCCCGCCCGTCGGGCGCGCGAAGTGTGATGTGAACCCCGCGCTGTGCTGTGAACCCGCGCCGGGGTGCTGACCCGCGCTGTGCTGCGAACCCCCGCTGTGCTGCGAACCCCCGCTGCGCTGCGAACCCCCGGCCGTGCTGCGAACCCCCGCAGGTGATGCGAACGCCCGCCGTGCTGCGAACCCCCGGCGTGATGCGAACCCGGCCCGTCCTCAGTCCAGGATCTTCACGGCGTCGCCGACCCGGACGGTGCCGGTGTGCTCGGGGACGAGGTTCTGGCCGAAGAGGACGCGGCCGTCGTTCTTGCGGTGCCGGGCGAGGGTCCGCAGGGGTTCCTTGCCGCGCTCGGCGGTCAGCTGGTTCGTCGTGGTGACGGCGCAGCGCCCGCAGGGCCGGGCGACCCTGAAGGTGACCTCTCCGACGGCGAGTCGCGTCCAGCCGTCCTCCGCCCAGGGGGCGGTGCCCTCGATCACCAGGTTCGGCCTGAACCGGTTCATCGGCAGGGGGCCCTCGTCGGCGTGGTCGCCCTGGGCGATCAGGGAGTTGAGGGCGTCGAGCGAGGAGACGGTGGCGACGAGCAGCGGATAGGCGTCCGCGAAGCTCACGGTCTCGCCGGGCAGCGCGTAGTCGGGGTCGACGGGCCGCCGGTGCCCGGGCGCGTCCATGTGCACGAGCCGTACGTCGCTCTCCAGGTACGCCGAGAGCCAGGCGGCCGCGGCGGGGTCGGCCGGGACCGCCTCCACGTCATCGCCGAAGATCTTCACCGTGACGGTGGTGGAGGGGTGCGGGACCTCGACCTCCAGCGTCGGGTGACCGGGAGCGGACAGTGCGACCCCGCCGCCCGGCAGGGGCTCGGCCGTGGCCAACGCCATCCGGGGGTGGCGGCGTTGGGTCACGACCTCGTTCGCGGCGTCGACGACGGTCCAGCGGCGGTCCCCGGCGAGCCCCCAGGGCTGCACCTCGGCCTCGGTGCGGGTCAGCGCACGCATGGATTTGACCGGGTGGATGTGGACGGAGCGGAGTACAGGAATAGGCATGCCTTCATCCTGCCAGCCGCCCCGGCACGACGGAGCCGGTGGGCGGAGCCTGTCAGTAACCCCCGCCCTGGTAGGGGCGGTTGTACGGGTCGTCGTAGGGCGCGGGGGCCGGGACCGGCGCCGGCCGGGGGGCCGCCGGGCGCATCGCCTCGTAGCCGGCGGCGGCCGGTCGGGGCTGCTGCGGGTACTGACCGCCCGGGTAGCCGCGCGGGGCCACCGGCTGCTGCGGGATGTACGGGGCCGGGGCGGCCTGCAGCGGGACGGGGGCCATCTGCGGTGAGGGCTGCGGGTAGCCGTACCCGCCGCCGTAGGCGGGGGCGGGCTGTGGGCTGGGCGCCGCCGGGAGGGCGGGCAGCGCCGCGGGGAGCGCCGGCAGGTAGGAGCCGCTCGCGGGGAAGCTGCTGCCCGTGTCGTAGGCGGCGGGCACTCGGATCGGGGCGATCTGAGGCGTGCCCCGCTCCGCGACCAGGGAGTCGTAGATCGGGGTGTCCGGGAAGGACGGCGCGGTGTGGAAACCGCCTCCATAGGTGGAGCGGGGGGAGGTCATGGCACATAAGTTAAGCCCACGATGTGCCGGTTGGGGAGCCCCCATCTTCGGGTCATCCGTTTTACGCTGTTTTTGTCGGCCTGACCTGCTAAAACGTTGTTAAAGGCTGCGTTAACGGCGGGGGATTATTCCTTCGGTCGGGGGACATCTGGCGGTGCCGACGCAGGTGGCGGACTTTCGATCTTGAGTGCCTGAAACTCAGGATTATCGAGCTATTACCGACCGTAACTAGGTGCCGACGTGTTGAGGATTCCTGTGGTCGCCGTGTCCGTGTGTATCGGGGTCTTGTCCTTCTTGTGAAACGGCGGGCGGCAAATCAGGCATCCGGGGGCGAACCCGCTTTTGTGCCGCGTGGCATGTGCGCGACGGGCTGAGAGCGTCCGTGCCCGTCAAGGCAGTCCTCCTTGAACGGGTGGGCGGCGATCCCGTCCAACTCCCCCTGGCTCCCTGGAGAAACCACATGTCCTCGCCTTCCCCCGCCGCCGGCCGCGCCGTCTCGCCCTCACGTCCGGCGCCGCCGTCCTCGCCGGCACCCTGATCGCCGCCGGTGCCACCACCACGTCGGCGGGCGCCGCCGCCGACCGCGCCGACGCCACCTCCGTCGCGGCCACCGCCTCCTCGCTCGGTCTCGGAGTCAAGGAGAAGCTGGTCGTCAAGGACGTCGTCGAAGACGCCGACGGCACCGTCCACACCCGCTACGAGCGCACCTACGCCGGTCTTCCCGTCCTCGGCGGCGACCTCATCGTCCCCCACACGCGGGGCGGGTCACGCGGCCCGGGCGAGGTGGGTACGGTGCCGGGCGACCGTCGCCAGGACCGACGCCGGCAGGAACGCCCCCGCGGCGATGACCGCCGACACAAGCGCACGCCGGGTCGTCCATGTGACCGAAGCGGGCGCCGCCGGTTTGGCCGACACCTTCGGCGTGCGGCCGGTGGACTGACCCGGAGTCACCGGACGTCCGCCCGTGCGCGCCTGACACAGGTGAGGGGGCCCGAAGCTCACCTGTCCGGTGCCGTCTCCGGGCGGGTGTACGTGCGGCCCTTCCAGGCCGCGCCCCGGCCCCGGTAGTGACGGACCGCCGAGTCCACCGTCATCAGGAGGTACAGGAGCGCCGTGACCGGCAGCAGGGGGGCGAGCCACAGCGGCTGCCGGTAGTAGCGGAGCATCGGCACGTACGTCCCCGCCATCACCGCCCACGCGACCCCGCCCGCCCAGGCCGTCACCGCGTCCCCCGTCCACACCCCCGTCACCAGGGCCGTCGGCGGCACCAGATAGACGAGGGCCAGACCCGCCACCGTCCCCGCCAGCAGCAGCGGGTTGTGCCGCAGCTGCGCGTACGCGCTCCGCGCGATCATCCGCCACAGTTCCCCGAGGCCCGGATACGGGCGGACGCTGTCGACCCGCTCCGCGAGCCCCAGCCAGATCCGCCCCCCGCACCGCCGCACCGCCCGCGCGAGCGACACGTCGTCGATCACGGCCTGCCGGATCACCTCCGGCACGTTCGCCGCCACCGCCGTCTCCGTCCGCAGCAGCACGCAGCCACCCGCCGCGGCCGTCGCCAGCGGCCTCGGCCGGTTGATCCAGCGGAACGGGTACAGCTGGGCGAAGAAGTAGACGAACGCCGGCACCACCAGGCGCTCCCAGAAGCTCGCGACCCGCAGCCGGGCCATCTGCGACACCAGGTCCAGATCGTTCTCCGCGGCCGCCGCGACGAGCCGCCGCAGACTGTCCGGCTCGTGCGCGATGTCCGCGTCCGTGAGGAGGAGGTACTCCGGCTCCCGCGCGCGTGCAAGCGCCATTCCGTGCCGCAGCGCCCACAGCTTCCCCGTCCAGCCCGGCTCCGGCTCTCCCGGCGACACGACGGTCACCGGCAGCCCGCCGTACCGGCCCGACAGCTCCGCGGCGAGCTTTCCCGTACCGTCCGTGCTCCCGTCGTCGACGAGGAAGACCTCCGCGCTCCCCGGATAGTCCTGTACGAGGAGCGAGGGCAGGCTCAGCGGCAGCACCTCCGCCTCGTCCCGCGCCGGCACGACCACGGCCACCCGCGGCCACGGACCGGTCCGGGTGCCGCGCGACGGCGGCAGCCGCTGATCGGTGCGCCAGAAGAAGCCCTGGCCGAGCAGCAGCCAGACCCAGGCGGCCAGGGAGGCGGTCGAGAACCAGGCGAAGGTGCTCATTCGCCGCAGTCTGCCCCAGTTCGCGGGGGACGTGAGGCTCATCGGCTAGGGTGACCGGGTGAAGATCGCGCTCATGGACTCCGGAATCGGCCTCCTCCCCGCGGCCGCCGCGGTGCGGCGGCTCCGGCCGGACGCGGATCTCCTCCTCTCCAACGACCCGGACGGCATGCCGTGGGGCCCGCGCACCCCCGAGGACCTCACCAGCCGCGCCCTGGACGTCGCCCTCGCCGCCGCCGAGCACCGGCCCCAGGCGCTCATCGTGGCCTGCAACACCGCCACCGTGCACGCCCTGCCGGCCCTCCGCGCCGCCCTCGAACCGGACATCCCGGTCATCGGCACCGTGCCCGCGATCAAGCCGGCCGCCGCGGCCGGCGGCAAGGTCGCGATCTGGGCCACCCCCGCCACCACCGGCAGCGCCTACCAGCGCGGGCTGATCCGCGACTTCGCCGACGGCGCCGAGGTCACCGAGGTGCCCTGCCCCGGTCTCGCCGACGCCGTGGAGCACGCCGACCGGGACGCCGTCGACGCCGCCGTCGCCGCGGCGGCCGCGCTCACCCCGACCGACGTCCGCGCCGTCGTCCTGGGCTGCACCCACTACGAACTCGTCGAGGAGCGGATCCTCGCCGCCCTGGCGGCCCGCCGCCAGGGCGGACTCCCGCCGATCGTCTTCCACGGCTCCGCCGACGCCGTCGCCGCCCAGGCCCTGCGCCGGATCGGCGCCGAGCCCGCGCCCGACGCGGACCCCACCGGCATCCTCTCCGTCCTGCTCAGCGGACGGCCCGGCGACCTCCCCGCCACCGCCCTGACCTACGCGGAGGGCCGCGCCCTCGGCGCCACGGCCGCCGTGCGCTGAGCACCGCCGGAGGGGTCCGTACCGAGCGTGACCGGACGACTCCGCTCCGGCGCGCTGTTCCGGCCGATCCTGGGTACTCTCGCCTTATGAGGGAGCATTCCCGGACCGAACCGACGCCCGCCGTCTGGACCGGTCGCGCCACCAACCGTTTCCAGTGGGTCGCGGCTGTCGCCGGAGCCGCCTGCATGGCGCTGGGCATCACCCTCGCCGTCGAGTCCCCGTGGACCTCCGGCATCGCCGCCCTCCTGATGGCGGTGATCGGCTGCGTCGCTGCCGGACTGCTCGTCCTCTTCGGCACCCTCGCCTTCGTCCACGTCGCCGTGAAGGTCGACGACCGCGCCATGGAGGTCCGCTGCGGCCACATCGGCGTGCCGCGGCGCCGCATCCCGCTCACCCAGGTCGTCGGTGCGGACTTCGCGCCGAGGGTCAGTCCGTGTCAGTGGGGCGGCTGGGGCTACCGCTGGCGGCCCGAGAAGGGCACGGCCGTGATCGTCCGGCGGGGCGAGGGCCTCGTCCTGCGCCTCGGTGACGGCCTCACCTTCACCGTGACCGTCGACGACGCCGAGTCGGCCGTGCGCGTCATCCGCGCCCGCCTGCGCCACCCGGCCCCGCCGGCGCCGCCCGCCGCGACCGGCGCGTGAGCACGGGGAGGTCCCGCGTCCGCACCGGTCGCAGGGGTTCCCGGCCGGGCCGTACCGCCCTCCTGACGGACAGGATCGCCCCGTAGACTCCCCAAGGTGAGTGCCACCATCACCCCCGTCGACGCGTCCGGACCCGACACCGCCCCCACGCCGGGTTCCCGGCTCCGGCGGTTCGTGCGGCCCGGGGCGGCTCTGCTGTCCGGGTTCCTGCTCTACCTGAGCTTCCCGCCGCGCCCCCTGTGGTGGCTCGCGCTGCCCGCCTTCGCCCTGCTCGGCTGGACCCTGCGGGGCCGCCGGCTCCGCGCCGGGTTCGGCCTCGGCTACCTCGCCGGCCTCGGCTTCCTGCTGCCGCTCCTCGTCTGGACCGGCGAAGAGGTCGGCGCCGGTCCGTGGCTCGCGCTCGCCGCCGTCGAGGCGCTGTTCGTGGCCGCCGCCGGACTCGGCATCGCGGCCGTCTCCCGGCTCCCCTGGTGGCCCTTCTTCGCCGCCGGTGTGTGGATCCTCGCGGAAGGGGCACGCGCGCGCGTGCCCTTCGGCGGCTTCCCCTGGGGCAAGGTCGCCTTCGGACAGGCCGACGGCCTCTTCCTCCCGCTCGCCGCCGTCGGCGGCACCCCCGTGCTCGGCTTCGCCGTCGCCCTCTGCGGCTTCGGCCTGTTCGAGGCCGGCCGGCAGTTCCGCGCCTACCGGGCCACCGGCGCGGTCCCGCGCGGACCGCTCGCCGCCGCGGCGCTCTCGGTCCTCGTCCCGGTCACCGGCGCCCTCGCCGCGCTGCCCCTCGTCGACGACTCCGCCGAGGACGGCACCGCCACCGTCGCCGCCGTCCAGGGCAACGTGCCGCGCCTCGGCCTCGACTTCAACGCCCAGCGCCGCGCCGTCCTCGACAACCACGTGGCCCGCACCCGCGAGCTCGCCCGGGCGGTCAAGGAGGGCCGCGAGCCGCAGCCCGACTTCGTGCTGTGGCCGGAGAACTCCTCCGACATCGACCCGTACGCCAACGCCGACGCGGCCGACGTCATCGACGGCGCCGTGAAGGAGATCGGCGTGCCCACCGTCATCGGCGCCGTGATCACCCCCGAGACCGGCAAGCTCCGCAACACCCTCATCGAGTGGGACCCCGAGCGCGGCCCCGTCGCCACGTACGACAAGCGGCACGTGCAGCCCTTCGGCGAGTACATCCCGATGCGCCCCTTCGTACGGATCTTCAACAGCAACGTCGACCGGGTGAGCCGCGACTTCGGCGCCGGTACGAAGATCGGCGTCTTCGACCTCGCCGGTACGAAGGTCGGTCTCGCCACCTGCTACGAGGCGGCCTTCGACTGGGCCGTGCGCGACACCGTCACCCACGGCGCCCAGCTGATCTCCGTCCCCAGCAACAACGCCACCTTCGGCCGCAGCGAGATGACCTACCAGCAGCTCGCGATGAGCCGGGTGCGCGCGGTCGAGCACAGCCGGTCCGTGGTCGTGCCCGTCACCAGCGGTGTCAGCGCGATCATCCGGCCCGACGGCGAGATCGTCGCGCAGACGAAGATGTTCACCCCGGACGTCCTCGTCGAGAAGGTGCCGCTGCGTTCCTCCCAGACCCCCGCGACCCGCCTGGGCACTCTGCCCGAGGCCCTGCTCGCGCTGCTCGCCGCGGCCGGCCTCGGCTGGGCCACCACCCGCGCCGTGCGCGCCCGCCGCACCCCGGCCGCCTGAGGCCCCAGGCCGTCCCACGCGCCCCCGGCCCCGGTCCTCCGATGATCTAGGGTCGGGGCATGGGTATTCCTGACTTCATCCTCGAACTGCGCAAGACGGCCGGCCACCAGCTGCTCTTCCTGCCGGGCGTCAGCGCCGTCGTCTTCGACGACCGGGGCCGGGTCCTGCTCGGCAAGCGGGCCGACAACGGCCTCTGGGCGATCGTCGGCGGCATCGTCGACCCGGGGGAGCAGCCCGCCGACGCCGTGGTGCGCGAGGTGTACGAGGAGACCGCCGTGCGCTGCGTGCCCGAGCGGATCCTGCTCGTGGAGACCCTCCGCAAGCCCGTCGTCTACCCCAACGGCGACACCTGCCAGTACATGGACGTCGCCTTCCGCTGCCGGGCCGTCGGGGGCGAGGCGCGGGTCAACGACGACGAGTCGACCGAGGTCGGCTGGTTCGAGGTGGACGACCTGCCGGAGATGAAGCGTTTCTCCTATCTGCGGATCGAGAAGGCGCTCGCCGACGACCCCACATGGTTCCGCACCACAGCAACCAACTGAACTATGGGCCCGGCGCACATCGGTGGGGGAGGGGCCCGTTCATAGGGTGCGGAGCATGAGCGCACCCATCACCGTCCCCGGCACCGAATTCGCCGCCGCCCCCGGGAACGACGTCGCCTCGCCCCTGCCCCACGCCGCGGCCCTCGCCCTCGACCTCACCGGCCGCACCGCGCTCGTCACCGGCGCGGCCGGCGGCATCGGGCGCGCCTGCGCCCTGCGGCTCGCCGCCGCCGGGGCCCGGGTCAGAGCGGTCGACCGGGCCGCCGAGGGCCTGCGGACCCTGGCGGACGAGGCCGACGCGCTCCCCGGCACCCTCGAACCCCACCTCCTCGACCTGACCGACCTGGACGCGGCGGAGGCCGCGGCCGCCGGCACCGACATCCTCGTCAACAACGCCGGGATCCAGCTGGTCCGCCCCATCGAGGAGTTCCCGCCGGACGTCTTCCACACCGTCCTCACGGTGATGCTGGAGGCGCCCTTCCGGCTCATCCGCGGCGCCCTGCCCCATATGTACGGCCAGGGCTGGGGGCGGATCGTGAACCTCTCGTCCGTCCACGGGCTGCGCGCCTCCGCCTTCAAGTCCGCCTATGTGGCCGCCAAACACGGTCTGGAGGGCCTCTCCAAGACCGCCGCCCTCGAAGGCGCCCCGCACGGGGTCACCTCCAACTGCGTCAACCCCGGCTATGTCCGTACCCCGCTGGTCGAACGGCAGATCAGCGACCAGGCCGCCGCCCACGGCATCCCGCCGGAGCGCGTGCTCACCGAAGTCCTCCTCAAGGACTCGGCGCTCAAGCGGCTCATCGAACCGGAGGAGGTCGCCGAGGCCGTCCTCTACCTCTGCAGCCCGCAAGCCTCGTTCATCACCGGCAGCTCCCTCACCCTCGACGGCGGCTGGACCGCCCACTGAGACAGACCCCCACGGTTGTCCACAGGGGTGGTGCGACCACACGTACGGCAGGTATCCCTGTGTCCATGTCCCACGAACTCGTCTCCTACCTGGAACTCCTCGCCCGGGGAGCGGCGACGGAGGCCTACGACCGGCCCGTGCTGCTCGCCCGCGCGAGCGGCGCGGGCCCCGAGGTGCTGGCCGAACTCGAAGAGGCCAAGCAGCTCGCGCTACGGGTCCGGGCCGAGCTGGAGGGGCGGCGGCGCCGCGAGGCGGAACTCTCCGCCCTCTTCGCCACCGCCCACGACCTCGCGGGGCTCCGCGACCTCGACGCGGTGCTGCGGGCCATCGTGCAGCGCGCCCGCTCGCTCCTCGGCACCGAGGTCGCCTACCTCAGCCTCAACGACCCGGCGGCCGGCGACACGTACATGCGGGTCACCGAGGGCTCGGTCTCCGCCCGGTTCCAGCAGGTCCGGCTCGGCATGGGCGAGGGGCTCGGCGGCCTCGTCGCCCAGACCGCCCGGCCCTACGTCACCGAGGACTACTTCGCGGACCCGCGCTTCCAGCACACGCGCGCCATCGACGCCGCCGTACGGGACGAGGGCCTCGTCGCCATCCTCGGCGTGCCGCTCAGCCTCGGCAGCCAGGTCATCGGCGTGCTGTTCGCCGCCGACCGCAGGGCCAGGGTCTTCGAGCGCGAGCAGGTCGCCCTCCTCGGCTCCCTCGCCGCGCACGCCGCCGTCGCCATCGACACCGCCAACCTGCTCGCCGAGACCCGCTCGGCCCTCGCCGAGCTGGAGCGGGCCAACGACATCATCCGCGAGCACAGCGCCGTCATCGAGCGGGCCTCCGACGTCCACGACCGGCTCTCCGAGCTCGTCCTGCACGGCGGCGGCGTCCACGACGTGGCCCACGCCGTCTCCGAGGTCCTCGGCGGCACCGTCGAGTTCACCGAGGCGGGCGCGGGCTCCGCCCGCCGCGCCGGCGGCCACGCGGTCCGCGAGGGCGACGACTGGGTGGCGGCCGTCTCCGCCGGCGACGAGACGCTCGGCGCGCTCGTCCTCCACGGGCAGCCCGAGCTCGACCCCGTCGACCAGCGCACCCTGGAGCGCGCCGCCCTCGTGACCTCCCTGCTGCTGCTCGCCCGCCGCTCCGCGGGCGAGGCCGAACAGCGGGTACGGGGCGAGCTCCTCGACGACCTCCTGGACGCCCCCGACCGGGACCCCCGCCTGCTGCGCGAGCGCGCCGCCCGCCTCCGTACCGACAGCGAGGCCCCGCACGTCGTGCTCGCCGCACGGATCGACAGGGCCGCCGAGGACGCCGCCGACTCCGACGCCGGGCGCCGGGAGAGCGCCGACCGCCGGCGCCTGTGGTCGGCGGCCTCGCACCTGGCCGCCACCCGCCACGGACTCGCCTCGGCCCGCGACGGCGGTACGGTCCTGCTGCTGCCGCTCGGGCCGGGGGAGAGCGCGGCCGAGCTCGCCCGCCAGACCGCCAGGAGCCTGGGCGGCACCCTGCGCGAGCCGGTCACCGTCGGCGCCTCCGCTCCCGTACGGAAGGTCCTCGACCGCCCGGACCAGGTGGCCCTCGCGTACGAGGAGGCCCGCCGCTGCCTGGACGCGCTCGTCCTGCTGCACCGCTCGGGCCAGGGCGCGGCCGCCGAGGACCTCGGCTTCCTCGGCCTCCTCCTCGCCGACGGCCGGGACATCGACGGCTTCGTGGGCCGGACGATCGGCCAGGTCGTCGACTACGACCTGCGCCGCGGCACCGACCTGGTCCGCACCCTGGACGCCTACTTCGCCAGCGGCATGAGCCCGGCCCGCACCAAGGACGAACTCCACGTCCACGTCAACACGGTGGCCCAGCGCCTGGAGCGCGTCGGCCGGCTCCTCGGCCCCGACTGGCAGTCCCCGGCCCGCGCCCTGGAGATCCAGCTGGCCCTGCGCCTGCACGCGATGGCGGCGGCCGTCACCCGCTGAACCGCGGGGCCGTACCGCGTCGGTGGGATCGGGCCGATGAGCGGCGTCCCGCGAACTCGGGCCGGTGAGCCCGTGACGCCACGGGCTCCCTGATCGTTCTCGGGGCGAATCCCGAGGGAGCCGCATGACCAAGGAACGCCTTGATCCCGCCCTGCTCAGGCTGTGCGGTGTGCTCGCCGTGGGGGCCTTCGCCCCGCTCCTCGACAGCACGATCGTCTCCGTGGCGGTCGACGCCCTCGCCGACGACCTCGGTGTCCCGACGACGACCGTGCAGTGGGTGAGCACCGCCTACCTGCTGACGTTCGCGATGGTCATGCCGGTGAGCGGCTGGGCCGGTAACCGGTTCGGGACGCGGCGGGTCTGGCTGGGCGCGCTGGCCGTGTTCTCCGTCGGTTCGCTGCTGTGCGCCTCCGCCCGGAGCGTCGAGTCGCTCGTCCTGTTCCGAAGCGTTCAGGGCGCCGGTGCGGGGCTGATGACGCCGGTCCTGCAGACCATCGTCATCCGGGCCAGCGGTGGGCGGAGCGTCGGCCGGCTCATCGCGGTGGTCTCGTTGCCGGCTCTCCTCGGCCCGGTCCTGGGGCCGGTGTTCGGCGGGCTGCTGCTCGGGCACCTCAGCTGGCGCTGGATCTTCTACGTCAACCTGCCGGTCTGTGCGTTGGCGCTGTTCCTCGCCTGGCGGGGCGTGCCCCGGGACCGTCGGCAGCGTGCTTCCCGCCTCGATGTCGTAGGGCTGCTGCTGGTCTGTCCGGGCCTCACCGGGCTCGTGTACGGGCTCTCGCAGTGCGGCGGCGGGGGCGGTGCGGGACAAGGGCGAGTACTCCTGCCGATCGCGGCGGGAGTCGTCCTGGTCGTGGCGTTCGTCGGACGGAGCCTGCGGAGCAGCGCGCCCCTCATCGACCTGCGTCTGTTCGGGCTGCGCTCCTTCGCCGCGACGTCGGTGCTGATGTTCGCCGGCGGTCTGACCATGTACGGCGGGATGTTCCTGCTGCCGCTGTACTGCCAGCTCGTGCTCGACAAGGGCGTCGTCGCCACCGGTCTCCTGCTCGTTCCGCAGGGCGTCGGCGCGCTGGCGGCGCGGGGGGCCGGGGTGCTCACCGACCGGATCGGGCCCCGTCCGGTCGTGGTGACCGGCCTGCTGCTGAGCGCGGTCGCGACGTGGCCCTTCGCCGCCTCGGTGGCCGAGGGCGCGGTGATCGGCGTCGCCCTGTTCTTCCGTGGCCTCGGTATGAGCGCCGTCAACCTCGCTGTCACGGTCGGTGCCTACCAGGGCCTCGCGGACTCCCAGGTCGCGGACGCCAGCACCACGACGCGCATCCTCCAGCAGCTCGGCGGTTCCTTCGGCATCGCCACCCTCGCCGTCCTGCTCCAGCGCGGTGACCACACCGCCACGGCGTTCGCCCACGCCTTCGGCCTGACGGCCGCCCTCACCGTCTGCACCGTCGTCGTGGCAGCACTGCTGCCCGGCCGCCGCGCCCCGGCCTCGGCACCACTGGCGACGGCCGACGGACGGACCTGACGACGCTCTGCCACCGGCCCGGCGGCCCGTCCGCCCGCAGCGGCCCACAGGTTTGACGACCCTCTGCCGCCGACCCGGCGGCCCGTCCGCCCGGCAGCGGCCCACAGGTCTCCGGACAGCGCGCACGGACGAGCCGGTCACATGAACGCCGAACGCGTGACCTTTGTCCGCGCGTTCCGGTTGACCGGGCATGAACGCTGAGAGGATCCGTCACCTCACCTTCGACGGCTTCGGCTACCGGTGCCGGATCGTCGAGAACACCGCTCCCGTCACCGAGCCCGTCGTCGTACTCGGGGGCGCCTTCCAGGACATGTACGCCTATCAACGGCTCGAAGCACGCTGGACGGCGTCGGCGACCGTCGTCAGCGTGGACCTGCCTGGATCGGGCGCGGCCGATGTGCTGCCCGCCTCGTACGGCTTCGACTTCCTCACCGGCGCGCTGGCGGACATGGTGGACCGGCTGGGCCTGGGACGGGTGAACCTCTTCGGCGCCTCCTACGCCGCGCCGATCGCCTACGGCCTGGCCCAGGACCATCCCGAACGCGTCGCCCGCCTGGCCCTGGTGGGCGCGGCTCCCGTGTACCCGCCGGATCAGCGCGCCGCGCTCCAGGCGATGGCCGACGCCCTGCAGTCCGGCGACCCCGACGCCTACGCCCGTATGAGCATCGCGGCGCTGCTGTCTCCCGGCGAACGGGACGTCCAGAAACGAGCGGTCGTCACCCGCGTCCTCGCCCGCACGATGGGGTCGGTCACGCACGCCGACATCCCACGGCATCTCGCCTCCACCCGCCGTGTCATCGACTGGCAGGGGCTGCGGCCCGGCGGCGTCCGGGACGTTCCGGCGCTGGTCTTCACCGGCGAACACGACAGCCTCACCTACCCCGATCTCGGGCGCGAGGTCGCCGGCACCATCGACGGAAGCGTCTTCACCCTGATCAGGGGAGCCGACCACCTCTGTCATCTCGAACGCCCGCAGGAGATGTCCCAGTTGATGGATCGCTTCTTCACCGATCAGCCCCTCGACGACCTGCCGAGCCTCACTCCCCTCGAACACCACGCCAGGTCCGCCTCCCTGGTCCCGTGACGGCTGCGAAGCACACCCCGGCCGACCCGCCGCCGCACTCCTCCCCACGACCCCGAGGGACACAGATGTCCGACCTCCGGCCCGAGACGGCCGACCAGGGCTTCGTCAGCTACACGGAAGCCATCCTCGACACCCTGGCGGGCCGTCCCGACCTGCCCGTGATCATCCGTGATGACCGCCGGCACATCACCGCGGGCGAGCTGCGCGACAGCGTCCACCGGCTCGCCCGGGAGCTGATCGCGCGCGGCATCCGGCGCGGGCAGACCGTCTCCCTGCTCACCGGCAACACCCCTCAGGCGCTCATCGCGCGCTACGCCGCCAACCTGGCCGGGGCGCGTGTGACACCCCTGTACGAGGGGCTGTCCACGGACGTCCTGGCGCACCTGATGGACGTCGTGGACACCGAGCTGCTCCTCGTCGACCCCACCCGGTACGCGGACCTGGACCGGCTCGCGCCGCTTCTCCACGTGCCGCTGCTCGCGACGCTGGGCCCGCACCCGGCCGCCGACGACATCTGCGCGGCGGCGGCCGGGCAGCCGTCGGCGCCCGTGAGCGTGCAGGTCGGCGCCGACGACGACTGGTGCATCCGGCACACGGGCGGCACCACGACCGGGCTGCCGAAGAGCCTGCAGATGAGGCACGGCCCGTACCGGCGCACCCTGGAGGACCTGCGCTCCCCCGAGGACGCCCCGTTCCGCTATCTGGCATGTACGCCACTCACGCACATCGCCGGGCTCTGGGCGGACCTGGCGCTCCTCCAGGGCGGATCGGTCGTCCTGCAGTCCGCTTTCGATCCCGGCGAGGCCCTCGCGGCGATCGAACGCGAGCGGATCACCCGGCTGTTTCTCCTGCCGCCGCTCCTGCACCAGCTCCTCGACCATCCCGCCCTGCCTGCCACCGACACGTCCAGCATCCGGCGGATCACCTATGGGGGGAGCCCCGCGTCGACGACCAGGCTGCGGCAGACCGAGAGCGTCTTCGGCAAGGTGCTGCAGAGTTGGTACGGGCAGAACGAGACGCTCGGGCTCACCGAGGTCCGCCCCGAGGAGCACCACCTCGTCGGCCGGCACGGGCAGATCACAGTCGGTCGTGCCATGCCCGGCGTCGAACTCCGCATCGTCGGCCGGCACGGCGGCGTGCTCCCGGCCGGCAGCGAAGGCGAGATCCACGCCCGCACCCACAGCGCCATGAACGGCTACTGGAAGCAGCCCGAGCTGACCGCACGCGTGTTGCACGACGGCTGGGTGAGAACCGGCGACATCGGCTACCTCGACGACGACGGCTACCTCTTCCTCGTCGACCGCGGCCACGACACGATCACCGTCGACGGTGCGGAGGTCTATCCCAGCGAGATCGAGGAGGTGCTGACGGCCCATCCCGCCGTCGCAGAGTGCGCCGTCTTCGGGATGCGTCATGACGGCACCCCCGAGCGCGTCCACGCCGCCATCGTGCCCGCCCCCGGTCACGGCGCCGACGTCGACGAGCTGCGCGACTTCGTCGCCGCCCGGAAGAGCGGCCGTCATGTCCCCGACACATTCCACGTGTTGAAGGCCATCCCGCTCAGCAGCACCGGCAAGCCCGACAAGCACGCGCTCCGCCGGGCGCTCTCCTGAGAGAGCGGCCCCCTCCGCCGGGGCGAAGAGGGCCGCTCGGGGTGGTGGGTGCCGTACTCCGGTCAGGCGTCGGCGCGGACCGGGGCGGCGGCCTGCGGGGCGTCCTCGGCGATCTCGCCGAGGTCGCGCTCGCGGGTCTCGCGGGCGCAGGCGAGCGCCACGACGGTGAGCAGCGCGGCGGCGATCACGTACAGGGCGATCGGCGTCGAGGTGCCGTGGTCCTGGAGGAGCGCGGTCGCGATGAGCGGCGCCGGGGCTCCGGCCGCCACCGAGGAGAACTGGGCGCCGATGGAGGCGCCCGAATAGCGCATCCGGGTCGCGAACATCTCCGAGAAGAAGGCCGCCTGCGGCGCGTACATCGCCCCGTGCAGGACCAGACCGACCGTGACGGCCAGGAGCAGGGAGCCGAAGCTGCCGTGGTCGATGAGCAGGAAGAACGGGAACATCCAGGCCCCGACGCCGACCGCGCCGATCAGGTAGACCGGACGGCGGCCGATCCGGTCGGAGAGCGCGCCCCAGGCGGGGATGACGGCGAAGTGGACGGCGGAGGCGATGAGGACGGCGTTGAGGGCGGTCTGCTTGCTCAGGCCGACCTGCGTGGTCGCGTACACGAGGATGAAGGCGGTGATCACGTAGTACGAGATGTTCTCCGCCATGCGGGCGCCCATCGCGATCAGCACGTCCCGCCAGTGGTGCTTCAGCACGGCGACCAGCGGCATCTTCTCGACCTGTCCGGCGAGCGCCCTGCGCTCTTCGGCGGCGGCGAGCGCCGCCTTGAAGACGGGCGACTCGTCGACGGAGAGCCGGATCCACAGGCCGACGATCACCAGGACGCCGGAGAGCAGGAAGGGCACGCGCCAGCCCCAGGAGGCGAAGGCGGCGTCGGAGAGCAGCGCGGTCAGCGCGGACAGCACACCGGTCGCGAGCAGCTGCCCGGCCGGCGCGCCGGTCTGCGGCCAGGAGGCCCAGAACCCGCGCCGCTTCGCGTCGCCGTGCTCGGACACGAGCAGCACGGCGCCGCCCCACTCACCGCCGAGCGCGAAGCCCTGGACCAGACGCAGCGCCGTGAGCAGCACCGGAGCGGCGGAGCCGACGGTCGCGTGCGTCGGCAGCAGTCCGATCGCGAACGTCGCCCCACCCATCATCAGCAGGCTCAGGACCAGCAGCTTCTTCCGCCCGAGCCGGTCCCCGTAGTGTCCGAAGACGAGTGCGCCGAGCGGCCGCGCGGCGAACCCGACCGCGTAGGTCAGGAACGACAGCAGCGTCCCGACCAGCGGGTCGGACTCGGGGAAGAACAGCTTGTTGAAGACCAGCGCGGCGGCGGACCCGTACAGGAAGAAGTCGTACCACTCGATGGTCGTGCCGATGAGACTGGCGGCGACGATGCGCTTGAGGGAACCGGGGGGTGTGGGAGCGGTTGTTGCGGCGGCCATGTGCACCACTTCCAGGCGGTTGTGCGGGGACGTTTCGGTGTCGCCACACCGTAGGAAGCCGCAGGTCGGGCGCGTATGTGGTGGGGCACCATAGTTCGCCTTGCACACATGCGCCCGGCCGCCATGGGCCTCCTCCGTGCCTCGCGGAGTCCCGCGGAGCGGCCGAACCAGCGCCCGTCCGTGTTGCGCTGATCGGGGACGATATGAGGCCGCTGACTATGGAGGGGGGAACCAGCTGTGTGGTGCTCGTGCCCGCGTCAGGGGGGCGGGGCCGGGTTCGTGTCCGGTTCGTCCGAATGGGTGAACCGGCTTCGTGGCGATGATTCCGCGGTCGTCCCCGGGTCTACCTCTTGACGAGACCGTTCGACGCATCAGGAGCAAGCCATGGGCCTCATCCACATCGCCATGTTCTCGACCCTCGACCTCGTCGGGCAGGCGCCCGGCGGCCCCGACGAGGACCCCGAGGGGTTCCCCTTCGGGGGCTGGCAGGCACCCCTGATCGACGAGGCCACGGGCGCCCAGATCCAGGCGGCGTACCAGGGCACGGACGCCCTCCTGCTCGGCCGGCGCACGTACGACATCTTCGCCTCGTACTGGCCGCAGCAGGACGACCACTTCGGCAGGCTCTTCAACCGCATCCCGAAGTACGTGGCCTCCCGTGGCAAGCCCGATCTGCCCTGGGCCGGCTCCGAGCAGCTCGGCCCGGACCTGCCCGGCGCGGTGCGCGAGATCCGCGAGCGGCATGAGCAGGTGACGGTCGTCGGCAGCCTGAACCTGGTGCAGACCCTCCTGCACGAGAAGCTCTTCGACCGCCTGGACCTCTGGCTGCACCCCGTCGTGCTCGGCGTCGGCAAGAAGGTGTTCGAGGACGGCGCGGTGCCCACCAACGTCACGCTCCTGGAGCCGCCGGAGGCCAGCCCCAAGGGCACCGTGCACCTGCGCTACGATCGCGCCGAGGGCACGCCCGCCACGGGAGACATGAGCGCACCCGGCCGCGGTCTGGGCGACGAGTCCTGATCCGTGCTGGGGCAGCCCGCGGGCGTCGGCCGCCTTCCGTCCGGCGAGGAAAGCCCTTCGAGGAAAGCCCCGTTGACTCCGTGGGGCACCACTTCACCCCGCAGGTGCATCGGCTGTCGTCCCTCGGCAGCGGCGCCGTCAACCCCGCGCTCCGTGAGCGGTACGGCCGCTTCGCCCGCCGCCTCCGCTACGGCAAGTGGGAACGGCTGCTGGCCGGGCGCGGCGCCCTCCCGGGGCAGGGCTGCACGCATCCGCCAGGCCGCCATGTCAGCGGTCGTGGGGGGAGGACCGTGGGGTGTCCGTGGAAGTCTCCTTCGCCTTTCGGCGGCTCTTGAGGGCACCGAGGACCACCGGGATCAACGACAGCAGGACGATCCCGATGAGGATGACCTCGACGTGGGCCCGGACGAAGCCGACCCGGCCGAGCCAGTAGCCGGCGAGCGTGACGCCCGCGCCCCAGCCGACGGCACCGATCACGTTGTACGTGAGGAACGTCCGGTACCTCATGCGTCCCGCCCCCGCCACGATCGGCGCGAACGTCCGCACGATCGGCACGAAACGGGCCAGGACGATCGCCTTCGGCCCGTACTTCTCCAGGAACTCGTGCGCCTTGTCCAGGTTCTCCCGCCTGAAGAACCTGGAGTCCGGCCGGTTGAAGATCCTGGGACCGAAGAACGTGCCGATCCAGTAGCCCACCTGGTCGCCGAGCACGGCCGCCACCACGAGCAGGACGATCACCAGCCACAGCGGCTGGTGGATGTACCGGCCGTCGGCGACGAGCAGGCCGGCGGTGAAGAGCAGCGAGTCGCCCGGCAGGAAGGCGAACAGGCCCGACTCGGCGAAGACGACGACCAGGATGCCGATCAGGCCGAAGGTGGAGATCCAGTAGTCGGGCGACCACCAGTCGGAGACCCCGGAGGCGAGGATCGTCATGGGCACGGCGCGGGCGCTCAGCGCGTGCCGGACTGCTCGCCGCCGGTCTTCCAGTGCACGCGCCGTCCGGTACCGGCCCGCGGGGCCACCGGCTCCGGCTCGGCCTCGACGGCCACGTCCATCGGACCCGACCCGACCGTCGTACTGCCCATGACCCGGTCCGTCTCGGTGTCGACGTAGACCGCGGACCGCGAGCCGAGCCCGGTCGCGACGTACATCTGCCGCCCCTCGTAGCCCAGGGCGAGGCCCTCGGCACCGCCGGGAACACGGAAGCTGCGCGCGACGGTGCCGACCTCGGTGTCGATGACCGACACCTCCTCGCTCCCGAAGCCGGAGGACACGTACACCTCCGACCCGTCCGGCGCCACGGCCAGCGACTCCGCGCCCGCGGCGACGGGCACGGCGTCGAGGACGGTGGCCGCGCGGGCGTCCAGCACGGACACGTACTCGGTCCCGTTGCCCGTGCTCACGTACGCCAGGGTGCCGTCCGGGCTGACGGCCACGTCGTAGGCGGCGGTGCCGCTGCCCAGTTCCACGGTCGCCACGACCCGGCCCCGGTGGGCGTCGATCACCGACACGCTGCCGGACAGCAGGTTGGCGACGTAGACGCGGTCGCCGTCCGGCGAGACAGCCAGACCCCTGGGGAACGTACCGACGCGCACCGTGCGCACCACCCGGTTCCGGGCGGTGTCGATGACCGACACGGTGCCGGAGCCGGCGTTGGCGACATAGGCGCGCCGGCCGTCACGGCTGACGGCGACGCCCTCGGGCCGGTCGCCGACCCGGAGGGTGCCGACGACCCTGGCCCGGTCCGTGTCCAGGACGGTGACGGTGCGCGAGTCATGGCCGCCGGTCACATAGGCGCGGTGCATCCGCCGGGAGACGGCCACATCGGCCGCGCCGGACGGCACGGACACGGTGTGCGTGACGGTCCGGTCGTCCGTGTCGAGGAACGACACCGTCCTGGCGGTGGCGTTGGAGACGTAGGCACGGTCGGAGGCGTCGTCCTGCCGGGGCGGCACCGGCGTCGCGGCCGAGGCGGGCACCACGGCCGTGGAAGCGGCGACGGCCGCCGCGGCCAGGACCGCGCGCAGCCGGCCGGCGGACCGACGGCGGATGGCGTCCTGCGAGTCGCGTGCCGGCACGGGGGGCCTCCAAGGGGGTGGCGGATCGGGCACGCCGGACGGGGGCGCGCGGGCATGGGTCCTGTCCCTTCTTCCCGTACCGGGCGGCGGGCGAGACCGCAGGACACGGCTTGTCGCCCGACCGGCAGACACCGCGCGCACCGATCGAGTGAATGCGACGGCCCGGCCGGGACGGCCCGGCCGCGCCGACCCGCCCCGGCCCACGGCCGCGCCTACCTTCCCGACGGTGCCTCCGTCCCCACCGTCTTCTGGCCGACGCCTCCGGCCGGCCGCGACGGAGGCTGAAAGGACCCGTGAATGCCTGTGTTCGCATCCGTCGGACGCCGCCGCCGAGCCCTCCGTCTCGCCGGCGCCGCCGTGGCGCTCGGTGCCCTCTCGGCGGCCCTCGGCACCGCCCCCGCCCACGCCGACCTGCCCGGCGCCTCACCGGTCCTCACCCGGGCCCCGTACCTGACGGACCTCACCCCCACCTCCGTCCGGGTGACATGGGCGACGAGCACCCGCAGCCGGCAGACCGTGAAGTACGGACCGCTCGGCAACTGCACGGCCAACTCCGTCACTTCCGCCACCCTCGGCACCACCATGACCGTCAACGGCGTCACCGAGTACAACAACTCGGTGACCGTGCCGAACCTCAGCCCCGACACCCCGTACTGCTACCGGGTCTTCACCGGCGACGCCACCCCGATCGACCTGCTCGGCACCAACTTCTCGCCCTCGTTCACCACGATGGTCCCGGACGGCTCGCCGGCCCCCTTCACGTTCGCGGTCCTCGGCGACTGGGGCGACACCACCAGCAACGGCGTCAACAGCGGGGCGCTCAACCAGGACCAGGCCAACGTCATGTCCCGGCTGGCCGCCAGCGGCGCCCGCTTCGCGCTCTCCACCGGCGACGTCGCCTACCCCAGCGGCAGCCCCACCAACTACGGCGACCTCCAGCAGACCGGCGTCAACATCAGCGCCGTCTTCGCGCCCGAGTACTACGCCGTGCCCGGCCAGACCCTGCCGATGTTCTCCACCAACGGCAATCACGGTCGCACCGCCACACTCCTGTCGACCTGGCCGCAGCCCGCCGTCACCGCCGCCTCGAGCGGCGTCTACTCCCAGGTGAGCTACCCCTCGTTCTTCGGCAGCACCCCGGCGACCTACCCGACGACGTACTACGCCTTCAGCAGCGGCGGAGTCCGCTTCTACGTCCTGGACGCCTCCTGGAGCGACAGCAACGTCGGCACCGCGGACGGGGGCAACTGCGAGGGCACCACGCACTGCGACATCTACCAGGTGGACGCGGCCGCCCACTGGACGCCCGCCTCCGCCGAGTACCAGTGGCTCGCGCAGGACCTCGCCGCGCACCCGGGCGGCGTCAAGGTGGCCGCGTTCCACTTCCCGCTGCGCTCCGACGACCCGACCGAGCCGGACGACGAGTACCTGAAGAACAACCCGGGCAGCACCGACACCCTGGAGCAGCTCCTCCACGACAACGGCGTGAACCTGGCCTTCAACGGCCACTCCCACATCTACCAGCGCAACGTCGCCCCGCCCGGCGGAGTGCCGAGCTACGTGACCGGCGGCGCGGGCGCCAAGCTCAGCTCGGTCGGCGGCCACGGCTGCGACCCGACGGACGCCTACGCCCTCGGCTGGTCCTACAGCTCCAACGTCGGCAAGCGCTGCCCCTCCTCGGTGCCGGTCCCCGCGGCCGACGCCAACGTCCACCACTTCCTGCTCGTCTCGGTCCTCGGCTCGACGCTGACGGTGACCCCGACGGACTCCCTCGGCAACCCCTTCGACGTGCGGACCTACGACTTCACCCCCGACAGCACCCCGCCGACCGCGCCCGCCGACCTGACGGTGACCCGCACCGCCTCCACCACCATGAAGCTGACGTGGGGCGCCGCCCTCGACCTCACACAGCTCGCCGCGTACGACGTGTACCGCGACGGCACCCACCTGGCCACGGTCCCCGACACGGTGGACACCTTCAGCGACAAGACGGCCGTCTGCCCGGCCTCGTACACCTACGAGATCAGGGCGCGTGATCTGGCGGGGAACTCGGCGGCGAGGTCGACGCCGGTGACCTGCTGACCGGCCGCCCCGGGTCCGTCCGCCGCCCCTCGGCTGCGGCCGACCGGGCGGCGCGCAGGCGGCGCACCGCGAGCGGCGTGACGAGCAGCAGGGGCACGGCCACGCCGGCGAACGCCCAGTAGCCACGGGTGGGGTCGGGCCGTGCGACCGGCCGGGCGGGGATATTCCCGCTCTCCTCGTACGCGGCGGTCGCGGGCACTCCGCGGAGGTCGCGCAGCACCTGCAGGAAGCGGTCGCCGTGGTCGCGGGACGGCTCGACATGGGTGTTCTCGGAGAACTCGTTCCAGCTGATCAGCCCGATGGCGTCCGGTGCGGAGCGCAGTGCGGCGGCGTACTCGGCGGCGAGCGTGGCGCCGTCGCGGCGGGGGACGGGCTTGGTGCCGCCGACGAGCTGTGCGTCGAAGCCGGGCGCGCAGGGCGCGAGCCAGATCTTGTGGTCGGCGTGCACGGCCCGTGCCATGACCTGGAGCTTCTCGTCGTATCCGGGAGTGGTCTCGGGGTCGACGGAGGACCAGTAGTACGCGTCGCCGTCGGTGACGTCGGCGATCCGCCGGTAGCCGTCGACGTTCTTCTCGCTGGCCAGGACCCGCAGTTCGCCCCGGACGGCGGAGGTGACGCTCGCGACGTCTTCGTGGGAGTAGCGCCAGGTGCCGCTCCAGACGGTCAGCGGGCGGCCGGCGATGCGCAGCATGGCGGGGCTGCCGGCGAAGTGGTCGCGGTAGTACCGGAAGTCGGCGGCGACCTGGTCGACGGGCAGCGGCCGGCGGTGGAAGTCGAGGCTCTGGTAGATCATCGCGAGCTTGAAGTTCCTGGACTCGGCGGCGGCGATGAGCTTGCGCAGCCGCCGGTCGTTCACGGTGCCGTGCTTCCAGCCGACGATGAACCCGTCGATCCCCGCGGACCTGGCCTCGGAGATCTGGCGGTCGATCACCTGGGTGTCGTCGCTGGAGTACGGGCCCGCCAGCGGCATGTCCGTCTTGGCCCGCTGCCAGGAGCCGGGGCTGAACCACTGGTAGTAGTAGGCGAGCAGCGGCGGACGGGACGGCTCGCCGGCGAGGGGAACGACGGAGGGCCGGGGGCCCGGCGAGGCGGCACCGAGGCCCGGCCAGCACAGGACGAGTGCGGCGAGGAGGGCCCAGAGCCGCCTCAGCATCGGGTCGCCGCCCCGGGGCGCGAGGTGGGGCTCCCCTTCTCCGCTCCCTCCGGCTGCTCGGGTTCTTCCTCCGGTACGGGCTGACGCGGCGCGGGGGCGCTCCGGCGGGCGTGGGTGCCGGGGGCCGCCGGGTACGCGGCGGTTCGGCGGGTCCGGCGCCTCAGCCGGATCACGACCGGTATCCCGAGGAGCAGCAGGCCGGCGCCGGCGATGACGAGGACGTCGGCGAGGCTGACCACGGTCACGTCGGCCGTGACCGCCTGGGACAGCTGGATCTCGCGCGGGTTGGTGCTGCCGCCGGGGGCCTTGACCTCGACGGTGTACCGGCCGCGCGGCAGGTGCGCCAGGACGGCGGTGTGGTCGGGGCCGAGGGAGACGGTCGTGACGTGCCCGGCGGGGTCCGTGACGGTGGCCCGGTCGCCCGTGGCGGAGCCGAACAGCGCGTCGTGGGCGGTGACGGTCAGGTCGTGGAAGGCGCCGGTGAACGTCAGGTGCCGGTCCGGTCCCGGCCGGAAGCCCTGCCGGCCGGCGTCGGCGAGCTGGACGCCGTCGTAGACGAGGCTCCGCAGGGTGTAGTCGACCGGAACGGGCGTCAGGCTGCTGTTGCGGAAGACGGGCACGACGCCGTCCAGCCAGGTGGTCCCGGCCACGGACAGGTCGGTGATGCGCGCGTCGGAGCCCCTGACCTTCACCGAGGAGACCAGGGACGGGTCCAGGGGCGCGCCGTGCTGGTCGGTGAAGGCGACGGTCACCGGGTACTGCACGGTGAATCCGGCCGTGATCGTGTAGTCGGCGCGCAGCGGCAGCCCGTCGACGCGGCTGCGGAACGTCTGCTCCGGGTCGCGCTGTCCGGCCCAACGGGTGAACCGGTAGCGGGCGTCCGGGGTGTCGACGGAGGTGTCGAGCAGTCGCAGCGACTGGCGCTGCGCGGTCCGGGGGCCGGTGTACGAGGCGGTGCCGTCGGCGCCCGTGACGAGGGACTGCCCCCCGAAGACCAGCCGGACCCCGGGCACGGCGGGAACGGTGCGGAAGGTGACGGTGACGGTCGCGGCGGCCGAGGCGGGCTGGGGGGCCGGGGTCGGGGCGGCGGAGGCGGGCTGGGTGGCCGCGGCCGGCCCGGTGAAGGCGAGCAGCAGCGCCGTGAGCAGGGCGAGGAGCGCGACGGCGTGGCGGCGTGCGGTGCGGCGGTTCACTGTCGGCTCCTCTCCGGCGCGCGGGACCGCGTCGACGGTTCGGGCACCGCGTGGCCGGCCGGGGCCGTGGGCGTCGTGGAGCGCCTGCGGAGGGTGAGCCGGGCGGTGCCGGCGACGAGCAGGGCGGCCGCGCCGAGGATGCCGCCGTAGACCGCGTACACGATGGTGGCGTTCACCGGTCGTACGACCGGCCGTGCGGAGGGGACGGCGAGCACCTCGGGGGGGCGCGGGGCGGCGGAGAAGTCGAAGGCGGCGGCGAGGCTGGCGGCGGTGGTGTCCCGTCCGCCGAGCGGTGCCAGGTTCCAGTTGTCCTCGATGAACCGCAGCGCCGACGAGGAGTCGAGGACGCGGTGGTCGATGTGCCCGGCCGGTGCGTAGGCGCTGATCAGGAGGGCCGGGACGCGCAGTCCGCGCGGGCCGTCGGCGGCGGCCGGCGGGGCCACGTGGTCGTACCAGCCGCCCGAGCCGTCGTGGCTCCACAGCAGCGCCGAGCTGTCCCAGTAGGGGCTGAGGGCCAGCTGGGTGGCGAGCGAGCGGATGAGCTTCTGGCCGGGCGGGATGGCCCGCGCGGAGCGCTCGGAGGAGCCGGAGCTGGCGATGTAGGCCACCGACGGCAGGGTGCCGTTGTCGAGGTCGCGGTAGTACTGGTCCAGGTCCACGATGTGGGAGGCGAGTGCGGGGTCGTCGACGAAGCGGGCGTTGCCGAGGAGCGGGGCGCGTACCGGCTGGGTGGCGCCGGGGGCGTGGTAGTTCTCTCCCGGCCGGTAGTCCTCGACGTAGAACTTCCAGCTGACTCCGGCCTGTTGGAGCCGGTCGAAGATGGTGGGCCCGGTGCCCGACCGCGTCGGGGCGGCCGCCGAGACCCAGTAGGAGCGTTCGGTGGCGGTGCCGTAGGGGACGGCGGAGAAGAACTTGTCGAAGAGGACGTAGCGGTCGGCGGCGGCCCAGTCGAACGGCACGTCCCGGGCGTCGTAGTGGCCCATGACGGTCGTGCCGTCCCTGCCCTGGCGGGTGTACGCGGAGACGAAGCCGTCCATGCGCCCGCCGTTGATCTGCTGGGCGATGATGCTGCGGCTCGGGGTGAGCGGGGCGGGGGCCCTGGCGTGCAGGGCGTAGGGCCGCACGCAGTCGGAGGCGGGGCCGCCGACGGTGCGCGGCTGGCAGGCGTCGGCGGGAATCCCGTCGGCGCCGGGGTAGGTGCCGAAGTAGTTGTCGAAGGTCCGGGGGCCCTGCATCACGTAGATGAAGTGCTGGACGGGGGTGGCCGCGCGGTGTTCGGCGGCGGCGCCGCCCGGGTCGGGGCGGGGTTCGGCGCCGGTCGCGGCCGTGGTGGGGCCGAGGAGCAGTGCCGCGCCGGCCAGCGCTGTCAGCAGACGGACGGTCAGCGGCTTCATGACACACGCACCTGGTAGATGACGATGACCGGAGTGGGCGTCGGGTCGGTGGGGGACGCGGGTACCCGCACGGCGGAGGTGTAGACGGCCCTGCCGTGGTACTTGTCGACCAGCTGCCGGATCTTCTCGCCGTAGAAGGGGGCGCGCCGGGCGGTGTAGGAGTCCCAGACGACGTACTGGAACTCGCCGTCGCGCAGGGCGCGGTCGGGGTTGGGCACCGGTGTGTACGACGGGTTGCGGTAGAGCCGGTTGACGCTCACCGACAGCGCCGACACGGGTTTGCCCCCGTAGAACTGGAGGACGTTCGCGACGGACGGGCCGCCGGCGAGGAGCCGTGCCCCGCCGGGGACGTGGTCGCGCACCCACTGGCCCGCCTCGCGCCCGCCCGCAAGGCCGCCGGAACCGGCCAGGAACGAGCCCGTCGGGGCGGCCGTGATACGGCCCGCGGAGGGCAGGGCGAGGGAGAGCGCGACGGCGAGCGCGACGAGGACGGCAGCGGCGGCGGACAGCCGGCGGGGTGAGACCCGCAGCCGGCCGGCCCGCGGCCGGAGCCCGGCCAGGGCGCCGATCGTCCGGCCGGCGAGCACGGCGAGCGGCGGCGCGATCGGCAGCAGGTACGGGAAGCCCTTGACGGGCCACAGGGTGAAGAACAGCACGGGCGCGGCGATCCAGCACAGCAGCAGACCCTCGCGCCAGCTGTTGCGGCGGCGCAGCCAGACGAGCCCGACCACGGCCGCCGCGAGCACGGCCCAGCCGAGGACCCACGGCAGCGTCGTCGCGTAGAAGCCCATCGGGTGGTTGGCGCGCCGGAACAGCTGCCACTGCAGATAGTGCTGCCCGGTGGCGCTGCGGCCCGAGATCCACATCGCGAGCGGGAAGGCGAGGACGACGAGGGCGAGGAGGCCGGTGGCGAGGACGGCGTGCCGCCAGCGGATCCACGCCGAACGGCTGAGGACGAAGAAGACGTACAGACCGCAGACGAGTACGAGCGCCGTCTCCTTGGAGAGCGCGGCGGCCCCGAGCGACGCCGCGGCGCCGAGCAGCCACGGGAGTCCGTCGCGGCCGGCCTGCACGTACCGTACGACGCAGTAGAGCGCCACCGTCGCGCACAGCGTCATCAGCCCGTCGAGCAGCACCTGACGGGTCACCACCACGTGGTACGGCATGACGGCGAGCAGCAGCGCGGCGGCGAGCCCCGCGCCCCGGCCGTACAGCCGCTTGGCCAGCAGGTACGTGACGACGACGGTCACCACGCCGACGCCGGCGGCGACCGCGCGGGCCGTGAACTCGTCGGTGCCGCCGCGCAGGAACAGCGACAGGAAGCCGGTGAACAGGACGGGGTGGGCGCGGAAGACGGGGAACACCGGCTGCATGGCGGGGTCGCCGGCCAGAGAGGCGGCGGTGCCGGTGTAGACGGCCTCGTCACTGTTGAAGCCGATCTGGGTGAGCTGCCAGAACCGCAGGAAGGCGGCCAGGGCGAGGACGGCGGTGAGCGGCAGGGCGCCGCGCACCAGCCGGTCGACGCTGGGACGCCGGCGCGGGCGGGCGGTGTGACGGGCCCGGTGCGCCGGAGTCTCGGCCGTCCCCGGGGGACCGGCGGCCGCGGTCCGTGCGGGGGTGCCGGTGTCGGCGGCCTTCGTGTCCGAAGAGGAGTACGCGGGACGGCTCATGGCGTCCTCCCACCGGGGTCGTTCGGACGGGAGGAGCCGCGGTCGGTCGGCACGGCGGTGTAGAGGGGCAGGGCGACGGAGCGCACGGGCTGCGGCGCTGCGCCCTCGGGGGTCTCCGGCTCCCAGTGCGGCCAGGGACGCCCGTCGGCCGCGGGGACCCGGTGGCCGTTGACCGGCGGCCGGTCCGCGGCGAGCAGCCGGGGTATCTCGTCGGCCCAGCCGAAGTGGTCGGAGGCCAGGACCCGGGTGCGCACGCCGGAGAGGAAGCCGGACAGGACGTCGCGTTCGCGGCGGCGCAGCCGGGCGTGGTCGAGTCCGTCGACGGTGATGGCGGGGGCGAAGTACCGGAACGGCGGGAAGCCGTACGCGTCCTCGGTGTTGACGAGCAGCCGGCGTACGGTCTCCTCGTGGCCGAGCTCGCTCAGACGGGGCTCGCCGCGCTCGATGACGAACAGTTCGGTGACCTTGACCGCGCTGCTCAGCCGGCAGTCCACGAGCCGGTCGACGGCGTACTTCGGCGGCGGCACGAGGATCTGGGTGACCGCGTTGATGCCCATGATGGGCAGGTTGTGGCGGGCGAGGGTGAAGGCGAAGGAGCGGCCTTCCTTGGAGTGCAGGCGGCTCTGCCGCTGCAGCCGGTGCCACTCGCGGGGGGTCAGGTCGTCGGAGCGCACGGCGTGCAGGGTGTGGGCGCTGATGGTGAGCGGCTTGGGGAAGCACAGGGCGTTGCCGGTGGCGTCGACGACGGTCATGTCGTCGGACAGGAACCGTCCGTCGTGTTCGCTCAGCAGCCGCAGGACCGTGGACGTCTTGCCGGTGTCGGTGAGCGCGGAGAGCATCACGCCGGTGCCGCCGAGCTCGACGCAGGCGGAGTGCAGGAGCATCCGGCCGCGGGAGACGAGCACGAAGCGCAGCAGCGCCTCCAGGACGTTGGTGTAGACGACGTGCGGGGAGCGGGCGAGCAGCGGGCTGACGAGGACATCGATGGGGTTGCCGATGTCGACGCGGAAGTTGGCGCCGAGGCGGCCGAGCTGCTCCTCGTACTGCACGGTGGTGGGCTGCGGTGCGCCGCGGCCGGGGATCTCGGTCATGACCGCGCGGTGGCGCGGGGTCCTGCGGCCCACGTCGCCGACGCGGACGGTGATGTCGCAGGAGTCGGGCGGCACCCACTGGGCACGGAAGAACTCCAGCTCGGGCAGGCGTATCTGGGAGCCGATGGTGACGGTGCCGGCGATGTCGTAGCGGTAGGTCAGGTACCGGGGCCGCTTGGGGTGGGCCGGGGCGGCGCCGGGGGCCTCGGGCGCCGGGGTGGCGGTGGGTCGCGGGGCTCCGGGGACGGTGGCGCCGGGGGCGACGAGGACGCGCACGGGGTCGCGGCGGGCTCCGTCGTCACGGCGGCCGCGGTAGATGAGCAGGTCGCTGAAGAGGAACCTGACCACGAAGAGCACGACGAGGCTGATCACGTTGGCGGTGAGCAGTCCGACCCCGGCGAGGACGAGCGCCTGGAGGAGCGGCAGCCGGCCGAGCAGCAGCAGGTTGTTCAGGGCGAGGAAGGCGATGCCGCGGACGAGGGCCGCGCGCTTGCCGCCGCCCTGGCCGCCCCCGTAGACGAGCGTCTCCAGGAGGGCCCAGTTCCACAGGGAGGACACCTGGGTGGCGAGGGTGGCGCCGAGCAGCTGATGCAGTCCCACGACGGTGTGGAAGAACCAGAGGGCCGCGGTGTTGACGGCGATGCCGCTGAGGCCGACGAGTCCGAAGGCGAAGAACCGCGCCGTGGTGCCGAGGCGGGGGCGGTCGGGTGCGGCGTCGCGGGCATGGGCGCCGCCGCGCCTTCCGCCGGGCTCGGGCCGGCGCAGCCGGGCCAGGTGGCGCAGGAACCGCAGCCCTTCGCGCAGCGAGGCCTTGGAGGTGCCGGCCGCGCGGGGCGCGAACCGGTAGGAGACCTCGGCCACGCGGGCGCCCGGGTGCCTGACGAGCAGTTCGAGGAGCACCTTGAAGCCGAGGGGGCTGAGCCGGTCCGGGTCGATCGCGGCGGTACGGAAGGCGAAGAGCCCGCTCATCGGGTCGCTGACGCCGGCGAGACGGTGGGGGAAGACCGTCTTGGCGAGGACCGTGCTGCCGCGGGAGACGAGCCGTCGTACGGGGCCGTCGAGCCCCTCGCCGGTCGATCCGGACCCCGCGTAGCGGGTGCCGACCACGATGTCGACGCCGTGTCCCAGGGCCGTGCGCGCCAGTGCGGCGGCGGCCTCCGGGGGGTGCTGGAGGTCGGCGTCCATGACGAGGGCCCACTCGCCCCTGGCGTGGCGTGCGCCGGCGAGGACCGCCCCCGCCAGGCCGCCCTCGCGGGCGCCGGGCGCCCGGTGCAGCATGCGGACCGGCAGCCGGCAGTCCGGGGCGTGGCGCGCGGCCGTCTCGGGGGTGTCGTCGTCGCTGTCGTCGACGAAGAGGACCTCGACGGGCAGCCCGTCGAAGGCCGGTTCCAGGGCGCGTAGCAACAGCGGGACGGATTCACGCTCGTTGCGCGTCGGGATGACCAGGGTCAGGCGGGCCGGGGAGCGGGGCTGCGGGTCGTTCAGCTCGGGGCACTCGGTGCGGAGGATGCGGTTGCCGTCCATGTCAGCGGCCTCCAACGGAGGACGGTGCAGACGCTGTCGCCGTACGTCTACGTTTTAAACATACATATTGCTCCGCCTTGTGAGGCCTGTCAATGAATGTCCACTTATGGTGTAAATATATGCCTTCACGATATTCAGATATAGTCGGTACCAGTCGCAGCGCGACATCGAGCCGGAGGCGCCACCATGGCCAGCAGCCCCCAGCCGGACCGCCGGAAGGTGGACATCGGTCACAGTACGGAGCGCCGCCGCGGCCGGCGCCGGCTCAGCCGTGAACGCGTGCTCGCCGCCGCCCTCGACGTCGTGGACCGCGAGGGCCTGTCCGCCCTGAGCATGCGACGGGTCGCCGCCGAACTCGACGTCGAGGCGATGGCGCTCTACCGCTACGCCCCCAGCAAGGACGCGCTCCTCGACGGCCTCGTCGAACAGCTCTACATCGAGCTGCACGCGGACCTCGACCGCGAGGAGCCCACACCCCTCGGCCAGCCGCCCGACCTGCCCGCGTGGCGCGCCGAACTGCGCCGCGGCGCCTGTGCCCTGTACCGGACCTCCCTCGCCCACCCGCACGTCGTGCCGCTCCTCGCCACCCGGCTGCTCGCCGTCCCCCTGGCCCGCCGCCCCCTCGCGGTGCTGAAGGCCCACGAGCGGGTCCTGGTCCTGCTCCACCGTGCCGGGCTCGGCGAACAGGACGTCGTCGTCGCCTACCGGGCCATCACCGCCTGGGTGCTGGGCTACATCTTCAGCGACCTGCGGGCCATGGTCGACAACCCCGACGAGCCCGATCCGGCGTTCCGCCTGGGCCTGCACCTGCTGCCGGCCCGCGAGCTTCCCCGGCTGCGCGAGACCGTGCCCTTCCTGGCGGAGAAGGGCGGCTACCAGGGGCTGACGGACGGCCTCGACGCGCTGCTCGACCGCATCCTGGCCTCGGCCGCGCCGCGCGAGGAGCGGGTGGACCAGGCGCCGGGGGCGGCTGTGGATCAGGCGCCGGACCCGGCCTAGGCGGTGGGCGGCAGGAGATCCGATACCCCCTCCCCGTATGATGGCCGGGTGGAATCCGAGGTGAAGAGGCGCCCGAGGGCGGCGACGTGGTGGGGCCGGTTCGTGCTCGCCGCCGTGCTGCTCGTCGGCATCGTGCTGATGCACGTCCTCGGTCACCCCGGCGGACACGCGGACGCCGCGCAGGGACCGGCAGCGGGCGGGCACGCGGCCGCCGGGCACGTCTCGGACGGGCAGGTGGAGCCCGCGCACGTCTCCGGCGGGCAGGCGGAGCCCGCCCATGTGCCCGGCGGGCACGCGGCCGCCGCGCACATCTACAGCGGGCAGGCGGACCCCGCGCACGTCTCCGGCCGGCTCGCGCCCCCCGCGATGGAGCACGTGGTCGCCGACGCGGGCCACGCGAAGGCCCCGGCCCCCGCGCACGGGGCCGGTGTCGCCGCCGTCTGTCTGGCCGTGCTCGGAGCCGGGATCGGCCTCCTCCTCGCGGTCCGCGGCGCGCTCGTCCGCCGACGCCGCCGCGCCGCCCCGCCGTCGGCGACACCGCTCGCCCACGCCCTCTGGGCGATCCCGCCTCCCGCGTCGTCCCGATCCCTCCTGACCCGCCTCTCCCTGTTGCGCATATAGGCGGACCGCCCGCTCCACGCACCGAGCGGAAAGCCGTCCTGCTCACGCAACGACCACGTCAAGAGGTTCCACAGTCATGTCCCGACTCACCCGTCGTACCGTCCTCGGTGCCGGCCTCGCCGCCGCGGGCACCGGTCTGCTCACCGCCTGTTCCGGGTCCATGAACGGCATGGACCACCCCTCCGGCGGAGGCGGCACGTCGCCGGCCTCCGACTACCTCGGCCCCGACAGCAAGGAGGTCGGCGCGACCGAGGCGCTCCGCAAGCCCGGCCCGGAGCGCAGGTTCACGCTCACGGCCGTCGAGACCCCGCTCGACCTCGGGGGCGGGCGCACCGTCCGTTCCTGGGCGTACGGGGACGAGCTCCCCGGCAAGGAGGTGCGGGTCACCGCGGGCGACACCCTCGCCCTCACCCTCGCCAACCACCTCCCCGAGGCCACCAGCGTCCACTGGCACGGCCTCGCCCTGCGCAACGACATGGACGGCGTCCCCGGCCTCACCCAGCGCGACATCAGGCCCGGCGGCTCCTTCGAGTACCGCTTCGCGGTCTCCCGCCCCGGCACGTACTGGCTGCACCCCCACTCCGGGGTCCAGCAGGACCGCGGCCTGTACGCCCCGCTGATCGTCGAGGACCCCAAGGAGCCCCTGACGTACGACAAGGAGTGGGTGATCGTCCTCGACGACTGGGTCGACGGCGTCGACGGCTCCACCCCGGACGCCGTGCTCGCCGAGCTGAGCAAGGGCATGGGCGGCATGGATCACGGCGGCATGGATCACGGCGGGTCCGGGTCCGGCGGCATGGAAGGCCACGACATGTCGAACATGTCGATGACCACGAGCAAGTCGAGGAAGTCCGCGTCCCCGTCCCCGAAGCCCGCCGGCCCCTCCCGGATGCTCATGGGGGCCACCAGCGACCTGCTCGGCGGCGACGCCGGGGACGTCGGCTACCCGCACTACCTGATCAACGGCCGTACGCCGGACAGGCCGCAGACCTTCACCGCCGAGCCCGGCGACCGGATCAGGCTCCGCGTCATCAACGCCGGCGGCGACACCGCCTTCCGCCTCGCGCTCGGCGACCACGCGTTCACCGTCACGCACGCCGACGGCTACCCCGTCGCGCACACGAAGGCCGACGCCCTCCTGCTCGGCATGGGCGAGCGCCTCGACGCCCTCGTCACCGTCGGGAGCGGGGCCTTCCCGCTCACCGCGCTCGCCGAGGGCAAGAACAGGACCGCCCTCGCCGTCCTCCGTACCGGCGGCGGATCGGCGCCCACCGCCTCCGCACGCCCGAAGGAGCTGGACGGAAAGGTCGTCCACGGCGGTCAGCTGAAGGCTGCCGAGTCCGTGCGGCTCGAACCGGGGCGTCCGGACCGGACGATCGAGTTCGAGCTGACCGGCTCGATGATGACGTACAACTGGGCCATCAACGGCAGGAAGTACGACCCGGCGCAGCGCTACCCGGTCCGCTCGGGCGAGCGGGTCCGGCTGTCCTTCGTGAACAGCACGACGATGTGGCACCCCATGCACCTGCACGGCCACACGTACGCGCTCGCGGACGGCGGCGCGCGCAAGGACACCTCGATCGTGCTGCCGGGCAAGCGGCTCGACGTCGACTTCGACGCCGACAACCCCGGCCTGTGGATGATCCACTGCCACAACGTCTACCACGCGGAATCCGGGATGATGACGGTGCTCGGCTATCTGAAGTAGGGCCCCGCCGCCCCCGCTTGTGCGGCCCCCGTCCATGCCGACGGTTCGCTTTGTGTGGCGTGACCACATGCCCCGTGGTCTGTCCGCCCGCCTACCGTGGGCGGATCCGATGCCAGGACGGGCACCGGGGGGACGCGCCGCGGGCGCACGAGCGGGGAGGCCGGAACATGGCCGACAGACGGAGTCCGGGACGCCGGTGGCGGCTGCGCGCAGCCCGTGTCCTGGCCGTGGTGGGGGTCGTCGCGGCCGCCGTGGTGGCGTCGCCCGCCGCCGCGAGCGGCGCGACGCCTCCTCCGTACCTCACCCTGGAGGCGAGCTACGGGGCCGGGACCGTCACCAACGGCTGGGAGCGGGTCGAACGCTACGCCGACACGACCACCGGCTTCCGCACCGAGGGCTTCCCCGCGGACGGCCGCGGCGACCAGGACGGCAAGCGCGTCACGTACTTCGGCGGCGTCTCCCGGCCGTCCTCCGGCCGGTTCCTGCTGTACTCGGCGCCGGGCTGGAACACCGGCAGCCGCACCACCCCCGTCCTCCTCGTGCACGGGGCGAACGACACCGCGGACCGGGCCTGGGCCAACCCCGGCGAATCGGGCGGTTACGGCTGCGGCGCCGCCTCCTGCCCGTCCACCGGGCTCATGCAGTACCTCTCCGAGCGGGGCCACCGCGTCTTCGCCGTCGGCTTCGCGCACAAGCAGGGCGACAACCTGATGCAGGCGCAGATCGTCGGCGACGCGATCGCCGTCATCAAGGCGAAGCTGGGCGTCAGCCAGGTGGACCTGGTCGGCTGGAGCAAGGGCGAGATGTCGACCCGCGCGTACGTCTCCTCCCTCAGGCCTTCCTGGGGGCGCGCGTACGCCGGTGACGTCCGCCGTCTGATCACCCTCGGCGGTCCCAACGGCGGCTACGACTACCCGTACGCCCACGGCTGGGCCCACGACTTCTCCATCTGGCCGGAGTGCGGAGGCAAGATCAACGCACCGTCCCCGCACTCCCACATGACCTGCTACGGCCTCTACACCACACACCCCGAGTTCTCGATGACACCGTCCGGCGGCCAGGACAACTACCCCGGCCAGCGCCAGATGCTGGCCCGCTGGGACGGCGTGTACGGAGTCGACGGCGCCGCCCAGGACTGGTACACGACCTACTACGGCGGCCAGGGCTTCTACACCGCCGGCACCGGCATCCAGGCGGCCATCGACGCCGGATCGCTGATCGCCCCGCTGCACAGCGCCGGAGTGCCCGCCTCGGTCACCACCTACCTCCTCGCCGGCGGCTCCGCCGACATCGTCGGCATCTTCAACGAGAACCGCGGACCCAGCGACGGCGTCGTCTTCGTGTCCAGTGCCCTCGACACCACCGGCATCCCCACCGTCGGCGGCAAGGCCACCGTCGCGGCCGCCAACCACCTGGAACTCGGCTGGCACAGCACCGCCGCCGCCCAGGTCGCCACCTGGCTCTCCTGAATCACCCGCGACCAGCACCCGCGACCAGCACCCGCGACCAGCACCCGCGACCGGCACCCGCGACCGGCACCCGCGACGGGCACCCGCGACGGGCACCCGCGACCGGCACCCGCGACGCCGGCACCCGCGACATCAGCTCACGCGACCAGCGCCTGGCACACCAGCACCCGGCACACCAGCACACGCGCCGATCACACGCGACAAGGATCTCGACGCCATGACCTCGCTCCACACCCGCCGTGTCACCACCGGCCGACTGACCCAGCAGATCACCGAGGCCAGGGCCGAGGGCGAAGCCGTCGTCTTCGTCCACGGCAACGTCTCCTCCTCCGCGTTCTGGCACTCCACCCTCACCACGCTGCCGGACCGCTACCGCCCCCTCGCCGTCGACCTGCGCGGCTTCGGCGGCAGCGACCCGCTGCCCGTCGACGCCACCCGCGGCCTGCGGGACCACTCCGACGACCTCGCCGAACTGCTCACGGCCCTCGGCATCGACCGGGCCCACCTGGTCGGCTGGTCCATGGGCGGCGGCGTGGTCATGCAGTTCCTGCGCGACCACCCGGCCGCCGTGCGCTCCCTCACCCTGGTCAGCCCGGTCTCCCCGTACGGCTTCGGCGGGACGCAGGGCGTGGAGGGCACCCTCAACTCCCCGGACGGGGCCGGATCGGGCGGCGGCACGGCCAACCCGGAGTTCGTCCGGCGGCTCGCCGAGGGCGACCGGGGCGAGGACTCCCCGACCTCGCCGCGCACCGTCCTGACGTCCTGTTACGTGAAGCCGCCGCTCCGCCCCGAGTACGAGGACGAGTACGTCGAGGCCATGCTCGCCACCCGCCTCGGCGACGACCACTACCCGGGCGACAGCAAGCCGTCCACCGCCTGGCCCGGCTTCGCGCCCGGTACGCGCGGCGTGCTCAACTCCATGGCCCCGAACCACTTTCGCGTCGACGACCTGCACCTCGTCGACCCCAAGCCGCCCGTCCTGTGGATCAGGGGCGAGGACGACATCATCGTCTCCGACACCTCCCTGTTCGACCTGGCCCACCTGGGCGCCCTCGGCGCCGTGCCCGGATGGGACGGCACCCCTGCGCAGCCGATGCTGGCGCAGACCCGCCACGTCCTGGACCGGTACGCGGCCGCCGGCGGGAGCGTGCGGGAGGTCGCCGTGGCCGACGCCGGGCACGCCGTCCACCTCGAACGCCCCGAGGAGTTCGGCAAGGCGCTGCTCGAGGTGCTGTCGGCATGACGGTCTGCCGTACGCGCCAGGGGGAGGTCCGCGGCCGGACCTCCCCCGACGGGGTGACCTCCTTCCTCGGCATCCCGTACGCCGCTCCGCCCTTCGGCGCCCTGCGGTTCCGGGCCCCCGCCCCGCCCGAGCCGTGGACGGGCGTGCGCGACGCCACCGCCCACGGGCCGACGGCGCCCCACGCCCCCTACGCGCCGCCCTTCGACGCGCTCATCCCGGAGAACGCCGTCCCGGGAGAGGACTGTCTGAACCTCAGCGTCTGGACCCCGTCCCCCGGGCCCGGCGCCCAGCTGCCCGTGATGGTGTGGCTGCACGGAGGGGCGTTCACCAACGGCTCCGGCTCGGCGTCCGGATACGACGGAGGCGCCTTCGCCCGCGACGGCGTCGTCTGCGTCACGCTCAACTACCGCCTGGGCGCCGACGGCTTCCTGCGCCTCCCCGGCCGCCCCGACAACCGGGGCCTGCTCGACCAGATCGCCGCACTCCGCTGGATCCGCGAGAACATCGCCTCCTTCGGCGGCGACCCGGACCGGGTGACCGTCTTCGGCGAGTCGGCGGGCGCGATGAGCATCGGCGCGCTCCTGACCACCGAAGCGGCCCGGGGGCTGTTCCACCGGGCCATCCTGCAGAGCGGCGCCTGCCACCACTTCCTGCGCCCGTCGTCGGCCGCGCTGATCGCGGCCCGCCTCGCGGAGAAACTCGGGATCGAGGACGCGAGCCCGGAGGCCTTCGAGTCCGTGAAGTGGTCGGAACTCCTCCCGGCGCAGGCCGAGTTGCGTGCCGAAGTGGGCGCCGATCCGGACCCGGCGCGGTGGGGCGAGGCCGTCCTCGACATGATGCCGTTCGAGCCGGTGCAGGACGAGCTCACGCTCCCCGGCGCGGACTGCGAGGTCGACCTCCTCATCGGCAGCAACCGCGAGGAGTACCGCCTGTTCCTGGTCCCCACGCAGCGCCTGCACGTCTTCCCCGAGTCCTCGCTCCACGCGATGACCGCGGGCTACGGCCTCGACCCGGCCGTGGCCCTCCCCGTCTACCGGGCCGCCCGCCCGGACGCCGCACCGGGCGAGCTCCTCGACGCGGTGGCGACGGACTGGTTCTACCGGATCCCCGCCGTCCGCCTCGCCGAGGCCGTGCCCGGCTCGTACCTCTACGAGTTCGCCTGGCGCTCCCCGCAGTTCGGCGGCGACCTCGGCGCCTGCCACGCCCTGGAACTGCCCTTCGTGTTCGACCGCCTCCACGACCCGTCGTACGCGGCCCTGCTCGGCGCCGAACCGCCCCAGGCCCTCGCGGACGCGATGCACGGGGCGTGGGTGCGCTTCGCGAAGACGGGCAACCCGGGCTGGCAGGCGTACGACAGGGCGCACCGCACGACGATGACCTTCGGCGCCACGCCCGAGCCCGTCCCGGTCGCCGACCCGCGCGCGGAGGAACGGCTCCTGTGGGAGGGGGTGCGCTGAGGGACGTCACCGTTCGAGGAAACGCCGCAGTCCGTCCCGTACGCCGTCCGTGGGGACGGTGGCGGCGAAACAGGCCGCCTCCACCGCGAGGCCCTCGTCGATGGGCAGGTTGATGCCGCGTGTGACCGCGCGCAGGCAGGCCGCGACGGCCGTCGGCGCGTGCCGGATGACACGCCCGGCCAAGTCATGTGCGGCGGCGAGGAGTTCATCGGCCGGTACGACGCTGTTGACGAGGCCGATCTCGGCCGCTCGGGCCGCCGGGATCGGATCGCCGGTCAGGATCATCTCCAGGCCGCGCTTGCGGCCGACATGGCGCGGAAGCCGCTGGGAGCCACCGAAGGGCGGCGGGAACCCGAGGGCGATCTCGGGCTTCGCGAAGCTCGCGTGCTCGGCGGCGATCGCGAGCGGCGCGGCCTCGGTGATCTCGCAACCACCGCCGTACGCAAGGCCGTTGACCGCCACGATCAACGGCTTGGGGAACTCCTCGATCCGCCGGGTCAGCGCGTGGCCCCGGCGGACGAACTCCCGCAGGGCCCGCTCGGGACCGCCCTCGATGCTGCCGGCGAGGGAAGGGATGTCCGCACCCGCGCTGAACGCCCTGTGCCCGGCGCCGGTCAGGACGACGGCCCGGACGCGGTCGTCGGCCTCGACGCGGTCCAGTTCGGCGAGCAGCGCGTCGATCGTCGGGTGGTCGAGGGCGTTGAGCTTGTGTTCCCTGGCGAGGGTGATCGTGACGACGTGGTCGTCCCGCTCGGTGCGGACCGTCATGCCGGTGCTCCGTTTCGCTGAGTGCGGACGCACCGAGGCTAGGAGCCGCGATCCAGGACGATCCATCTATTGTCCTGGATACAAGTCGAGACGAGTCCCGTCCCTTCTCCGTCCCCGCAGGTGCCCCGCATGCGACCGCCGTCCTACAAAGCCGTCGTCGACGAGTTCGCCGCCGCCATCCGCTCCGGCACCCTTCCGGCGGGCAGCCGGCTCCCGACGCACCGCGCCCTCGCGCGCGAGCGGCGGATCGCGCTGGCCACCGCCACCCGGGTCTACGCCGAACTCGCCGCCATGGGGCTGGTCGTGGGGGAGACGGGCCGAGGCACGTTCGTGCGTGAGCAGGCCGGCTACGACGGGCTCGAACCCTCGCGCGCGCTGCCCGTGCCCCGGGTGGCGGACCTGTCGTTCAACCAGCCGCTGGCCGCCGGGCAGGAGGCCCTGCTGCGGCAGGCCCTGCGCGCGCTGGCGGCCACGGGTGACGCCGAGGCGCTGCTGTACCAGCACCCGCCGGGCGGACGCCGCAGCGACCGGGCGGCCGTGGCCACGTACCTCCTCGACCGGGGGATCGACACCGCACCCCAGGACGTCGTGCTGACGGGCGGGACCCAGCAGGCGCTGGACGTCGTCCTGCGCGCCCTCACCCGGCCCGGTGACGTCCTCGCCGTCGACGCGCTCGGCTACCCGGGCATCAAGCTCCTCGCCTCGGCGCACGGCCTCGAACTGGCCCCCGTCCCGGTCACGGCGACCGGCCCCGACCTGGACGCCCTGGACCGGCTGTGCCGGGACCGGCCCGTCCGCGCGGTCTACACGATGCCGACCGTGCACAACCCGCTCGGCTGGGTCCTGGACCGGGAGGCGCGCGACCGGCTCGTCGCCGTCGCCGGGACGCGGGACTGCCTGATCGTCGAGGACGGCACCTACGCGTTCCTCGACCCGTCGCCGCCCCCGCCGCTGCGGGCCCTCGCGCCCGAACGCACCTGCTACGTGGCCGGCCTGTCGAAGAACGTGGCACCCGGCCTGCGCTTCGGCTTCGCCGTACTGCCCGGCCGCCATGTGGAGCCGGTCACCCGGAGCCTGCGCGCGGCGGCCCGGGGAGCCCCGGGGCTCGTCACCGCGCTCGCCACCGGCTGGCTCTCCGACGGCACGGTGACGCGCCTGGAGCGCGACCGCCGCGAGGACGCGGCCGCCCGGCAGGGCATCGCCCGCGCCGCGCTCGCCGGCATGGACGTCACGGCACATCCGAGCGCGTACACGGTGTGGCTCGGCCTGGAGCCGCACCAGCGCCCCGACCACGTCGCCGCCGCGCTCGCCGGGGCGGGGATCCTCGTGTCCACCGCGGACGCCTTCGCCACCGGGCCCCACCGGCCGCGGGCGCTGCGCCTCGCGCTGGCCACGCCGCCCGTGGGGCGACTCCGTGAGGTGCTGCACCGCTTGAGGGACACGATCGAGGCGATCCCGCCGTGACCCCCGCCGCTACTTCTTGTTGCGGGTGACGACCGCGCCGAAGAGGGCCAGGCCCTTGATCACCACCCGGGGTGTGCCCGGCTCGCCGATGCGCCGGGCGGCGCGCTTGTCGAAGACGCCGAAGAGTCCGAGACCCCGCACCTCGACCTCGATGTCCTCCGGGACGACGATCCTGGTGCCGCCCCACAGGGCGACGGCGCGGATCTCGGTGTCCTGGCTGCTGAAGCGCGCCTCGGACAGGTCGATCCTTCCGCCGCCCCACATCGACCAGAGCGTCATCCGGGGTGGCACGACCCAGGCGCCCTTGCGCTCGAAGCCGCCGAAGACGCCCGCGACGAAGCCGCGCGAGGTCGGGGGCCGGTCCACCACGAGCGAGTCCCGCGGGCCCGGCGGCGGCAGACCGCGGCAGGCTTCCTCCAGGTCGCCCCGGGTGCGTGAGGCGTGCACCTCGTCGAGCCGGGGCGTGAGGTCCGCCAGCGGCAGCCGGCCGTTCTCGACGGCGGCCCGCAGCCGTTCCTCGGCGTCGAAGCGCTCGCGGTCCGAGGCGAGGATGTCCAGGTCGTTCCGGTTCATGTCAACCCTCCGAGGTGGGCGGCGAGGACGGAAGAGAGTGCGGTGCGATAGGCGGCGTCGCGCCCCGGCTCGTCGGGGTCGTGGCCCAGGTCGGCGAGCCAGTAGCGCCGGCCGAGGGCGTAGCCGTACGCGCTGGACATGGCGAGCAGGACGACCATCTCGATCCGCGCCCGGTCGGGACCCTCGGGCGGGGGAAGGACCGAGCGGACGCCTTCCTCGATCGCGTCGACCAGGCGGGAGAGGTTCGTGGGGGAGTCCGGGGCCGTCTCGTCCTCCCAGCCGTGGAGCTGGGACCACGTCCACAGCCGGACGTAACGCTCGTCGGCGAGGATCTCGAAGAGCACCTCGGTCATGCCGGCCGCGTACGGCACGCTGCCGTCGGCCCGCATGCGCTCCCGTACGAGCTCCCGCTTGCGCTCGTTCTCGCGCTCGAGGACGGCCCGCACCAGCGCCCGGTAGGTCCCGAAGTAGTGGGTGACGAGCCCGTGGGTCACCCCGGCGGCCTCCGCGACCCGGCGCAGCCCCACGCCGTCGGGTCCGTGCCGCGCGATGAGCTCGGTGGCGGCGTCCAGGATCTCGGCGCGCGCCTGGTCCGGGGTACGGCGGCGTCGTGCAGCGGGCATGGGCCCTTCCCTGTTGTCAGAGTGGACAATATCTTGTTGTCCACTCTGACAACAGGCGCCGCGCCGGTCAACCGGGTCCCGCCCTCCGTGGTCGGTGGGGTGTCCGTCATCAGGAAATGCATCACCGCATTCCGGAAACACTGGCCTGAATGCCTCGACGGAACGGCCCCCGATCATGGAAACTGTCGCCAACGGGCCTACAAGTGGGCCCAGTTCGACAAGAACTGACAATTGCGGGGGGAATCATGGCAACACTTGCTCTTCGTCGGTCCGGGCGTATAGCCGGCGCGATGGCCGGAGCGGCGCTGATCCTCGGCGCCACGACCGGTGTCTCCAGCGCGGCCACCACGCCGCCTCCCGGGGCGAGCGCGTTCACCGGTACGGGCAACTACGGGGTGACCACGAGCACGCATCCCGACACCGTGGGCTGTAACGGCTACAAGGTGGTCGGCTCGGGGACCTTCACCGGCAACCGGGTCGCCGGCACCGCCACCTGGTCGCAGACCGAGGACGCCTGCACCGCGACCGTGCCCGGCCAGTGGGACATCAACGGCAAGGTGACGATCACTCAGGCCGACGGCTCGCACCTCTACTTCACCTACCACCTCAACGCTCCGGTGACCTCGGACGCCATGGTCTACCCGTCCGGCACCTTCACGATCACCGGCGGCGACGGCAGCTTCGACGAGGCCGTCGGCGGCGGCAAGATGAACGCCACCGTCAATCTGCTGGACAAGGACCACGTCACCGCTTCCCTGGACGGCTCCATGGGCTTCCGCTGGCAGATCTGATCCAGCGCGCAAGGGCGCGTACGGCGCCATGGGGGCCGGCTTCGACACCGTCGAGGCCGGCTCCGCCTCTCTGCCCGCGACGCGCCTGTCGAACGTCTCGACGGCAGGTCCCCGATCGGGGAAGCTGTGCCCAACAGCCCTTCTGCAGGGCGTAGTTGGGCATGAGCTGACACGTTCGGGGGAGAACATGGCAAGAGTCGCCCGTCACTGGTCCGCCCGCATGGCGGGTGTCGTGGCCGGAGCCGTACTGATCGCCGGCGGCACGGCCGGCGTCACCGTCGCCGCCGAGACCGGCACCACGGCGGTCACCGCCGGGACGTACCTTCCCACCGTCGAGATCACCAGCAACTTCGCGGTGGTCGCCACCACGCACCCCGACACCGTGGGCTGCAACGGCTACAACGTGACCGGGACGGGCACCTCCACCGGCAAACCGGTCACCACCGCCACGTGGGCCCAGAAGGAGGTGGTGTGCACCGCGACCATCCCCGGCAAGTACGACATCAGGGGGACGGCGACGATGACGGAGCCCGACGGCGACCGGCTCAACATCAGCTACGCGCTCACCGCCCCGCTGACCTCGGACACCATGGTCTACCCGACCGGCACCTTCAAGATCATCGGTGGCTCCGGCACCTACGAGTTCGCGGTCGGCAGCGGCACGATGAACGCCCGCGTCAACCTCCTGGACCACGACCACGTCAGCAGCTCCCTGCTGGGGGACATCCAGTACCTCGGCTGATCACGTCCTGTCCACCGCGCACTTCCAAGGGGCCGCACCATGAAGAGCACGATGCAGGACCGCGAGCTGCTGGTCCGCGACATCCTCGCGCACGGGCAGCGCGTCTACGGGGAGAGCCGGGTGATCCGATGTTCCGACGGGCCGGCCGCCCGGTCCTCACAGTCCTTCGCCGACATCGCCCGCCAGGCCGAGCAGCTCGCCGCCGCCCTCGCCCGGCTCGGCGTACAACTCGGCGAACGGGTCGCCACCCTCGCCTGGAACACGCCCGAACACCTCGTGGCCTACCTCGCCGTACCCAGCATGGGCGCGGTGCTCCACACCCTCAACCTCCGCCTCCACCCCGACCAGTTGGGCTACATCGTCGAGCACGCCGAGGACACCGTCCTCCTCGTCGACGCGACCCTCCTGGACATGCTCGAACCCCTCCGGGACCGGCTCGCCGGCGTCCGCCACGTCGTCGTCATCGGCGAAGCGCCGGACCCCGAACTGCCCCCGCACATCGCCGTCCACCGCTGGGACGAGCTCCTCGCGGCCGAGCGGCCCGGCTTCACCTGGCCCGACCTGGACGAACGGGAAGCGGCCGCGCTCTGCTACACCACGGGCACCACCGGCAACCCCAAGGGCGTCGCCTACAGCCACCGCTCGATCACCCTGCACACGCTCGGCGTCTCCGCCGGCGCCGGATTCGCGATGCACGACGGCGACCGCGTGCTGCCGATCGTCCCCATGTTCCACGCCAACGCCTGGGGCTGGCCGTACGCCGCCTGGCTCGCCGGCTCCGACCTGATCATGAACGGCCGGCAGCTGCACACCCCCGACCTCGCCCGGATCATCAACGAGGAGCGGCCCACCGCGGTCGCCGCGATCTGCACGATCTGGAACAGCCTGGTCCACCACGGCGAACAGCACCCGCTCGACCTGAGCGCCGTACGCCTCGCCGGCTGCGGCGGCGCGACCCCGCCGCGCGCCCTGCTCAAGACGCTCAAGGACCGCTACGGGGTCCGCCTCAAGCAGGGCTGGGGACTGACCGAGACCAGCCCCCTCGCCACCTTCGCCGTCCCCCCGCACGACACCCCCGACGAGGACGAGGTCGACTGGCTGGCCAAGAGCGGCCGCGTGATGCCCTTCGTCGAGGTGCGCCTGATCGCGGAGGACGGCAGCGAACAGCCCTGGGACGGCACCTCGGTGGGCGAACTCGAACTCCGCGGACCGTGGGTCACCGGCTCGTACTTCAACACCGAGGACTCCCCGGAGAAGTTCCACGACGGCTGGCTCCGCACCGGCGACCTCGGCGTGATCGAACCGGGCGGCTGGGTCGTGGTCAGCGACCGGCTCAAGGACGGCATCAAGAGCGGCGGCGAGTGGATCTCCACCATCGAGCTCGAGAACGCCATCATCGAGCACCCCGCCGTCCTGGAGGCCGTCGTCGTCGGCGTGCCCGACCCGCGTTGGGAGGAACGGCCCCTGGCCTGCGTCTCGCTGGTGCCCGGCGCAGGGACCGGCGGGGACGAGCTGCGCGCGTTCCTGGCCGGACGGGTGGCCCGCTGGTGGATCCCGGAGCGGTGGTCCTTCGTGGACGCCGTGCCCAAGACCAGCGTCGGCAAGTACGACAAGCGGGCCGTGCGCGCCCTGTACGGGGACGGCGCGCTGGACGTCTGGACGCCGGGCGAGCCCGGGGCGTCCGGGGACTGAGCGCGAAGGGCGGCGCCCCGGACCACCCGGAGCGCCGCCTCCCGCACCTCTCAGGCCGCGAGGAGACCTTCCGCCTCCGCCAGCAACTCCCGCTGCCCGTCAGGGCCGAGACCCAGCTCCCGCACCCACCGGAGGGTCAGGACGAGACGCGCCTGCATCGTCCGCTCGGGGTCCGGGTCCGCATCGTCCCGCTCCGCGTCCGCGTCCAGGCCGTCGGCGACGAGACGGGCGAGGGCCGACGGGTCGAAGTCCTCCGCGCCGGCCTCCAGGGAGCCGAGGAACTCCCCGACGTACCCGTCTACCTCCTCAGCCGTCGCGCCCTGCGGGAAGCGGCGACGGGCCGCGATCCCGAAGGCGGCGCCGACCGCCCGCCCGTACTGAGGCTCGGTGGGGTCGAGGGCGGCGGACTTCTGCGCGAACCCGATGAAGTCGAACGCCAGAAGGGCGCCCAGGACGTCGAGTTCGGTGGTGGAAGCGACGGTGGTCATGACGGCTCGCCTTCTGCCGTGGGGGAGTCGGTCGTGGGGCCCTGAGGGCCTGCGGTGATCGCCGCCACCGCGCGTTCGGCGTCCCGGCCGACGAAGCCGATCAGCGCCGAGCCGCGGGTACGCATCCGGTACAGCCCCAGGTAGTGGCTGCCGGGCAGCACCCCGGTGCCCTCGGTGTGCCGGGGCTGCCCTTCCTCGTCCAGCATCCGCGGGTCGAGCCAGCTCCAGTCGGTGCGGTAGCCGGTCGCCCAGATCACCGCCGACGGCTTCACGCGTTCGCCGTCCGCGACGAGCAGCTCGGCGCCCTCGGCGCCGGTGACCCGGCCGACCGTGCGCATCCGGCCCGCCGCGACGAGCTCGGGCACCCGGTCGCCGACGATCGGGTCGGGTGCCTGCATGTTCACCGGCAGGCTCATCACACCGAGGACGCTCATCCACCAGAACATGTCCCGCCCGACGACCGTCTGCGGCAGCGGCGGCGAGACGGCCTCGCTGCAGCTGAGCACCACGCTGTGCGTCTCGGACAGCTCGGCGGCGATCTGCCGGCCGGAGTTGCCGTCACCCACGACCACCACCGTCCCCGGCGGCACCTGCCCGGCGCCCCGGTACTCGCTGGTGTGCAGCGTCGGCACGTCCGGGCTCAGCCCGGCCGCGAAGTCCGGAACCCGCGCCGCGCCGAACGCGCCGGTCGCGATCACGACCTGCCCGGCCCGGCACGCGCCGTGCGCGGTGGTCACCACATAGCCGTCGCCGTCCTGGCGCAGAGACAGCACACGGTGGTCGGTCAGCACCGGGAGTGCGAACCGCTGGGCGTACTCCCGCAGATACGCCACCACCTCCTCCTTGCCGGGGTAGTGCGCGCCCTCGCCGGGGAACGGCAGCCCGGGAAGGCCGGAGAACTGCGCGGACGTGAACAGCTTCAGCGAGTCCCAGCGCCGCGCCCAGGTCTCGCCCACCTCGCTCCCGGCGTCGAGCACCACACACCCGACCCCGGCCTGCCGCAGGCAGTATGCGGCGGCGAGGCCGGACTGACCCGCCCCGATGACGGCGACCGGCACGGTCGCCGGCAGCGTGCCCGCCGGCCGCCTCGTCGGGGCGGCCTGATCTCTTCCCATACCGAATGTCCTCACTTCGTGGACCTGGAGCCCGCGGAATCGCGGGACGGGTCCGGGGTGCATCGAGTGGATCGGCCCCGCGCGGTCCGGGGCCGGACCGGACAGGAGACCGGTCCGGGGTGGACCGGCCGGGCCGCCGGCGCGGCGGCCCGGCCGGTCGGGTCAGTGCGCGTCGAGGGCCCGGCGCAGCTCGCCGGCCAGGACGCGCAGCCGCTCGCCGCGCATCACCGTGTAGTGGTCGCCGGGTACGTCGACGAGGCGGGCGTCACCGGGGAAGTACCGCATCCAGCGGTTCGCGGTCTCGACCGTCGCACCGCCGTCCGCGGCACGCAGCGACACGACCCGTCCGGCGAAACCGCTGGGCGCGTGGCGCAGCAGGGCCCGGTAGTTGTTCCGGAACCGGCCGACGATGGCGCTGAGCGTGTCGAGGTCGATGTCCTCGGACAGCGCCCCCGCTCCCCGCGCCGCGGCGTACAGGACCTCCACCGGCGGTCGGCCGTCGAAGGCCTCGGGCGGCAGCTCCCAGTCGACCCCGGCGAGCCCCGCCAGGTCCCGGGCGAACCAGGACAGCAGCTGCTCGTCGGAGACGGGCGCCCCCTCCGCCGGTCCGGGCTCCACCATCAGGTCGATCACGGTGAGCAGCTCCACCTCGGCGCCCGCCGCGGTGAGCTGGGCCGCCATCTCCAGGGCGATCACGCCGCCCATCGACCAGCCGCCGAGCCGGTACGGACCGTCCGGCAGCGCCTCACGGAGCGTCGTGACGTAGTGGGCGGCCATCGCCTCCACGCTGTCCAGCTCCGTGTCCGGCAGCTGAAGCGCGTAGAACGGCTGCTCCTCGCCGAGGAGTTCGGCGAGCTCCGCGTAACAGAGCACGTCACCGCCGACCGGGTGGACGAACACCAGGGGAGTCCGCGAACCACCGGTGCGCACCGGCACCAGCGCCTCGCGGCCGGTCTCGCCGCCGTCGGCCTCCCGCACCGCCCGGGCCAGCAGCTCGATCGTCGGCCGGGCGAAGAGCGTGGACAGCGGCAGGCTGCGGCCGAGACCGCGGGCGATCCTGGCCATCAGCCGGACCGCGAGCAGCGAGTCACCGCCGAGGTCGAAGAAGCTCGCGGTCACCCCGATCTCGCTCACGCCGAAGAACTCCGCCCAGATCTCCGCGAGCCGGCGCTCCACCTCGTCGCGCGGTGGCACGAACCCGGCGCCCTCCACGGCGACCTCGTCGGGCGCGGGCAGGGCCGCCCGGTTCACCTTCCCGTTGTCGCTCAGCGGCAGCTCGTCCAGGACGAGGACCCGCTGCGGCACCAGGTGGGACGGGACGACCCGGCGCAGCGCCTCGGTGATCTGCTCCTCGGTGTCCTCGCGGCCCTCGTCGAGGACGACGTACGCGATGAGCCGCTTGGGCCCGTGCTGCTCCCCCGCCGCGACGACCGCGGCGGACCGCACGCCCTCGCACTGGGTGAGCCCGGCCTCGACCTCGCCCAGCTCGATCCGGTAGCCCTGGATCTTCACCTGGGAGTCGAGCCGGCCGAGGAACTCGATGGTGCCGTCCGGCAGGAAGCGCCCCATGTCGCCGGTGCGGTAGAGCCGCTCGCCGGTGTCCGGGTGGTGCAGGAACGCGGCGCGGGTCTTGGCCTCGTCGTTCAGATAGCCGCGGGCCAGACCGACGCCCGCGATGTAGAGGTCGCCCGGCACCCACACGGGGCAGGGCCGCAGCGCGCCGTCCAGGACGTGGAAGCGCTGGTTACGCATCGCCTTGCCGTACGGGATGCTCACGCAGTCGTCCGACACCTCGCCGATGGGGTGCAGGATCGACCAGATCGACGCCTCCGTGGCGCCGCCGAGGCTCCACAGCTCGGCGTCCGGCAGCAGCAGCCGGATCCGTCCGGGCAGCGACACCGGTATCCAGTCACCGCTCATCATGACGAGCCGCACCGGCAGCCCGGTGAGCCCGTTCGACAGGGCGTGTTCGGTGAACATCTCCATCAGCGCGGGCACGCTGTTCCAGATCGTCACCCCGTGCTCGGCGACGAGCTCCGCCCAGCGGGCGGGCTCACGGTGCGCCGCCGGTTCGGGCAGCACCAGGGCGCCGCCCACCGAGAGCAGTCCGAAGACGTCGTACACCGACAGGTCGAAGTGCATCGCGGACAGTCCGAGGGCCCGGTCGGCCGCGGTGACGCCGTACCGCTCGTTGACGTCGACCACCGTGTTCAGCGCGGCACCGTGCTCGATCATCACGCCCTTCGGCAGACCCGTGGAACCCGACGTGAAGATCACGTAGGCGAGGTCGCCCGGCTTGGCACCGGACTCGCCCAGCGGGCTGTCCTCACCCGGGTCGTCCGCCCGCACCACGGTCCTGGCCACACCCTCCGGCCAGTCCGCCGTGTCCTCCACCCACGGCTGGGTGACGACCCGGCTGATCCCGGCACTGTCGAGCAGCACGTGCAGCCGCTCGACGGGCACCCGGGCGTCGATCGGGACGTACGCCGCCCCCGACCGCAGGATGCCGAGCGCCGCGACGACCTGCTCCCAGCCCTTGTCCATGACGATCGCCACCAGGTCGCCGGGGCCGGCCCCCTGGGCGCGCAGCGCGTGCCCCACCCGGTTGGACCTGCGGTCGAGCTCCCCGTACGTCAGGGTCAGCGCCCCCGAGATGACGGCCGGCGCGTCGGGCGTGGCCTCGGCCTGGGCGAGCACCGCGTCGTGCAGCAGACCGTCGGGCACGGGCCCGTCGGTGGCATTGGCCTCGGCCCGTACCTCGAGATCGGCCGCCGGTACGAGCGCGGGCCGGGGCCGCTGCCAGGCCTCCGGGTCCCGGCACAGCTCGTGCAGCATCCGCTGGTACGCGGCGAACATGGCGTCCACGCAGCCCGCAGGGAACAGCTCCTCGATCACGTCCCAGTTCAGGACGAGCTCACCGGCCTCCTCGACCGCCTGGTGGTCAAGCCACACCTGCGGGGTCCGGACCGAACTGCTCACCTGACGGCCGTTCTCACCGATCCCCGCGAGGTACTGCACGACCCCGCGCTCCTCGCTGTCCTGCTGCCCCGCGAAGTTCACCAGGCTCGTGAAGACGACCGGCGCCGCGGCCCGCACCGACGCGCCACGGGCCCGGTTCAGCTCCCTCAGCACCTGCACACCGCTGACCTGGCTGTGCTCCATGTCGCTCCACAGCCGGGCCTGCACCTCGCTCGCCCGGGTGGCGAACGTGTCCTCGGCCGAGTCGCGGATCTCCAGCATCAGCGTGGTGGAGAAGTTGCCGATGACGTCGCCGACCTGCGGATGCAGCGGAAGCCGGTTGAAGTACAGCAGGTTCAGGGAGAAGTCGGGGGTGGCGCTCCACTCCGCGATCACCTGCGAGTACGCCGTGCACAGCGCCGCGGACGGGCTGACCCCGGCCGCCGCGGCGTGCTCCTTGAAGCGCGTCCACTCCTCCTTCGGGAGCGTCGCGCCACGGTGGTTGAACACCGGCCGGTCCAGGCTCGACGGAGCCACGGCCAGCGGCAGCTGCGGTGCGGCCGGCAGGGTGTCGATCCTGTCCCGCCAGTAGGCGAGCGCCCGGTCGTACTCGGGCCCGCCCTCCAGCTCGCGCGCCTGCCGGACGTAGTCGCGGTAGCGCAGCTCCAGCTCCGGCAGCTCCTCGCCGCGGTAGTGCGCGGCCCACTCCCTGAACAGGATCGACGTGCTGAAACCGTCGATGATCAGGGCGTCGAAGCCGGCGTGCAGCCGGATCGTCCGCTCGTCGATGCGGGTCACCCGCACGTCGAACAGCGGCCAGCGGGCGGTGTCGAAGACCTGGTGCCGCATCTCCTCGTGGACGGCGGTCAGCGCGGCCTCCCGCTCGTCGGGAGCCAGCGCGGACACGTCGGTCTCACCGATCACATAAGCCGGGACCTCCCGCTGGACGCGCTGCTCGCCCTCGGCGGTGAAGACGGCCCGCAGCATGTCGTGCCGCTCGACCATCGCCCGGAAGGACGCGCCGAGCCGGCGCAGGTCCACGTTCTCCAGGTCGATCTCGATCTGGAAGTACGTGGAGGTGTTGCCGAGTTCGAAGGCGTCACCACGGCCCACGAGGTACGCCTGCTGGAGATCGGTGAGACCGAAGGGCTCGTAGCGCTCCGCGTCGTCGTCGGCGGGGGCGCTCCGCGGGGCCTCCGCTTCGGTTTCGGAGCTGTCGGAGCTGTCGGAGCTGTCGGAGCTGTCGGCGCAGAGGGCTTCGAGTACGTCCCCGGCGATGTCCTCCGTGCTGCGGCCGTTCAGGAACGCCGTCATCGGCAGCAGGACGTCGAACTCCCGGTCGAGGGCGGTCCGGATCTTCATCGCGATCAGCGAGTCGAGGCCGAGCGCCTGCAAGGACTGCCCGGTGTCGAGCCGGGCCGCCACGGTGCCGAGCGCCTGGGCGACCGTACGCGTCACGCGGGCGCGTACCGTCGCGGGCGCTGCGGCCGGAGCCGGAGCCGGGGGCATCGGGCTCGGGTCCGGCGGCGTCGGGACCGCGACCGGCCGCCGCGGCGCGGACACGACGGGCGGTACGGAGGCGGCCGCGGGCGCCCGGAGGGCGGCGGGCTCGGCGGCCGGACGGTCCAGGGCCGGGACGAAGCGCACGCCGTCGGCCTCGGCGACGAGCCGGCCCTGCGCGGTGAGGAGCCGGACACGCGCCCGCGTACCGCCGTCGAACAGTTCGGCGTGACAGCGGAGCCCGTCCCGGGCGCCACCACGGTCGTAGTGCACGAAGCGGTCGAGACCGGCCGGCACCAGGGCCGGGCCGTCGGCGGGGAAACAGGCCAGCGCCGTCTGGAACATGGCGTCGACCAGCCCCGGGTGGATCAGGTACGGCTCGGCCTCGCCGGGCAGCGCGGACCGGATCTCGGCCGTGGCCTCGCCCCGGCCGAGCCTGATCCGCTCCACCCAGCGGGCCGCGGAGCCCAGGTACAGGGCGCGCTGCCACAGCATCCGGTACAGCTCGTCGCCGGTCAGCTCGCGGCCCGAACCGACCGGGGCGAGCGTCACCGTGGGCGCGGCCGGCGCACCGGCCGCGGCCCGGCCCTGCGCGTGCAGCTGCCAGCCGCCCGCCGCGTCCTGGGCGTAGTAGCGGAACCGGTCCGCGTCCAGGACGATCTGGGCGGCGCGCTCGGCGCCGGCCGACCGGTCGGCGCCGACCGGTTCGAGCACGAGGTCGACGGGGAGTTCGAGCTCCTCCACGCTGACCGGTCCGGTCCCGGAGAGCTCGGTCACCGCCTCGATCACCGACTCGACGAGCACACCGGCGCTGACCACCGGCCGCCCGCCGACCACGAAGTCGCCCAGGCAGGGGTGCGCCACCGGGTCGAGCCGCGGAGCGAACTGCGCCTGCGCGAGCGGCGACGACGGCATGCGGACACCCGACAGGCCGACCTGTTCGTCGGCTCGGGGCACCGGCTGCGCGGCGACGCGCGGAGCGGCGGCGGACTCGTTCAGGAGCCAGTAGTGCCCGCGCTGGAAGGGGTAGGAGGGCAGTTCGACGGTACGGGCGTCGTAAGGGGCGAGCAACGTGGACCAGTCGATGGTGACGCCGTGGGACCAGGCTTCGGCGGCGGACTGGACGAAGCGTGTGAGTTCGCCTGTGTTGCGGTGGAGGGTGCCGACGACGGCGCCGGTGTCGCCGATGGTCTCGATGATGCCGGAGACGAGGACGGGGTGGGCGCTGACCTCGATGAAGACGATGTCGGGGGCGGTGAGGTGTTCGATGACCTCGGCGAGGCGGACCTTGCTGCGCAGGTTCCGGAACCAGTACGCGCCGTCCAGTTCGGTGGTGTCGAGTGCGGCGCCGGTGACGGTGGAGTGGAAGGCGATGTGGCCCGACTGCGGGCGGAGGTCCTTCAGCTCGCGGGCGAGGGTGTCCTGGATCTGGTCGACGTGGGCGGAGTGGGAGGCGTAGTCGACGGGGATGCGGCGTGCCCAGACGTTGGTGGCCTCGCAGTGGGCGAGGAGCTCGTCCAGGGCTTCGGGCTGTCCGGCGACCACGGTCGAGGAGGGCCCGTTGGCCGCCGCGACGGAGATGCGGCCGTTCCACGGCGCGAGCAGTTCCTCGGCCCTGGCCTCGGGGACGCCGAGGGAGGCCATGCCTCCGCCGCCGGAGAGGACGCGCAGGGCCTTGGAGCGCAGGGCGACGACGCGGGCGCCGTCTTCCAGGGAGAGGCCGCCGGCGACGACCGCGGCCGCGATCTCGCCCTG